>DATEWZ010000098.1:0-2790 GCA_035257485.1 Chthoniobacterales bacterium
GGCTGGCCGAGCTCGAGCATCACAAAATTGGAGATGTCGACGATATTGTTGATCGAGCGAATGCCGACGCTCTCGATCTTGGCGCGCAACCATTCCGGGCTCGGACCCACTTTCACATTGTCGATCTTGCGCGCCGAGAAAAACGGACATTCGCGTGTCGCGGCGATGGTCACCCCTGATTTCTTGATCTCGATCTTCGCTTCAAGCGGCGTTGACTTCAGCTTCTTTCCGCTCAGTGTCGCGATTTCGCGGGCGAGACCAAAATGGCTCAGTAAATCACCCCGGTTAGGCGTGATCTCCACGTCAAGAATCGTGTCCGCGGGGAAAAGGTCACCGATCGGCGTACCGATTTTTGCATCTGGCGACAAAATCAAAAGGCCGGACGCATCTTCGCCCAAACCCAGCTCGATTGGACTGCAAAGCATTCCTTCGCTTTCGACCCCGCGCAGTTTGCTTTTTCGGATCTCGGTTCCATTCGGTAATTTCGCGCCCGGCAACGCGAGCGGGACTTTGTCGCCCACTTTGTAATTGGTCGCGCCGCAGACGATCTGGCGTTTCGCGCCGGTGCTGTCGTCCACTTCGCAAACCGTCAGACGATCGGCGTTCGGATGACGCAACGAAGCGGTGATTTGTGAAACGATCACTTTGTCGATCTTCGTGCTTCGCGTCTCGATGCCTTTCGTTTCAACGCCGGCGCGGGTGAGTAATTCGGCGATCTCCTCAGCGTTCTTCGGAAGATCAACAAATTCGCGCAGCCAGTTAACTGAGAATTTCATTTTCGTCCCTTTGTCATGTCGAGCGAAGTCGAGACATCTCTCAAAAGTAGCAGCAAGAGATTCCTCGACTCCGCTCAGAATGAGAAAAAAAGCTCATGCAAACTGCCTCAAAAACCGCAGATCGTTTTGTGCAAAAAGACGAATGTCAGGAATGTCGAACAAAATCATCGCGAGACGGTCCATTCCGAGACCGAACGCGTAACCGCTCCATTTGTCTGGATCGTACGCTTTGTCGCCGCGCGCTTTGTTGACCGCTTCGAAAACCGCAGGATGCACGACGCCAGAACCGGCGACCTCGATCCATTGCTCGCCGCCTTTAAGCGCTTTTGATTTCACATAAACCTCAAGGCTCGGCTCGGTGAATGGGAAAAAGTGTGGTCGAAATTGAACTTCGGTTCCGGAACCAAACAGCTCGCGCATGAAAAATTCGAGCGCGCCCTTCAAATCAGCGACGCTGACGCTTTCATCGACATAAAGTCCTTCGATTTGATGAAACTGCGGGCTGTGAGTGGCGTCGAGTTCATCGCGCCGATAAGCCGCGCCGGGCGCGATCACCCGAATCGGAGGCGGCGCCGACTGCATCGTCCGGATTTGGACAGTCGAAGTATGTGTCCGGAGCAATCGACCGTCGGGGAGATAAAATGTGTCCTGCTCGTTGCGCGCAGGATGTTCGGGCGGCGTATTCAGCGCATCGAAGCAATGCCACTCATCGTCGATGTCCGGTCCGTCGGCGAGCGCGAAGCCCATTCGCCGAAAAATCTCGATTGAGCGTTCCCACATCTGTGTGAGTGGATGAAGTGTGCCGCGCTCAAGCGGTAAATAACCGGAGTATCCGGTAAGGGCGATCGAACGGGTGCTATACCCAGAATACCCAGAGTATGCGCTGGGCACAGTGACCCCCGGCAGCGATATGTCAATGCCAGCCAGCGCCATGCTCTCTTTTTGGGAGCGCAGTTTTCCGGCGCGCTGTTCGATCGCGGCAGCGACAGCGTTGCGCGTTTCGTTAAGTAACTTCCCGACGATGGGCCGTTCCTCCTTGCCGAGCGTTTTCATTTGCTCGCCCCAGGACGAAACGCTGCCGCTGCGGCCGAGATATTTCACTCGGGTAGCTTCAAGCGCCTGCTCATCGCGCGCAGATTCGATGTCGCGCAGGGCGTCGTCGCGCAGTTGTTCGAGCGGATGCATGAAACGAAACGTGAACGTCTAACGGTCAACGTTCAATGAATTTTGTACGGCGTTTCTGTGAAACGCCGTGGCGGCTGACACAGCCGCCCTACAATCATTACGCCGCTTTCTTTTTCGACTTCGATTTCTCTTCCAGCGCGCTCTTGGCTTGGTCGAGAATGGATTTAAATGCTGCGTCGTCAGTGACGGCGAGATCGGCGAGAATTTTTCGATCCAGCCCGATGCCAGCGGCTTTCAGCCCCTCCGCGAACCGGCTGTAAGTCATGCCGTTGGCGCGCGCGGCGGCATTGAGCCGTTGAATCCAAAGATAACGAAAGGTGCGTTTTCTGGTTTTGCGATCGCGATAGGACCAATATTGGGCCTTCATCGTCGCGTCCTTGGCGTAGCGGAAAAGTTTTGAGCGGCGTCCGCGATAGCCTTTTGCTTTTTTTAAAACTCGTTTGCGCCGCGCCCGGCTCGCCGGCGCATTGGTGGCTCTTGGCATTTTGTTTTGCCTCCGCCACGGCGGAGACTCCTCGTTCAGCGAGCTGTTATTTCGTTGTCGATCTTCGCGACCTCACTCGCTGATTTGATTCCGCGATGCGGAATCAGGTGCGCAGATCGAAGGCAAAGAAGTTAGGCGCATCGAGATAAATGACAAATGAAAATGACGAACGTGCATCGGCTTGGTATACTCGCCCCGTGCATTGGCTTGGGCGTCATCGGTTGTTGATCCTGGCATTGATCTGCGCTTCGTGGACGGGGCTGATTTTGCTTGGCCATTTCTTTTCCAGCGTGCCATTTGTTTCTGCTCCGTGGCGCGGGGAACAAAGTTTTGAAGATTTGCTCC
>DATEWZ010000099.1:0-2520 GCA_035257485.1 Chthoniobacterales bacterium
CCAGCCAGCATCGCTTTCGGGTATTGTTGGCGTGAAACCGAGTTACGGTCGCGTCTCTCGTTACGGTCTGACTGCGTTCGCATCATCGCTCGATCAGGTTGGGCCGTTGACGAAAACGGTGCGCGACGCAGCGATGATCATGAGCGTGATGGCCGGTCACGATCCGCTCGATTCGACTTCTCTCCCCGATCCAGTCCCGGATTACACAAAAAATCTCGGCCGCGATTTGAAGGGAATTAAGCTCGGCGTCCCGAAAGAATATCGCGTGGAAGGAATCGATCCTCAGGTGAGCGCGGCGGTCAATGCGGCGATCAAGCAATTGGAGTCGCTGGGCGCGGAAATTGTTCATCTCAGTTTGCCGAACACCGATCACGGGATCGCGGTTTATTATTTTCTCGCGACCGCGGAAGCGTCCGCCAATCTCGCGCGCTTCGACGGCGTTCGCTACGGGCATCGCGCCAAGAACCCGCAAGACATCCTCGATTTCTACGGCCGCACGCGCGAGGAAGGTTTCGGCGCCGAGGTGAAACGCCGAATCATTCTCGGAACCTACGTTTTAAGCTCCGGTTACTACGACGCCTACTATGTCCGCGCCCAAAAAGTTCGCGAGCTGATTCGCCAAGATTTCGTGAAAGCCTTCGAGAAATGCGACGCGATCATTTCCCCGACCTCGCCGGTGCCGGCATTCAAGATCGGCGAGCGCACAGAAGATCCGTTGGCGATGTATCTGGCCGATATTTTTACTGCCACTGGAAATCTCGCCGGAATTTGCGGAATCAGCGTTCCGTGCGGCTTTGCCAAAGTGAACGGCAGCCAGTTACCGATTGGTTTGCAGATTTTAGGCAAATCGCTCGATGAAGCGCGCATTTTCCAAATCGCGCACGCCTACGAGCAATCGACCGACTGGCACAAACAGCGGCCGAAGATCTAAAAAGTGGAGCCGAAGACGGGATTTGAACCCGTGACCTACGGTTTACGAAACCGTTGCTCTACCAGCTGAGCTACTTCGGCGCGGCGAGCCGGAAGATTACATCCGTTGGCATCCGACTCAAGCGGCTTACGTTCCAGCCGGGATGAACCGGCTGGAAGAAATTCTGCGCACGAAGCGCGAGGAAATTACGCGTTTAGGCACGCGGCGAGCCGAGCTGGATCGACAAGCGCGCGAGCGAAAGGATTTTCGAGATTTTCGAGGCGCTCTGCAACGAGCCGACGGCAGGCTGGCGATCATTGCCGAAGTCAAGAAAGCGTCGCCCTCGGTCGGTGTAATCGCGAAGTCGTTCGACCCGGTGAAGATCGCGAAAGACTACGAGCGCGCGGGCGCGAGCGCGATCTCGGTTTTGACCGACGCCAAATTCTTTCAGGGAGATCTGCAACATCTCACCGACGTTCGCGCGTCGGCCGCAGTTCCACTTTTGCGGAAGGATTTCATTCTCGACGAAATTCAAATCGTCGAATCGGTCGTGAACGGCGCGGACGCGCTCCTGCTGATCGTCGCGGCGCTGGAGCAAACGGAACTTGTCGATCTTTTGAGCGTGGCGAAGGAACACCAACTCGACGCGCTTGTAGAAGTCCACACGAAAGACGAATTGCAGAGCGCGCTCGAGGCCGGCGCGAAGATCGTCGGCATTAACAATCGAAACCTCGCGACGTTCGAGATCGACCTTGCCGTGACCGAAGAGCTGTGTCGCGAAGTGCCGGACGAAATTGTCTTGGTCAGCGAAAGCGGAATCAAGAGCGCCCGCGATGCGACGCGAGCGAAAGCATGCGGCGCGGACGCGATCCTGGTCGGCGACGCGTTAATGCGCGGTGAAACGTCGCTCGAAGAGTTGCGCGCAGTTACTTAGCGGGCGCGCTCGCAAACGCGCGCCGAATCGAGCGCCAAAAGCCGAGCGGGCCGACGGCCGCACCGGGGCGAGCCACCAGCACGGGGCAGTTGGCATGATTCAAAATGCCCAGCGTTACATCGCCCATGATGTAATGGCGGACCATGCCGCGCGCTTGCGATGAGCCGGTCACGATCAGGTCAAATTGACTTTGGCGCACCTCGTTGAATACCTGATCGACGACGATTCCGTGGCGCACATGAACCTGAGTCGGCACACCCGCTTTTTCCAAATCCTGTTTCTGGGTGCGCAAATTGGTCCCGAGCTCGGAATTCGACTGAAGTAATAGATCGACATCCTCCTCGAGGCGCATGAGATCGGCGTAAATCGCGGGGGGCTCGGCCATAACGTGGAGCAATGTGACCGCCGCATGGACGGCGGACGCGAGTTTCCCGGTCAATTGAATCGCGCCTTCAATGAATTCCTTTCCGCCAGTGCAGACGAGAAACTGTTTCAGTTGCGCCCATTCGCCCATCGCGACCAGGACCGGCGGCGAAATCGATTTGATGACTTCATAAGTCTTCGCCGAGCGCCAATACAAGCCGGTCGATTCTGTTTTGCGCGCGCCGATGACGACGAGATCGTATTTTTCTTTCGTCGTCTGATCGACGATCTGGCGGACCGGGTCGCCGGAGCC
>DATEWZ010000100.1:0-12530 GCA_035257485.1 Chthoniobacterales bacterium
GGCAGAACAAGCGCTCCCGTTACTTGAGGCTAGCCTTGGAGACCGACCTGATGACGCTTTCGCAATAACGGAGCTGTCTTGGGTTTATCTAGCCCTTGGACGCAATGCCGATGCTCTGCGCCTTTCCAGGCAGGCGGCGGATTTAATGCCAATCGAAAACGATGCGCTCTCCGGTCCAACTTCCCAGATCGGGCTTGCGCAAATCGAGGCGCGTGCGGGCGCACCTGAGGAAGCCGTTAAGACGCTTCGACGTTTGCTCTCCATCCCGGCGGGCCGCGTAGCTTCCATCGCTCTGTTGAAGATTGACCCAGTCTGGGATCCGATCCGCAATCGTCCCGATTTCCAGCAGTTGCTATCGGGTCCGGAGCAGATCGGACCTAACAAGTAATTACAAGCGCTTCTACAACTGCCCCCAACCTTGCGGGGCTTGGTTGTCGATCTTATATTTAGAGCGCGCGCACGGCGCGAGATAGCGGAGGTTCAATTATGGCGACAACAATTGCTGCTCCAAAAAAGAAGGGTGCTCCTAAAGCCGCGGAGGATTTTCTGCCGCTGGAAGGGACGGATCATATTGAATTTTACGTCGGTAACGCCAAACAGGCGGCTCATTATTATAAGAGCGTCTTTGGTTTCCAAAGTCTGGCCTATGCCGGCCCCGAAACCGGGATCAAGGACCGCGCAAGCTACGCGATTCGACAGAACAAACTGACTTTTCTCCTGACCACGCCCATTCGCGGCAGCAAAGCGATTGCCGATCACATTTATAAACATGGCGACGGCGTGAAAGTGATCGCGCTCAAGGTGAAGGACGCGACTTCAGCCTGGAAGGAAACGACCAAGCGCGGCGGCAAGAGTTATCTGGAGCCAAAAACGTTGAAGGACAAACACGGCAAAGTCGTAATGAGCGGCATCCACACTTACGGAGACGTGGTCCACGTTTTTGTCGAGCGCGACGATTACACCGGCCCGTTCATGCCGGGATTCGAGAAATGGGATCCGGGTTTCGAGACGAAAGAAACCGGCTTGCTCTATTGCGATCATTGCGTCGGCAACGTCGGTTGGAACCAGATGAATCCGTGGGTGAAATTTTACGAGGACGTGATGGGGTTCCGAAACATCCTCACCTTCGACGACAAGGATATCTCCACCGAATACTCCGCGCTCATGAGCAAAGTGATGAGCAACGGAAACGGTTTCGTGAAGTTCCCGATCAACGAGCCGGCCGAAGGCAAAAAGAAATCGCAAGTCGAAGAGTATCTCGATTTCTACAACGGCGAAGGCGTCCAACACATCGCGATCGCGACCGGCGACATCGTGAAAACTGTGACCGAGCTGCAAAAACGCGGGCTCGAGTTTCTCAACATTCCTTCGACTTATTACGACACGCTGCCCGAGCGGGTCGGCCACATCGATGAAGATCTCGGCCCGTTGAAGCGGCTTGGGATTCTGGTCGATCGCGACGACGAAGGTTATTTGCTTCAAATCTTTTCGAAACCGGTGGAGGACCGGCCAACTTTGTTCTTCGAGATCATTCAACGCAAAGGCGCGAAGAGTTTTGGAAAAGGAAATTTCAAGGCGTTATTCGAGGCGTTGGAGAAAGAACAGGAACGCCGGGGCAATCTGTAGGAGGTAGATCGACATGCCGTATTACCAAAGACTTGGCGAGATGCCGCGCAAACATCACATCTGGTTTCATCGCAACGGCCAGGGACCGGGTTACAAGAACGAGGGCATCTATTATGAGCACGTTTTCACGACCGCCGGGTTCGATGAAGCGTTCTCAATCTGTTATCACCTGCGACCGCCGACCCGCGTGCGCAACGTGAAGTTGCTAAAATGCGAGGAGTTGAAGAAAGCGGCTGAGAGTCCGCTGCGTCATCATCATTTAAAAACCGCGAACATTCCGCGCCGCGGCGATCTCTACAGCGGCCGCGTGCCGATTTTATTCAACCAGGACATGACGGCGTGGCGTTGCCGGCCGGAAAAAGCCTACGGCAAGTACGAGTATTACCGAAACGGCGGGGCCGATGAGATCATTTTCGTTTTCAAAGGCGGTGGCACGATTGAGTCGGTTTTCGGCAAGCAACGTTATCGCGCCGAAGATTACATCGTTGTTCCTCGCGGAATCACTTACCGCCTCGTTCCCGATAAAGTCGAAGAGGAAGATTATCTCATTCTCGAATCGGTCGGACCGGTGCGAATTCCGAAACGCTATTTAAACAACGAAGGCCAGATCAAAATGGGTTCGCCGTATTCGGAGCGCGATTTTCATGGCCCGACCGAGATCAACGCGATCGACAAGGACGAGGACACACAAATTCTCGTGAAAGACGGTCCGCGTTGGACGGAAGTGACGATGGCCCATCATCCATTCGATGTCGTCGGTTGGGACGGCTACATTTATCCATTCACGTTCAACGCGCAGGACTTCGAGCCGATCACCGGCACGGTGCATCAACCGCCGCCGATCCATCAAACGTTCGAGATTCGCGGCTACGTTGTTTGCACGTTCGCGCCGCGTTTGCTCGATTATCATCCCGAAGCGGTGAAAATTCCGTGGGTCCACGATAACGTCGAAGCGGACGAGGTTTTGTTTTACGTGCGCGGCAATTTCGGTTCGCGCAAAGGAATCGAGCCGGCGTCGATCACCTTGCATCCGCGCGGAATTCCACACGGCCCGCATCCGGGCACGATCATGGCCAGCAAAGATGCGACGCGAACCGAAGAGCTCGCGGTCATGTTCGACACCCAACACACGCTCGAGTTGACCGAAGCGGCGGTCGCGCTCGATGACGAAAAATATCCGCTGAGCTGGCTGGACTAGGGTGAATCCATCAGGCAACGGCGAAACGGAACTGCAGGCGGCCGAGCGCCGAATGCGAAGCATTCCAAAATGCGGCGCGGCAAAACTCGCGCGCATGGAGGAAACGTTTTTGAATCTGCTCGAGGCGATCGGCGAGGACCCGCAGCGCGAAGGTTTGCTCAGAACTCCGATCCGCGCTGCCAAAGCATTCGAATTCCTGACCAACGGCTATCGTCAGGACCTCGACGAAATCGTTAACGGCGCGATCTTCAGCTCTGACGCGAGCGAAATTATTCTGATCAAGGATATCGAGCTCTATTCGATGTGCGAACATCATCTCTTGCCGTTCATCGGCCGCGCGCACGTCGCTTACATTCCGAACGGCAAAGTCATAGGTCTCTCCAAGATCGCGCGGATCGTGGATGTTTTCGCGCGGCGCTTGCAGATCCAGGAGCAACTCACCGTTCAAATCGCGGACGCGCTGATGAAATGTCTGGAGCCGCTGGGCGTCGGTGTCGTGGTCGAAGCGAAACATCTTTGCATGATGATGCGCGGCGTTGAGAAACAGAACTCGGTCATGAAAACATCGTGCCTGCTCGGGTCGTTCAAGGAAGACGCTCGCACGCGGTCGGAATTCCTCGCCCTCCTGAAAGAATAGCGCCGTCATGCTTCTGACGGTCAGCAAACGGCTCGAGTTCTCAGCCTCGCGGCGACTGTTTGTTCCGCGCTGGAGCGAAAGCGAAAACGTCGCCGCGTTTGGCGAGGAGAGCCGCGCCCAACACGGCACCGGCCGCAATTACGTCGTCTATTTTATTTTCAGCGGCCGCGTCGATCCCGTGACCGGGATGCTGATCAACATCAGCGAAATCAAACGTCGCGCGGGCGAGATCGTGGATAATCAATTCGATCACAAGTTCCTGAACGAAGACAATCCCTCCTTTCGCGAGGTTGTCCCGACAGCTGAGAACATCGCTCGCCAGTTTTTCACCGATGTCTCGCCTCTGTTTGCCGACGTCGATGCAAAACTCGTGGCGGTCCACTTGATCGAGACGCCGGATCGCAGCGCGACGTATTATGTCGATAGCGCGTGCGACGCGAATTACTGGTTTGAATTTTCGGCGGCGCGGCAAACGATGTCGCCGCGCCTGACGGCGGCGGAGAATGCAAAGCTCTTCGGCGGATCGACCGCGATCCACGGTCACAACTACCGATCGCGGCTCAGCTTTCGAAAAGAAAAGGGCGACAGCTCGATTGTTCAGCAACACGATGTCGATCTTTGCATTCAATCGCTGCGCGACGAGCTCGATCATCGCTTTCTCAACGAGCAGGCATCGTTGAAAGACCGCCCGATGACGACCGAAAGCCTGGCGCTTTATCTTCGAGAACGGATCGCGACGACTTTGCCGGTCCACCGGATCCGGCTTCACGAACGTGACGATTTCTTTGCCGAGGTCTGGCCGGAGGAAAATGTTTTCCTCGGGATTCAAGCGCGCTTCAGCGCGGCGCATCGGCTGCACGTTCCAGCGTTTTCAGACCAAGAGAACCAGGAACTGTTTGGAAAATGCGACAACCCGGCCGGGCACGGTCACCTTTATCTCGCCGAAGCAACCATCGGCGGGAAATACGATGAGCGCAGCGGAACCCTCTACGACTTCGTCGCTCTCCAACAGGCCGTGAAGGAATCGGTCGAGCCGTGGAAAGATCGACATCTCGATTTGGAAACCGAAGATTTTCAAAAAATCTCATCCACCGGTGAGAATATTGTCCGTGCGCTCTGGCCGAAGATCGACAATCGCGTGAATCAACAGCTCGCGCGATTGCGTTTGTGGGAGACGAAAAACAATCGCTTCACTGTGCGAAGAACCTGATTTTTGGAGGGACGCGCTCCGTCGCGTCCTCTAGGTTAAGGACATGACGGAGCATGTCCCTCCAGCAGAAAGATGAAACGGATTCTGATCACCGGTGCGAGTCGCGGAATCGGTCGCGCGATTGCCGAAAAGCTCGCCGCTCCGGACGCGACATTGCTTCTGCACGGACGCGACACGGTGGCGCTCGCCGAAACTTGCAAGGCGGTGGGATCCAACTGCGCGGGCGTGGTGAAACTGATTCACGATCTCGCGACGGAAAAAGGCGTCGCGAATCTGATTGCGCAAGTCGGCAACGAGCCGCTCGATGTTTTGGTCAACAACGCCGGGGTCGCGGTCGTGAAACCGTTTCGCGAAATCACCTTTGAGGAATGGAAACAAACAATCGGGGTGAATGTGACCGCGCCGTTTCTCTTGATGCAACGGTTCGCCGGTCAAATGCCGCCCGGCTCTAGCATCGTGAATGTTCTTTCGGTCGCCGCGAAGACGGCGTTCCCGAATTGGAGCGCCTACTGCATGAGCAAGTTCGCGCTGGAAGGTTTTTCGCAATCGGTGCGCGCGGAATTGCGCGAGCATCGTATCCGGGTGATCAACATTTATCCGGCGGCGACGAACACGGAGATTTGGGACGACGTGGCCGGGGATTGGCCGCGGAAGAAAATGATTTCGGCCGTAGAGGTCGCGGATGCGGTCGCCTTCGCGCTCAGCCGACCCGACAACGTTTTGGTCGAGAACATCACGCTTTCCAACGCGGCCGGAAATCTGTGAAGATGCAGCATCCTATGATCGGCGCATTGGAAAACGAGATCGGCATCAACGTCATCGCTTCGATCATCGCCTCCGCGGTTTTTCTGGCCGCCGGTTTCGTTTGGGGAAAATACAAGGAACGCCGGCGGAAATTCGGACGGAATCTGGAGGAATACGATTTCTACCCGTTCACCGTCACGCGCGAAAACTTCGGCGAGTTCAATCTGAACAATTTCCGGCTCGGGATGCATTACTTCCTCAAGAACGAGGACCACACCGCCGCGCGGCAGCTCATTTTCATCGGCGAACAGAGTAACGTTCGCGGCCAGCTCGAACCGGCCGAGCAAAAAGTCTACGCGCAGTTGTTCGAAAAATACGACGGCAAGAAGATCGTCGATGATACTCAGGAGTTTCTCGCGAATTACGAGCGCCTCGTTCGATTGATCGGGAAATCGTTTCCCAACACCGGGATCGAGATCTTACTCCACAATTTGGCTGACCCGGCGCATTCGCTGATCACTCTCGAAAACAATGTGACCGGCCGGCATCTCCGCGACGGAACAACGAATCTTCTGATCGATCTCAAGCGTCGGCAGCTGTTGAACGAAGACAAACTCAATTACGAGCTCAACATCGGCTCGCGAAAGTTCAAGTGCACGACGATCCCGATTAAGCGCAAAGATTTCGGAATTGTCGGAGCGGTCTGCATCAATATTGACGCGAACTACATTACGGAGGAAGTGCTGAAAGATCGACAACGGATCGAGACCTGGTTCCAAAATTTCCTCCGCGCCGACATGCAGCTGGACGAAAATATTTTAAGCAAAGACGAATACGCCAAGGCGCAGAAAGGGAAGCGCCACTTCAAAGATGAAACGGTTTAACGATTAAGACCATGAAAACGATCATCACTTTTTTCGCACTGACGATGATTCTTCCCGCCGCTGCGACAGCTCAGACTTCAGCTGGCTCGCCTGCGTCGGAAGATTTCTCCAACATTCAGAATTTCTTCCGCGTGAACCGGCAATTCTGCACCGGCGGACAACCTTCGATGGAAAATCTGAAAAAAATGAAAACGGAGGGCGTGCGCTCAGTGATCAATCTCCGCCTGGCCAGCGAGTACAACTTCGAAGAAGAAGCTTCTCTGGCCAAGAAACTCGACCTGCGCTACTTCCACATCCCGGTGGACAAAACTGACCTGAAGGATGAACAGGTGCAGAAATTCCTGGAGGTGACCGGCGACCCCGAGAACGTTCCGATGTTCATTCACTGCACCAGTGCCGGCCGAGTGGGGACGTTTTGGATGATCCGCCGCGTGCTGGTCGACAATTGGAAAATCGAAGACGCCAAGGCCGAAGCGCGCAAGATCGGGATGCACGACGAAAAACTGCGCGATTGGGCGCTCGACTACATCAAGCGGCACGAGAAGACCGACGAGAAAAAATAGAACCGATTTATTTCTTCGAAGCAGCCAGCGCGGCCTGAAATTCCGGTTGCTTGTGATACTCGACCAGGCGAAAGCCCCAGCCGATCAAGGTTGAGAGATCTTTCGTTTTGGATTTCTTGTCGTTGAGGAATTTCTCAATCTTCTTTTTCAATTCCGGTTGCTGCTCGGTCATGTCGAGGATTTCGAAGATCTCCATCGACAACAGCCAGTCTTCCGGATGCTCGGCTTGTTGTGTTTCCCAAATCTCGCCGAGACGCTCGTAACCTTTCTTGGTTTCGCGAATCTTGCGGACCTGCGCGTAAAGATTTTCCAGCTTCTTGCGCTTCGCGTCCGACGGAACCTTGATCGTGCGCTCTTTCGGAACGAGCGCGACCTGGTTGTAGGCATTCTTGTCGGCCGCGCCGTTGAACACGGAAACGATCTTGTCGCCGACGGCCATGTCGTAATTTCCCCAGCTCGGATCGAACAGGACGCGATCGCCGAATTTGGCAGTGCAATTTGAAAACGTGATGACGAGCAGTTTGCCATCACGCTCGAACAACTTGTCGATCTTGCCTTCGACCGTGATCCCGCTTTCAAATTCGAGTTTCGCTTTCTTGCCGGCCTTAATCTCGGTCGGTTTCCAGTTTCCGATCGGCGAGCCGAATCCTTCTTTGTGATAATCACGTCCGTGGCCAGGAAGCTCCTTATCCTTGAATGCGAGCGCGGACGGACCTTTCGCATGCAAGTAAATTGGCGTCCGAGCCGGACTGGCACCGTTCTTTTTATCGACGATCACTTCATCGAAAATCCCGGTGACTTGCAGCCCGGATGAATACTGGCAGGTCGCGACATTCGCGCATTCGACGGCCTTGTTGATTCCTTCGAGCCCACCAACTTGATACGCCATTTTGCTCGCGAATTCTTCGAGCACATCTTTGAGGTGTTCGAAATCGCAACAGACAAACAGCTGCGGTTGCTTCGTCGTGATGTCGAACGGCTGATTCATTGCGTCGATGGAGTAGGGGATTTTCTTCACCGCCGGTTCGAGGCAGGAAACCGACTCGCCGATCGATGAAAGCAAACCAGCGCCGTAAATTTTCGGTTTGTCCAAAGTGCCGATCAATCCGTATTCGACCGTCCACCAATGCAGGCGCGAAAGCAGCGCCATCTCGGATGGATCGCCGAGATTGGCGAAACGGCGTTCCACTTCACGCGTCGCCTCGGCGACTTCATTTGCGTCGCTGTTCGGTTGCTCCTTCAAGATCGATAAATGCCGGATCGCTTGATAGAGCTCGAAATCTCTTTTTGATGACATCGCTTTCGCGCCGACTTCGCCGAAGCGCTGGAGGTAATTTGAGTATTCGCGATCGACGATGATCGGCGCGTGGCCAGCGGCCTCGTGAACGATGTCCGGCGCGGGCGTGTACTCGATGTGATGGATCTGGCGCATGTCGCAGGCGATGACCAACACCTTGTAAGCTTGAAATTCCATGAACGCGACCGGCGGAATGAATCCGTCCACCGCCACCGCGCCCCAGCCGATCTTGCCGAGGATCTCGTTCATCTCCTCGATCCGCGGGATTCGCTCGAACGAAATGCCGGTGTCGAGCAATCCCTGGAAATAAACTTTGTGGGCGTATTCGCGGAGAAAGAAAATATTCTGCCGCATGATAAACCGCCAGACTGCGTGATCGACCGACGTGTAATCGTCGTAACGCTGATCGACTGCGAACTGCAAAAGATGCTTCGGCGTCGAGGCGACCGCGGCGTTATCGTAGCTGATTCCGCTCTCAGATTTCATCGACATCCTCCTGACCGCTAAAATACGATTCGTTTCTTAGACGGGCAAGCGTCAGAAAATGATCACGGTATTGCCGACGCTGATGAGGTCTTTGACCCGGATCACGTCCCAGTTGGCCACGCGAATGCAGCCGTGACTGGCGGCGCGGCCGATCGTTTCCGGATTGTTCGTGCCGTGTATCCCGATCCCCGGTCTGTTCAAGCCCATCCAGACGACGCCGACCAGATTGTTCGGGCCGGGCGGCAGATTGTAATAATTTTCGGTGCGCACGCCGTAGTTCAACATGCCTTCGTCATAGCGAAACCACGGCCAGGTGGCGGCGCCTTGAATCGTCCAGGTTCCGACCGGCGCCGGCAGCGCAGTTGAGCCGGGCGTTACTGGAAAAACGCAAACGAGCTGATCGTTGTCGAAAACTTCGAGCAGACGCTCCTTGGTATCGACGTAAATCTTCCGCGCGGCGAATGCTTTGTTCGGTTTGAGCTGGATCTCTTTGACCTTTTCGATTTCGAACGGCAACACGTTTGGCACTTTCAACTCGTCGCCTGGCTCGAGATGCTCGCAGTCGAGATCACGATCCTTGTTGATCTTTCGAATGTAATCCTCGGCGGAATGAAATCGTTCGGCGACGAATTCGAGCATCGAGGTGTAGGGCAGGAACTTCAATTTCGCCTGTTCTTCGTGCGACGTCGGATTTTCGCCGATGTAAGCGAGATCGTCGCCTTTGATTGTGTAAGTCGTGAAGGCTTGCGGCACTTGATCGAGCATCCATTGGTCGATCACACCGCTCTCAAACTGCGAGCGAGCGTGCTTGTAGGAAACGAGCGCCTTGCGAAAAAATTCGCCCATCTTGGCGTCGATTTTTCCCGGACCGAAATCGTTGTTGTCCAGAAAAATCTGGAGACGGGTCGCGGTCTCTTCGTTGTAATTCGGCAAGGCGACGGCGACTTTCGGCGTCGATTTCGGCGCAGGAGCAAGCTCGGGGGCCCGTTCGGGAACTGCGCGAACCGGCTGCTGCTGGTGCAACCGGCGTGATGGTGGCGGCGACGGTGTTGGTGACACCCAAAGGTTGCGCCACCATCGCGGCGCGTTTGCGGCAAAAGAGCTCGATCCCGCCAAGACCGACATTAAGCAAATCGCAAACGCGATCTTCAATTTCACGCCAGAGTAATCGCAGGGCTGAGGTCTCGGCGCAAACTTTCAGTAAATTTTGTAATCGATCACGCGCCAGCCGACTTCCTGCTTGATCAGAATGACTCGCTCTGCCGTCGGCTTCTTCCGTTCGAAGTTCGTTTTGAAAAGATTGCTCTCGTAGTTTCCTTCCGGCGCGCCGACAAATTTCTCAATGTGCCGGGCGCCGATGAAGCTTCGCTCGATCGTTTTGCCGAATGGCGCGCGGCGCGCTTGCATTAACCGCACGAAGTGGCTTTGCGTTTGCGACATTGGCAATCCTGTGCCTTGAATTCGAAAGCTTCCGCGTAATCGCCCTGGTCGAGAAGTTGCAGCCAACGCAGCGCGGCGGCGCGGGCATCGTTTTCATCCGCTCGTTTTTCCGCTCGCGAGGCCGATTGCGACGCACAGCCCGCCAATAAGATCGACATCGCGCAGGCGAGAGCGAAAATGCTGGAGCGCATCGCTCAGCGGGAACTCTTGAACGCACTGATCAGGATAAGCACACCGGCCGCGAACCCGATCAGGTAGAGCAGAAAAACAAGTGGACCGATGTTCACCCCGAAGCCAAGCAACGCATCAATGATCAGAAAGAGCGCGAGCAAAATCATTCCAAGTTTCTTCATGTCGATCTTTTACAACGTTGGGGACTTCCACCGCTAGCGATTTATCGAGACGCGTCCGAAATTTCAACGCGAATCAAACCAGTAGTCTCGGGCCGGACCATGAATGCTTCGACCCAGCCGTCATTTTGATAAAAGAATTGTTCGTAGCGCCAAAGCATTTCCAGTTTCGCTCCGTTTGGCTTTTTCCAATTAAGTTTGCGGTAAATGTATCGTTTCCACTTCGGGGAGTTGCCGGTCATGAAATTGACTTCGAAGAAATTTGGCCACGCTAAGGCGCTGTGTTCGACCGAGAGCGTGGCCGTGTCCTCCTGGGGGCGAGTTGCTCGCAACTGTTGGGTATCGACGGGAATTTTCCCAAACGCGAATACGCGGCCCGCATAGGAGAGCGCAAGCTGTCCGTCCTTGGTCGTTCCGACGTTTGGCTGGCCGCCGCCGGCCAATTTTAATTCGTCCAAATGCAAGTCTACGTCGCCGACCTGAAGAGTACCGTCGGATCCTTCGCCGTTATATGCAATCGCCTCGATTGGATCCGAGCGTGTTTCAATCAGCTTGAACCGATCGGCGATCGTAACCAAGTCGCGTCCTCGCCAAAGCCAAAGCACGACAAGGGCAAGCGCGATGAAAACAACGACTAGAAACTTTCGCATGCGCTACGAATCCATAATTTGTCATGTCGAGCAACCTCGAGACATCTCGAACCATTTCTGAAATAGCGAGAGATTCCTCGACTTCGCTCGGAATGACAAAAATCCGTTTTATCCGCGTAATCCGCGGTTACGCTTTTTTCTTCGCGATGTAATCGTTGATCTGTTCCTCGAGAATTTCGAGCGGCAAAGATCCGTTTTTCAAAACCGTGTCGTGAAATTCACGCTCATCGAATTTGTCCCCGAGTTGTTGTTGTGCGTGCGCACGCAGCTCCTGAATTTTCAACATTCCAACTTTGTAGGCGCACGCTTGTCCCGGATTCACGATGTAGCGCTCGATCTCGGATTTCACTTCCTTCTCGCCCATGCCGGTTTTGTCGCGCATGTAAGCGATCGCTTGCTCGCGCGTCCAATGTTTGGCGTGAATTCCGGTATCAACAACCAATCGCACGGCGCGGAATAGCTCGTCGCGCAAGCGGCCGAGATCACCGAACGGATCTTTGTCGTACCAACCGGCCTGTTTCGCGAGCCATTCGGTATAAAGCGCCCAGCCTTCGGCGTAAGCGGTGAACGGAATCACTTTTCGAAATTGGGGAAGCCCTGTGAGCTCTTGCGCGATTGAAATTTGCCAGTGATGTCCGGGGACGCCTTCGTGATAGGAGAGCGTCGGCATGCTCCACTTCGGGACTTCATTCATGTCGCGCAGGTTCGCGTAGAAAACTCCCGGCCGAGTTCCGTCCATCGCGCCGCCTTGGTAATACGCACCGGGCGCGGTCGCTTCCTTGAACGGCTCGACGCGCCGGATTTCAATCTGCGCCTTCGGCGCGATTGTGAACAAATGCGCTTTCGATTCCGTGACGGCGTTGTCGATCAAGCGCTTGTATTCGGCGAGCGCTTCGGCGCGGCCCTTGTCGTCATTTGAATAAAGAAAGCGTGGATCTTTGCCGAGCTTGTCCATCGCGGCGCCAATGGGTTGACCCGCGAAACCGTTGGCGTCGAGAATCGCGCGCATCTCGGCCTCGATCCGCGTGACTTCGCGCAAACCGAGCTCGTGCACTTCATTCGGAGGCATACTCGTCGTCGTGTTCGACTTGAGCGCGTAAGCGTAAAACGCGTCGCCGTTCGGCAATTTCCAAACGCCGTCATCCGTGGTCGTTTTCGGAAGCAACTCGTTGAAATATGCGATCAACTTTTGATACGCGGGATAAACGCGGCTGGTGATCGAGGCTTCGACGCGCTTTTGAAAATCGGCGCGTTGTTGATCGTTTAACTTGTCGATCTTGGCCGCGCGCTCTTTGAATGAAGTTGCGAGAATATTTTCCGCGGGTGGCTTCGCGATGAAGTCGGTCATTTCTTTGAGAACTTCTTCGACAACGAAGCGCGGCGGAATGATTTGTTCCTGCTCGCGCTTCTTCAAGCTTTCGAGCGTTTGATCGAACTTCGTCGGC
>DATEWZ010000101.1:0-7758 GCA_035257485.1 Chthoniobacterales bacterium
GGCGGGCATTGCCGGCAGATTCGCCGCCACCGTCTCGCTGTCCCAAAAGCCGTGCAATTTTAAGCCGCGTTTGTCGAGCACCTCGGATCGTCCGCGGGTTAATCGGAGCATCAGAGTATTGCCGCCTTCGTCTTCAAGGCCGGCTTGTCCTTTATCCGGATCGACCGGTTGCCCGGCACGATTGAAATATTCCGCGCCGACATGAAGTGGTTCGTGGATGTCGCCGACAAAATGCGCGAGCAAAATGATCGCGACGGGCTTGGTGATTTTGCGCGGATTATCTTCCGGGACGTCGCCGCGCACAACATCCACGCAATAACCGATCATGTTGACGATGTCCCATTGCGTGCGTCCGGTTTTTCCATCGGCGTATTTTTGCGGATTGAGAACCGGCACGTCGGTGTAATGAAACCAATGATGCGACGGCGTCGCTGAAGTTGAGTCCGGCGTCGGCGGATTCGCGCGCCAGAATTCGCGCAGCTGTTTGTCGATCTTTGGATACTTGTTGGCGTAGTTCGGAAACGAATTGGGATCGTCGACTCCGTTTTTGTCCCAGGCTTTGATCTCGTCCGCTATGGTCGAGGCGCGCTCGAGCGTGATGCCATCGGTCAGCGCGTAAATTTTTTGCGCGGCCGGCGTGTTCGCGATCACTTTGTCCGCGATCCCGCCGACAATTTCGTGACCGGTCGGACCGTAGCCAAGAAGCGAAGCGGGAATCGCAGCGGCGCTGATCGCGATCAAAATGATTTGGCGCTTCGAATTCATGACGCTCGTGCGCGCGCGATCAGAACTTCAACGACGGGCCAAGCAAATGGCATTGCCAGACAAAAAGGCCAAACGCGATCCCGCCGAGCGCGAGCAGAATTGCGTGCGCGCGAAACCAAAGCCCGTGGCCGGGAAGTTTCGCGAAACGGACCGCGACAACTACGAGCAGAACGATCCCGGCCAGCACCGCCCAGCCCAAAATATGAAGCGCGCTCAACCAGGGATCGATCGCGTTCCCGAGAATCACGACGTGGTCGAGCCCCTGACTGAGGGCGATCGCCGGTGCGAGGATCAAAATCAGTTCGGCAATGCAGACGACCCGCGAAAGAAAATATAAAGCGCGGTCGACTTTGCTGGTGAAAAGCGGCCGCTGATAACGTTTGCGAACAACGGCGGCGACCGGCCAAAGCAACACGGTCAGGGCGACGAGCAAAAGATTTCCACCGATGACCGGAGTGATGAGGCGCTTGTTGTTATACCAGGGAACGCGTTGGCCCTCGTAAATCGCAGGGTAGGGAAGCATCTCGGCGACGTTGCCCGAGGCGTCCTTTCGAAATGCGATCCTTTCCGGGCCGCCGATCTCTGCATAAACCAGCGGCGCGATTTCCTTGAACTTTTTTAACTCGCCGCGCTGATTTTTGTTTTCCTCAACGGTGATGACGCCATCCTTGTCGCTTTTTACGCCGAATTGACTGAGCAACGCGATCATTCGGAGAAAGGTCGTGTCGCTGCGCCGGGTCCCATCATAAACGCCGGTGACTGCGAGCCCGTCCGCCTTCGCCGTGTTGGCGTCGATGTCGATCTTCGGTTCGGCGGGATTCGGAAAATAGCGGTTGATGAATGCGCGTTGCACTTCGCCGCGTCCGCCGCCGACCGCTTTGCCTAGAGTATTGTAGGAAAGGAAATAGCCAACGTGCGCGTCGGGAACCAGCACCATGTCGCTATGAAAATAGACGCTGTCGCCGCCGTGACCGATCACGCCGACGGGACTCAGCCAATATTCCATGAAGGTAATGCCCAATCCGCAGATCATCGGATTCAATTCGAACTGCCGCGTCTGCATTTGCTGGACGGTTTCCGGTTTTAAGATCGAGACGCCGTCCACGCTGCCGTTTTGGAGAAACGCGAGCATGAAGCGCGTCATGTCGGCGGCGGTGGTGGAAAGCGAACCGGCGGGCGCGGCTTGGACGAACTCGAAATTTCTCGGTTTCTTACTCGCTTCGCGATAACCTTTCGACATCTGAGCGGCCAGCGGCGCGGGCAACGGTTGATCGAAGGTCGAGCTGTCCATCCGCAGCGGCTTCAAGATGTGATTGTCGACGTAACGCTCGAATTTCTCGCCGCTCACGCGTTCAACGATGTATCCCGCGACGGAGAATCCGTAATTGGAATACGACGGAACTTTCCCGGGCGGATAGATGCGCGCCGGCATTTGGTTCACCAAATAAGTTCGGAGCGCTTTCATGTCGGACTCGCGCGCCACGAACAAATTCTTCAGCGTCTCCTCGAAGCCCGCGGTATGCGTGAGCAATCGTCGCAGCGTGACCGGCTCGGGATAAGTTTTTGGAATTGGGAAGTCGAGGTAGTCGTTCACGTCGCGGTCGAGGTCCAGCTTGCCTTGCTCGACCAGCTGCATCACCGCGGTGGCGGTAAACAATTTCGAGATCGAGCCTGGCCGGAACAAAGTTTGATCGGGCAGGACCGGTTTCTTAGCTTCGACGTCGGCGTAGCCGTAACCTTTCTGGAACAAGACCTGGCCGTCTTTGACCACGGAAACAACTGCGCCGGCAATGTTTCGATTCTGTAATTGCGACGGAATCAGTGCGTCGAGAAATGTTTCGAAATCTTCTTTGGTCAACGCGGGCGCCGGAGTGGTTTGCGGCGCAGCGGGGGGAGCTTTCGCGGGCGGTGGCGAGGGGAGCGAGATCAACGGCGATGGCGCAGGACCTTGCGCGTAGGCCGTCGCGGCAGCGATCAGAATTGCGGCGAAGCCAAAAGCTGGTTTTTGCATCGGCGGGCAGTTTGCCAGTTAGGGCGCGACTGACAAGGCTCTGCTTTATCCGCCGGTCGCATTCATCAAGCGGGCGCGGATCGATTCGATGCGGGCCTGCAATTTCTCGAAGTGAGAGCCCGACCAATAAACCTGTTCGCAGTCGGGACAGCGTCGAAATTCCTCATAATAGATTTTGGTCAGCGGCTCGAGCTGGTCGAGCACCGCTTCCTTTGGGGCGGGTTGCAACGCGGCGTTGCAGCGCAGGCAGCGCGCGAACGGCGTCAGCGTTGAGGCGAGATCGAAGCGCAGGATAACCTCCATCGTTTGCTCGAGCGGGTTTTGGGAGCGCAGATAATAACCGTGCCGCAGGGTGCCGTGCATGAGGAGGCGGCGATCGCGGGTGAGGAGAGCGCGGTTCTGGCTGGTCGCAGTCTCGATCAGTTGTCGATCTTCAGCGTCGCGGTCATAGATAACGTCGATGCCAAGAAGGCGAAGATCACGAACAAGCTTTCCGAGGTGTCCATCGGCAACAAACTTTCGGATTTCGCGCACTTGCAGCCGATTTTCTGGAAAAAGCGTAACTCGATTCGACTCCATTCCGCGGACATCGACCACAGCATCTTGGGCCAGAACTTTCTCAAACCCGGCCGCTTTACCGTTGATCAGAATCAGGTCGACCTCGGTATGCGGGACGCCGCAGGCCTCGATCACATCCTTGACCGAGGTGCGTTCGGTGAGTTGCCTCTCGATCTCGGCCCTCTTTGATTTCAAAAAGAACGCCAGGCCCTCGTCAAAGGTCAGCCTGACTTCGAATGGCGTCATCGGCCTACCCGCGCCGTCGAATAAGCGTATTCGAACGTTGTGCCGCGCGGACGCGCCATGAACCTTCCCGGGCCGAGCGGTTCGTCTTCGCCGTAATAACAGTCCATCTGCCAGCGCCGAAGCCCGCCGCCGGTATCGATAATTTTCCAGCGCGTGCTCCCGAAAACGCGTTGGACATCGGCCGACGCGGTTTCGAGGGTCATTCCGCGGCGCAGCGATCCGGATAATCTTGCGGCAGCGGAGAATCGCGGAACGAGAACGCCGCCGCCGCCGCTCGGCGGACCGGCGAAGGTGTAAGAGCCGCCATCGTTGTATCGGATGTAGTTGTGACCGTTCACCGGCGTGGTGATTCGGCCATAGCCTTCCTTTTTCACCGAGCGCAGAAAATCCCGCGGATAAGTGTGGCCGTGCAATCCCGACTTCGTCACGCGGGTTGCATCGAAGCCGCGCTCAGCTGTGAATCCGGACTCCTTCGGTGTGTAGTAAAGAGTGCAGACAATGAAATATTCTCCCGAGTGCCCGCCCGGCCGACGTTCGAGTCTTTCGTTCTCAATTTTCAATCGTTGCACAACTTCGGGCCACGGAATGTCAGCCAGCGCATCGGAAATGGCGCAGAGCGCGGTGGCTACAACCGCTAATCGTGGAAAAAATCTTCGGCCGGGCCGCCGAGCAAAATCTGGATCGGCAGCTTCTCGTGCTCGTATTCGTAAGGCGGTTGTTTCCACGCGAACGACTCCGGATATAACTTTCGGATTATGCGAATGATTTCAACGCCGGTTTGAAAGGAGCGATAAACGCTGCGGTCGAGCACGTTGATCTGCGCGCCGCCGCAAAGTTCGCCGGCGAATTTCTGAAAAGTCGGCTGAAAATAATTCTCGCGAAAGTAAACGCCGGGAAGATTCAAATCGTTGAGCTCACGGCAAATTTTCTCCGGATCGATGAACGGCGCGCCGAAGATTTCGAACGGCCGGGTTGTGCCACGGCCTTCGGAAATGTTCGTCCCCTCCATCAAGCACATTCCCGGGTAAACCGTCGCCGTCTCGAGCGTCGGCATGTTCGGCGACGGCATTACCCACCGCAGTCCGGTTTGATCGAACCACATCGCGCGCTCCCAGTTTTTCATCGGCAAGATCGACAATCGACATTTCGGAAACGCTTCTTCGCGAAACTGTGTCGCGAGCTCGCCGATCGTTTTGCCGTGACGAATTGGAATCGGGTGCAAGCCGACGAACGATTCGTAGCCTTTTTCGATTGGGGGACCTTCAACCGTCACGCCGTTGATCGGATTCGGCCGATCGAGGACGACCACGCGCACATTGCGTTTCTCGCATGCGCGCAGGCAAAGGTAGAGCGTCCAAATGAAAGTGTAGTAGCGCGCGCCGATGTCCTGTAGATCGACAACCAACCCGTCGAGATCGGCGAGCATCGCGTCGGTCGGCTCGCGATGTTCGCCGTACAAACTGTGAACCGGAATCTTCAGGCGCGGATGCTCGTAGCCTTTCCATTCGACCATGTTGTCCTGGGTCTGACCGAGGAATCCGTGCTGCGGCCCGAAGAACGCGCGGAGTTCAAACAGATCGTCGTTCAAGCGCTCGAGAATTTTCGAGGCGTGCTCGAGCTTCGACGAAACCGACGCGGGATGAAGCAGCGCGCCAATCTTGGCGCCGCGAAGCTCCTTTGGCCAAAGTTCGCCGAGATGATCGAGTGGCAGTTCGACGGCCATGTCGATTTATATCATGCCATCCTTCGCCGAACGAAAATGAAAACAATCGCAACGCCGCTGATTCCGGCACATACCTCGGCGAACCATTCGCCGTGTCGTGTGTAAAAGGTGAGCTGCGGTTTGTCGGGCACGCTCACTTCGCCGGTGAGCACGCCTTCGTTGAAGGTGTTGCCGGTATCATCCCGCAAGATCTGGGTGACGCGTCCGAACTCGTTGACAAAGCAGGTCACGCCGGTGTTTGCCGAGCGGATCATCGGCCGTCGATTTTCCACGCAGCGAAAAATTGCATCCGCCAAGTGTTGATGCGAAGCCGGCGATTGCAGAAACCAGCCATCGTTCGTGATATCGACGAGCAGGTTCGCGCCATTCAAAACAAAATGGCGGACCAGATCGCCGACCGTATCTTCGAAACAAATCAGCGGCGCGACACGAACGCCCGGATTCGTTAGCGCAAAAACGGTGTGTTCAGTCCCACGAGTGAAATCGCCGGGTACCCATGTGCCCGCGATTGTGGCAAAGAGCGGAAACGAATGCCGCGCTGGAATGTATTCGCCAAACGGCACGAGATGAACCTTGCGATAAATCTGCACGCGCTCGCCGCCGTTCGAAACAAGAAGCGCAGCGTTGTAGTCGTGATCGCCTTCGAAATCGAGCGTGCCTAGCATCAAGTCCGTTTTTGCAGTCGTGGCAAAGTCGTTAACGAAGCGATAGCTGATCCCGTTCTGATCGCGCACCGGATCGGGCATTGAGCTTTCCGGCCAGACCAACAACTCCGGAGGCGGATTCCCGCCGACTGCAATTTCGCTCAAGCGCCTGAAGCGCTCGAAAATCTCGTGCGTGAATTGTGGATCGAACTTTTGCAATTGCGGAACGTTTGCCTGCACCGCCGCGACTCGAACGGATTTCGATTGCGACGGCACTTGGAGTCTGTGCAATCCGAACGCGAGCAAGCCGACAACACCGACCATCGTCATCGTTAAATCGAAGTGCGGTCGCATCTGCTGCGTTTTTGCTTCGAGAAAAAGTCGAATCGGAGTTGTGACCGCGATGACGTTGCTAAATGCGATGGCAAACGAAAGTCCGGTCACACCGGTGAACTCTGCCGCTTGAATCATCGCCAACTGTGCGTGAAGCGCGACGCCGAGGCCGTTCCAACTGAAACCACTGAACAGCCAGCCGCGGACCCATTCGTGCGTGGCCCACGCGCAGGCCGCGAAAAATGCGATCAACAAATTACGCCACGACGCGGTGAACGTTTTCGGTTTTAGGAAACCAATGAACCACGCCCAAAACGCGAAGTGCATCGCGAGATAGATCGACAACAGGAACGAAAGCGAATGGAGAAAAAGATTTTGATACAAATCGCCGAGCGCGCCGAGCCAGCTGAAAGTGAAAGTGAAGAACACCATTCCCGCGACGTAACCGAGCAGGAGGTTTCGCAGCCAACGGCGTCGCGCATTTTCGCCCGAAAACCAAACCGCGACTGTCAACGGTGTGAGCGCGATCCAGCAGAGCCAGCTTTGATCGAACGGCGGAAAGCAGAACACGCCGAGCAATCCGCTCGCGGCCGCAGCCAGCCATGGCCAGACGATCTTTAATCTCGCGAGCACGCGCGCAGTCTAAAGCGCGAACTCTCAAAGCCAAGGCGATTGGTGAGCTTGCAGGCTTTTGCTAACCGCGTCGGCGCCGGCGTTGCTCTTTGTCGCGACGGCGGCCCGGATGCAAGGCGTCCTTCAAATCGCGCGCATAGGAGGCGTTCACGCGAAAGACCGCGCGCTCGACATCTTCCATCGTGCGAACATTTACTTTATCGGCCAGGACATAGCCTTGCTCCATCAAACCGTTCAACTCGTCGAGAAACTCGGCCTCTCCAATCTCGCTGACCTGCTCGACGAGAAGCTTGCCATAAGTCGGCGTGCCTGACAGACCCAGCGTTTTGAGCAAGGTGATCTCGCCACCGCTTAGATTGATCTCGCGCGTCATCCCGATTGATCTAAAGCAAGTTTTCGGCCGCGCGCCCGGCTCGTTATTTCAAGCGCGAGTGCACGTCCTTTTCAATGAACTCCCAAACAGCGGCAAGGCGTTCCGCCACTTCGCGTTTGATCTCGTTCAGCTGCTGCTCACTAAACTTGCCGGCATCCGGCCGGCGTTGGGCAAAGATGTAATACTTGATCTTCGGCTCGGTCCCGGAACCGCGCACTGCGATCCGCGTTCTGTCCTCCAATTCGAAGATCGACATCTTTTGTTTTGGAATGACGTCGCCCTCAACGTCGCGAATGGTTTGTTTCTCGAAATCGGTAACGCTAGTTACGCGCGAGCCGGCAATCTCTTTTGGCGGATTGTTCGCATACGTTTCCAGCAATCGGGCAATTTTATTCGCGCCTTCCGCGCCCTCGAAATAAATCGATGCGTTCTTTTCCTCGAAATATCCGAAGCCGGCGAATGCTTCATCGAG
>DATEWZ010000102.1:0-1606 GCA_035257485.1 Chthoniobacterales bacterium
AGGCCGCCGGTCAGAACAAATTTTCCTTCCAGCGTTCCGCCAAAATGCTTTTTTCCAGCGGCCGCAAAAGTCTCGAAGGTTCCTTGGACGATGCCCTGACTGCCGATATAGATCCAGGAGCCGGCGGTCATTTGGCCGTACATCGTGAGGCCGAGACGTTCGAGCCGATTGAACTCCGCGTAATTGTTCCACTGTCCCACGAGGTTCGAGTTCGCGATCAAAACGCGCGGCGCTTCATCGTGCGTTTTGAATTTTCCAATCGGCTTGCCCGATTGCACGAGCAACGATTCGTCGTTGTTCAGCTCCTTGAGCGAACGAACAATCGCATCGAACGCGTCCCAACTGCGCGCGGCGCGCCCAGTTCCGCCGTAAATAATGAGCTGGTCAGGATTCTCAGCGACATCGGGATCGAGATTGTTCATCAGCATCCGCATGGCGGCTTCCTGATGCCAACCTTTGCAGCTCAACTCATTGCCGCGCGGCGCATGAACTACCCGTTTGCCGCTCATAGCTCGTCGAATTTACCAGCGTGGATTTGTTCCGCCACACGCGCAATGTCGCCCGACAGCGGCCGATCCGTTTTCAGCGCGGGCGCAACTTTCCGAACAAGTTTGAACGCAGCTTCGACACCTTTCCCACTTTTCAACGGGTGCCGATGTTGAAGCGCTTCTGCCGCCGCAAGCAATTCGATCGCGAAAAGACTTTCGGCAAGATCGACAATCGAACGGAGTTTGAGCGCGCTCGTCATTCCCATCGACACGTGATCTTCTTTGCCGCCCGAAGTTGTGACGTTGTCGCAACTCGCCGGATGAGCGAGCACGCGCGCTTCATTCACGAGCGAAGCGGCCGCGACCTGCGCGATCATGAAACCCGATTCCACGCCCGGCTTGTGCGCGAGAAATGCCGGCAGTCCCTCGCTCTTGTCAGGATTCGTCAGGCGATCGATGCGGCGTTCGCTGATGTTCATTAGATCGGTCAGCGCGATCGCGGCATAATCAAAGGCCATCGCCAACGGCGCGCCGTGAAAATTGCCACCCGAAACAACGTCGCCCGTTTTCGCGAACACGAGCGGGTTGTCGGTCGCCGATGAGGACTCGATCAACAAAACCTCTTCGCAATGAGTGAAAACATCGCGCACAGCGCCGTGGAC
Source organism: Chthoniobacterales bacterium (assembly GCA_035257485.1). Taxonomy (GTDB): domain Bacteria; phylum Verrucomicrobiota; class Verrucomicrobiia; order Chthoniobacterales; family UBA10450; genus AV40. The sequence goes on from DATEWZ010000102.1 coordinate 1,151, forward strand.
CTGCGGCATGCAGCGAATGCTATAGGCATCCTGCACGCGCGGATCGTTCTTGCGATGCGACTCGCGAATTTCGCTTTTGGCCAACAAGTGCATCAAATGGGCGGCCGCGATTTTCTGACCCGAATGCGGCCGCGCTTCCTGCAACCGCGGATCGAACGCGGCCGGGGTGTCGCGCAATCCCTCGAGAGTCATCGCGCCGGCGACGTCGGCAATGTTTGTCAGGCGTTTGGCGCGCAAGATCGACAATCCGCCGACGGCGTGCATCGCTTGAGTGCCGTTGAGCAATGCGAGACCTTCCTTCGCCTGCAACTCGACGGGTTTCAATTTCGCGCGCTTGAGTGCTTCGGCGCTCGCCATTCGTTTCCCATCAAAAAAGGATTCGCCTTCGCCGATCAACGCGAGCGCGAGATGGGCGAGCGGAGCGAGATCGCCACTGGCGCCGACCGATCCTTTTTC
>DATEWZ010000103.1:0-2789 GCA_035257485.1 Chthoniobacterales bacterium
CTAACAACCAAGCCGTTAATCGTTTCGCACACGAACTCCCGGAAATTCTACAATGTTGAACGCAACATTAACGACGAGCAGGTCAAAATGATTGGCGAGCGTCGCGGCATGATCGGGATCAATTCCGTTCTCGTTAGTCCAAAAAAGTCGGAGAGCACCCTCGATCGGTTTGTCGATCACATCGAGCACGTCGCGGATTTAATCGGAATCGACTGCGTCGGGATCGGTTTCGACTTTTTCGAGTTCATTTATCGGCAATGGCCGGAAGAGAAAAAGAAATGGTTGGCCGAAAAATTGACGACGCCGCATTTTATTCCCGATTTGGGAAATCATTCGCACGCGCGGAATTTGACCCGAAAACTGGTCGAGCGCGGCTTCAAAGATCGCGATATAGAAAAGATCCTCCGCGGAAACTGGCTGCGACTTTTTAGGGAACTTTTGTAGGGTCTCTTTCTCTTGATCTTGATCTTGCTCCTGCTCAGTCTGCCGGGATGAACCCCCAGTTTGATCACGAAAGGCTTAATGTTTACCAAGCTTCGCTAAAATTTGTCGCTTGGGCGACCGAGTTGATTTCGACATCCGAAATGAAGGCAGCGGTGAAAGATCAACTCGACCGCGCTTCTACCAGCGTGCCTCTGAATATCGCAGAAGGAAACGGCAAGTTCGCGATTCGAGATCGTTGTCGATATCTTGACTTCGCGCGCGGTTCGGCGCTCGAGTGCGCAGCCTGCCTCGACGTTTTAGTAGCGAAACGATTGGCGGCGCCAGATCGTGTGAACGAAGGCAAGCAGTACTTGTTTGAAATTGTTTCGATGTTGATGGGATTGATCAAAAGTCTCACCTCGCGGGTACGCGAAGAAGCTGGCGATTATCTTTCTTCCGAAGAGAAAGAGCAGGAGCAAGAGGGAAATTGAAATTCATTAATCTTACGCGCCGGACTGAGATCGGCGCCAATTCATATTATTTAGAGGCGAGCGGCCATGGGCTGGTCCTCGATTCGGGGATGCATCCGAAATTTGAGGGTGAGGAGGCATTGCCAAACTGGAAGGCGCTGGGGGATCGCAAGCTGGACGCGATCATCGTCTCGCATTCGCACCAGGACCACATCGGGACGTTGCCGGTGTTAATGCGGCGCCAACCGCAAGCGCGCGTCTTTATGACTGAGCCCACGAGCGAGATCGGTAACGCGTTGCTGCACAATTCGGTCAACGTGATGACCCGTCAGCGGGAGGATTTGGGGACGACGCTGTATCCGTTGTTCACGCATCGCGAGACCGATCGTGCCGCGGACCGCTGGCAAACGTGCGCGTTGCGTCAACCGTACTCGCTCGCCGGCGAACGGGCGTCCGCGAACGAAGCGGACTCGATCACGTTCGAGTTCTTCGACGCCGGACACGTCCTCGGTTCGACGGGAATTCTGATTCGCGCAGAAGGTCGAACGTTGTTTTACACCGGCGACGTGAACTTTGATGATCAAACGATCGCGCAGGCCGCGGTTTTTCCCGGGGAAAAGATCGACATCCTTGTGATGGAATGCACCCGTGGTGATACGCCAGTGCCGGCCACGTGGTCGCGCGCGAGCGAAGAGCAACGGTTCATGGGCGCGATCCAAGATGCGTTCGCGCGTGGCGGTTGCGTGCTCATTCCTGTGTTCGCGCTCGGCAAAACGCAGGAAGTCCTAGCCATGCTCTACAAATTGCGCCGCGAAAAAATTCTCGATTTCCCGATCTACATCGGCGGCTTGAGCGCCAAGATTACCGAAATTTACGATCGCCGCGCGCAAATGGGGCGGCGTCAATTTCCGCGGCTGCAGTTGCTCGATGAGCTGCGGCCATTTGTCTTGAACGCGGAAACGATTCAAGACGCGCGCTCGCGCCCCCACCGGGTTTACGCGCTCTCAAGCGGAATGATGACGGTGAAAACGCTCTCCAACATTTTCGCGCAGCGAGTCGTCGATCAACCGCGTCACTCGGTTTTCTTCGTCGGCTACGCCGATCCTGCATCGCCCGCGGGAATTTTGCGGAACGCGAAACCCGATGAAGAGGTGACTCTCGATCCGGATCAGCCTTCGCAGCGCGTCCGTTGTCACATCGAACAATTCCAGTTCAGCGCGCACGCCTCGCGCGAATCGCTTATCGCCTACGCCGAGCGTCTTGCGCCAAAGAAAATTCTCCTCGTTCACGGCGATCCGCCAGCAGTGGAATGGATGCGCGCACGGCTGGCCAACGATTTATCGAACTCGGAAATCATCGTGCCGACGCCGGGGGTTGAATTGGAGCTGTAGTGAGAATCGTTTCCTGGAACATCAATTCGCTCCGGAAACGGCAGGATCGATTGTTCGATTGGCTGGAGAACACAAAACCGGACGTCGTTTGCTTGCAGGAAACAAAATGCACCGACGAACAATTCCCCGCGCTATCGCTTCAGTCCGCGGGCTACGATTCCGCTTATCACGGCGAAAAATCTTACAACGGCGTGGCCATTCTTTCGAAAACGAAGCTGACGAACCTCCGTGCCTCGCTCTGCGATGCAGTGCTTGATCCGCAAGCACGCGTGATTTCCGCGACGGCGGGAAGTTTGCGCGTCTATTCGGTTTACGCGCCGAATGGTCAGGCCGTGGGTTCGCCGGCTTATAAATACAAACTCGAATGGTACGGGAGACTGCGCGATTGCCTTCGCAAAGAGAAGGATGTCGATCTCGCCACGGGACGAGTCCGTCCGGATGGCGGACTTGCTGTCTGCGGCGATTTCAACGTCGCGCCGGAAGATGTCGACGTTCACGATCCGCA
>DATEWZ010000104.1:0-32902 GCA_035257485.1 Chthoniobacterales bacterium
CCTGCCGCTCAGCTCGGCTCGCGCCGTGGCGGCGGTGCCGGGCGTGACCACCATCCGCGCGCAGCTGAAGCCCAAGAAAAACGCTGGTTCGGTTCAGAGTCAGGCGGTGGCGGTGGAGAAGGCGGACAAGGTGCTGCAGCAAGGCATCGACGGTCGCGGCACGCGCATCGGTGCGCTCTCCGACAGCTTCGATGCGTGCACCGGCTGCAGCACGCACGCCGCGCAGGATGTTGCAAGCGGCGATCTCTCGCCTGTCACGGTTGTGCAGGAGCTGGATCCGGCCGAGGGCCCCGGCGAGGACGAGGGCCGGGCGATGCTGCAACTGATCCACGACATCGCTCCAGGGTCGCAGCTTGGATTCGCCAGCGCTTTCAACGGCGAGGTGCAATTTGCCAACAACATCGTCGCGCTGCGCACGAATTTCCTCGCTGACGTCGTGGTGGACGATGTCATCTATTTCGACGAGCCGATGTACTCGGACGGCATTGTCGCCAAGGCGGTGGATCAAGTGAGTGCGACGGGCGGCGCTTACTTCTCGTCCGCGATGAACAACGGAGTCGAGGCATACGAAGCCGTCTACGATCCCATCTCTTTTGACGCGGCACAGGCGCTGATCAAGAGCGGCGCGGGGAACGTGAAGCTCAACCAAATTCCCGCCCAGTTGCGTCCGAAGAGCTTCCACAACTTCCGCAACTCCGACGGCTCGTCCTCCATCACCCAACTCTTTACGACCGCCGCCGACAACGTCATCGACTTCCAGTGGGATGAGCCCTTCTTCATGAGCAAGGTCCAGACCGACTACGCCATCTTCGTCTTCGACAAAGACGGCAACTGGATGGACCCCGATCACAGCAAGACAGTCTTCTACACGCACGATGACAACACATCGGCGTCGGTAGACGCGGCTATCGAGCTGGCGGAGATCCTGCCATTCCCCGGCGAGATCCACGGCGGCGCGAATGCCAGTGACTACCAGATCCTCATTGGCAAGATGAACAACGGTCCGGCTCAACATATTAAGTACGTAAACATCAATGGGCTTGGCGTGAGCGCACGGCAGGGCGCTTCGTCGACGTGGGGGCATGCCGCGGCGCGCGGCGGGCAGGGCGTCGCTGCCATGTATTACGCGATCCCTAACTTCCCGGAGGACTTCAGTTCGCCCGGTCCGACGACCATCTACTTCGACGGGAATGGCAACCGCCTCACCTCGCCCGAGATCCGCAACACGCCTCAGATCACCGCCGCGGATGGGGTAGATACCACCTTCTTCTTCGACTCCGACGATCGGGATGGCACTGGGTTCCCCAACTTCTTCGGCACCAGCGCGGCCGCTCCGGACGCGGCTGCGGTGGCGACGCTGATGCTGCAGGCTGCCGGCGGTTCGGGATCGCTCACGCCTGCGGCGATCTATTCTGCGCTGCAGACGACGGCGACAGCAATTCCGCTCCCTGACAATCGGCAGACGGCCACGGCCTCGGTGGGACCGGTGAACTTTTCCGCGCAAGGCGACTGGACCCGCTGGCACGATTACTTTGGGCTCGCGGTGCAGCCGTCCACCAACAAGTCGGTATCGACGGTGTCGTTCGACACCACGCCGACCGGCTTGGTGTTTAGCTTGAATCCGAATCGCTTCCACGTCGGTACTGCGAACGGCGTCTCTGCTTCGGACATCACCTTCACGGTGAGCCCCGACCAGACCCGCTTCACGTTGCAGTTCGCTCCCGGCGCCTTCACGGCGGGCGACGCGTTCCGTTTCGGCATGTCGGTGTTCGCACCGATCGAGGGCTCGACGCAAGAAGACCCTGACCGTTTTCGCGGAATGAAGATCACCGCCACGATGAGTGACGGCTCGGTCTCCACCGGCGCTGTCACCGCGAACGCTCCGCAGGCGGTCAACCGCTTCACCGGTTTCGGCTTGGTGAATGCAACTAAGGCGGTGCAGGCAGTCCGTGGTGGGCACTGATCTCCACACTAGAAATCCCAGAAATCACAAGCTGCGCCACCACGAAAAAGGCGGCGCAGTTTATTTCACGCAGAAGCAGCGGTAAATATAGCGATCGTCGTGTTGATACTGAGTATCGGCCTTTGCGATCAGACTCCATTTCGCGTTTTCGGGTTTAAACCCGCCGCCGCCTGAAACCTGCAATCGAAAGAGCGTGCACTTGCATTCGCCTGCGCAATTGCCGGTGCATTTTATCTCGTGGTGTTTGCCGTTCGGGTCCAACACTTCGACATCGACCCTGGCGCAGCTGCCTTGCCCACAAAGTTGATAGCGCACTTTGTAGGTCACTCCGTCTTTTGTGAGCTCATCTTCCAGAATTGGTTTCACGCACAAACATTTGTAATCGAGATTGTCCGGTCGGTATTTGGTTTTGCCGGCGTGATCCTCATGCGCAACTTCCCACGGGACAGTGTCGGGCGAATTTTTTCGCCGCTTGAACAATTGGCAATAGCATCCGACTCCCGTGCAGCCATCGCTCGGTGAACACGACACGCTCTTGTTATCGCCACTCGGGGTTGGATCGCCGCAGGTGCCGTCTTCGCAGAATTCAAAGGCCAGGGGAGAAGCTAGAGTGGGTATGCGCGTAAGCGCACCAAGATCGCGGCCAAATGTCAATCTCGCTCTCGAGCGTTGGCTTGACACTAAAGATCGACATCGTCAGCTTGAGCGATCATGAACTCGCTCAATCGTTATCACGACACGGTTTACTGCATCATGCGTTTGATCGTCGGCTTGCTCTTCGCCTGCCACGGCGGGCAGAAGATTCTCGGATTCCCGCCCGGCGGCCATGGCGCACCCGAAGATATGCTCGGCATGCTCGGCGCGTGGATTGAACTCGTGGGTGGGTTTATGATCGCGCTCGGTTTTCTGACGCGGATCGCCGCTTTCATTTCAGCCGGCGAAATGGCCGTTGCCTATTTCATGGTGCACGCGAAAGGCGGATTTTTCCCTATCGTCAATCACGGCGAGGCCGCTGTGTTCTACTGTTTTGCGTTTCTGTTTATTTTCTTCTACGGCTCGGGTGGTTTAAGCCTCGACGCGATGCTGTTCAAAAAAAGATCGGCAGCGCCCGCAACCGCGACTTAGTTGGAGCGACCAACGTTGGAACATCGACGCCTTGATCGGAGCACGATCAAGGGCGACATCTTTATCACAATGAAACGCTTCTTCATTTTGCTCACTCTCATTTGCCTTGCGCGATTTTTGTTCGCGGAGGAAATCAAGGACTTCGGCCGAGATCGATTGAACAGTTCGCCGCGTCACGCAGACTGGGTCGATCTGAAATCAGGCGATCGCACACTCAAAGCGTTCGTGGTTTATCCCGAGCGCAAAGACAAAGCGCCGACAGTGATCGTGATCAGCGAGATTTTTGGTCTGACCGATTGGGTCCGCAGTTTGTGCGATGAGCTCGCCGAGAACGGCGTGATCGCGATCGCGCCCGATCTGCACGGCGGCCAGAAGTTTGAAGATCTCGACGGCGCGCGGAAAGCGACCACGGCGTTACCGAAGGAACAAGTCATCGCCGATCTAAACGCGACGGCGGATTACGTGCTGACGAAAATTCCATCGGCCAACGGCAATCTTGCGGTTTGCGGATTCTGCTGGGGCGGGGGAAAGACTTTCGATTACGCGCATACTAATCCGAAGTTGAAGGCGGCCTACTCGTTTTACGGAGTCGCGGTCGATAATCCTGACGATGCGAAGAATGTTGCCTGTCCCGTTTATGGATTTTACGCCGAGAACGACGAGCGCGTGAATGCGACCATCCCGAAAGCGGAAGAACTCATGAAAGCGGTCGGCAAAAAATATGAGCCGATCACTTACAAAGGCGCTGGTCACGGATTTATGCGCTCGGGCGAGCCGAACAATCCACAGAAGCGCGACGGCGATGCGAAAGCGCGTGACGAAGCGTGGGCGCGCTGGAAAACGCTTTTGAAACAACTCTAAATGAAAAGACGACTCGGCATTGTTTTGACAATCGCGTTACCGCTTGTGGCATTTGGCGCGCCGCCAGTGAGCGGGCCATACGCGAAGAAGCTCTCGAAGATCGACATCGAGCAAGTTCAAGCAGCTATCGCCAAGAAACAAGGCATTCCGCGCAACGTGCGAAAGATTGAAGCGATTCGTCCCGACAAGGTCGCCGTTCAAACCGGCGGTAAACGCGGACTGAACATGGAGATCTACTATGATTTCACGGTCTCGAAACGCGCGGGTAAATGGGCCGTGGACGCGAATTCAGTTCAAATCACTGACGAACCGACGAACAATCACCGCTTGGATTCGGACGCGACCGGCCGCTGATTATTTCGCGCCGGCCATCAATTCATCCAGCAACGGCTTGGCATCGTAGACCTTTTCAATCGCCTCGCTGATCGCGGCCGAATCGACCGAAACGGCACGCGCTTGTTTGTCGGTGAAAATACAATCGAGCACGAGCGATTGAATGTTGCCGTCAAAAATGATCCCGACGAATTCGTTGTTCTTGTTCACCACCGGGCTCCCGCTATTGCCGCCGATGATATCGGCGTCATTCACGAAATTGAAGGGCGTGTTCGGATTCAGTTTCGATTTGCGATCAAGCCAGCGTTTAGGAATGTCGAATGGCGGCTGGTTGTTGTGTTCTGTGCCGCGCTGATAAAGTCCGGCGGTGGTCGTGAGCGCCGGAATTTTTTTGCCGCCTTCGTCGTAACCGCGCACCGTGCCATAGCTCAGTCGAAGCGTGAACGTCGCATCCGGATAAGTGTTCGTGCCTTCTTGCGCGAACCGCGCCTTCGCGATCTCCGCATACGCCTGTTGTTTGATCTCGTCCTGCGCTTCGTAAACTTTTCGCGCGTCACGCGCCGGACCATCAACCATCCGCGCGAGCTCGATCATCGGATCTTTCGCGGCCGACACGGCCGATGCGCCGCCGGTGTAAAGCTGTTTGCGAAACGGCACGTCTTTCAACTTCGTTCTAGTCACCAGTTCTCTTGCACGATCGACCGGAGATTTTCCGGCGAGCACTTGCTTTACAAGCGAATCGTCCGCGCCAAATCGAGTGGTCATGTCGGTTAGCGAATCGGTAAGCTTCACGATTTCGTAATCGTCGTAAATCGGTTGCGACGAAAAGAGCTCGAGCTCGAGCGATTCTTTGTAACTGTCGCGGAACTCGGGAAAACGTTCGCCGTTTGGCTTCGTCATTTCGTCACCGTGACGCAACAATCGCCGCGCGTACTGGAAGGGCGTGCTGTTAAAAGCGCGCGGTGCACGATAGCCCGCCTCAGCGCGCCCGCGGAATGCCTCGAAATAACTGTAGACCGCCAAGACTTTCGCAGTTTCGTCCTGCGCCTTTTTGATTTTGTCGAACAACGCGGTCACTTCTGGCGCGCTGCCCAGTTTTTTCTGTCGATCTTCGATTGCGCGCCAAACGTCTGGATCCAACAGTCCCGCGAGATAACCATCATAACGTTTTCGATTGTTCTCGACGCTTCGCGTTTGTTGCTCGGCGCGTCGTTTGTTTTCGAACGAGCGCGCGCCCCATGCGTGCAGGAAAGTCTCGCGTCGATAAAAGGCATTCAGCAAGTACGGAACTTCTTCGTCGCGCAGCTCGGCCAACTCGCTAACCGTAAGCTGTCGATCCGTGCGCCCGGGATTTCCGCTCACGAAAGTCAGCTCGCCGTCCGCCGGACCCTTCGTGTTCCACTTTAGAAAATGTTCGATCTTCGCCGGTTTGCCGTTTTCGTAGGCGCGGAAGATGCAGATATCCAAATCGAAGCGCGGATATTCGAAGTTGTCGGGATCGCCGCCGTAAAAGGCGATCTGTTCCTCGGGTGCGAACACCAGTCGCACATCGTCGTAACGTTTGTAACGGTAGAGATGAAACTGGCCACCTTGATACAACGTGATCACGTCGGAGCGCAGTCCGGTTTTCTCCTTCGATTCCTTTTCGATCTCCGCGATCACGTTGTTGCGGGCCTTGTTCGCATCGTCCGCCGACATCCCCGGTTGGACCGCGCCCTGGACGCGCGCGGTCACGTCCTCGATCGAGACCAGCACATTAAGCTCGAGGTCGGTCGCTTTGACTTCGTCCTTCTGCGATTTGGCGTAGAAACCATCGCGGACGTAATTATTCTTCTCACTCGAGATTTTCTGGAGCGTGTCGAGCCCGACGTGATGATTTGTGATGCACAATCCGTTCGGCGAAACGAACGAGCCGCTGCCGCCGGAATTGAACCGCACGCTCGCCTTTTGCAGATGCTCGAGCCAATCCTTGGTCGGCTCGAAATTGTATTTCTCTTTGAATTGTTTGAGCGGCGGATTGTTGAAAAGCCACATTCCCTCATCGCCAAACGCGCGATCGCTGAGACTGGCGAACAACGTCGCGAAAAAGACGGCCGAAAGAAATTTGGGCATCCGTCAGCATAGCCGCCAGCCGAAGGGTGACAACTTGCCTCAACGGCACAAAGAAGCTGAGCAGCGGACTTAATTCTGCGACAACGAGATAGCCGACATCGTCGCCGCGAATAAGTAGTTATTGCGACTTCTTGAAAGGTAAGAGGGGCCTGAGCGTTAGACCGCTCCCGCGTCGCGTGCAACTTGGAGCGTGTCGAGGTATTGCTGGAACTTAACGGCCCGGCCATCGCGGATCGTCCAGACGTGGGCGACCTGTGCTTTGCGTTCCTCAGCTTGCCCGTGAAACCTGAAGTAATAGTAACCGAGAGCAACAACTCTTTCGCCGCCGTTGCACTCGAAGATCTCGTCCACGTCAAAGATGAGTTTGTCGAAACCCGCCGTTAAGCGTTCGAAAATGCCTGAGCGCACCTCGGCTATCCCGTGATACGGGCTGCGGTCTGCCAACGGCGAATTGTCAGCCACGATCCAGACAATGTCGTCAGCCAAATACGACATCACTGCTTCGTAGTCGCGTTCGCCCAAACGTGCGTAGAGTTTTTCAATATCTGCGGTGGTATTCATTCTCGGTAGCATAACTTGGATAAGGTTTTCGTGGGAACGGCAAACAATCAATTAGCCGAACTTTTCTAAAGCCGGGCGTGCTTCATTGAACTCGCCGATTCGGCACAAGCTAACGCTTGCGAATGCGGACCAGTCCGGGAATGGCGGTTGCGCCGAGAACGAGAAGCGCGAGCAGAACGATTACGAATTCGGCAACCGTCAGCGCCGCTGAGCCCAATCTCGCCAAGCCATGCACCATTAACCTTTCAGACTGGGAAGAATCGCTGGCGGTTAGAAAAATTTGTCGCGTGGACATCGATCGACCCCGAAGGCACGATTGACGTGATGTTTGGCTTCCCGCGGCGCAGAGTGGAGCGTCTCGATTTCATCGTGGCGGGCGCCCAGAAATCCGGCACGACCGCACTTCATTACTTTTTGAAGAAAAATCCGCAGATCGCGCTGCCGGACCGCGGAGAAATGCATTTTTTCGACGACGAGGAAACCTTCACGAAGCCGCCGGTCGATTACGAAGTCTTGCATCGGCACTTTCCGCCGCGCATTAGATCGACATTAGCGGCGGGTGAGGTGACGCCGAGTTATTTGTATTGGAAGCCGTCGATAGAGCGAATTCACGCTTACAATCCGCGGATCAAGCTCATCATCCTGTTGCGCAATCCGATCGATCGCGCGTTTGCGCACTGGAACATGCAGCGCTTTAAAAGACGCGAGCCGCTCGATTTTTTACCCGCCCTCAAGGAAGAGCCGCGCCGAATCGCACAGCCACTCACTCTCGAGTCACGGCGCTTCGCTTATGTCGATCGCGGCTTTTATTCTGCGCAGCTCGATCGCGTCTTTAAGTTTTTCCCGCGCGAGCAAGTTCACCTGGTGAAGTTCGAAGACTTTCGCGATCGGAAAAAGGAAGCCCTCGATTCGATTTTCGATTTCCTGGGCGTGAAGCGAATTCGAAACTTTCGGGACAAGGACCGCAACGTTGTCCCGTATGAACGCGCGATGACGGCGGAGGAACGACAACATCTCGTGAAAGTTTTTTCGGCGGAGTTTGCCAAGCTCGAACAGATGCTCGGCTGGGAGCTGGCGGACTGGAGATTATGATTTAAACGTCGGGCGTTCGTCCGGATTTTTGGCGAGCAACGCTTTGGATCGAAAAATTCGCGCGCCTTGCGACAAAAAGAATTTTCGCAGCTTTGGCGTGAAGAAAGACGATCCGTCCGGCCGCGGATTGACGTCGAGAAGGAGGCGCCCGTTCTCGCTCAAGAACCGCGTCCGAATGTCGTTGATGAAAAATTTCCAATCGTCGGTCGACCATTCCACGCCGTCGCGCACTTTACCGATCCGGTGAAAACAAACTCGGTGCGCGGTCACCAGATCGAACGTTCGATGCAGATCGGGCAGGGGAGTTTGGCGTTCGATGCGTCCGATGACTCGTGGAACATCGAGCAATTCGATCGTGGCGCGAAAAAGGGGCTCGTTGTCGGTGTCGAAGCCAAGCACGTGATGCCCGAACTTTTTGCAGACGAAAAGAAAGTAACCCGCGCCTGAGCCGAGATCGAGAATGCGGAGCGGCTTGGCGCGATCGAGCCACAAGTCCTGGGCGCGCTCAACGTTGATCTCGATCCAATAAACGATGTCTTCGAAGCGATTGATCTGCGGCGAGCCGGGGCGATACGGACATTTGTGGCGTAAGTCCTTGAATTGCAGCCAGTCGATGTCGTCGAGCATCTGGCGCTTGTTGACGGGATGGAGCGCACGGCTGAGATGTTCGGAGGCGCTCGCGAAGAGCTCGGTCGAGAAAAGTTTGCGAAGCTTGCGTGAGAATCTCATTGCGACCAACTCATGCTGCGCGTAAATGACGGACTCTCTGCTTTAGCACATGCAACCGGCAAAACGAATCCTTCTCATCGGCCTTGGGCGTTGGGGCGTGAACCATCTGCGCATTTTGCAATCGATGCCGATCGAGCTTTTCGTGGCGGAGCACGATCCGGAACGGCTGAACGCGTCCGGCGTTCCGCAAAGTCATCGCACCTCCGAGGCGCGCTCATTGTTCCCCGTTATCGATGCGGCCGTGGTGGTGACGCCGGCGCACTCGCATTTTGAAATTGGTCGCGAACTGCTCGAGGCGGGCAAAGATGTTTTCGTCGAAAAGCCGATCACTTTGAAATCGGCGGACGCGCGGCAGCTAAGCGAGCTGGCGAAGCGAAATGGATTAATTTTGCAGGTCGGGCACATTTTTCGATTCGATCCGGCCTCGGTCTGGATGCGGGACGCCATCGCGGACGAACGTTTCGGCGAGATCAAAATGCTGCGCGCGAACTTCAGCGGCTTCAAACGGCCGCGCCGCGATACCGGCGTTACATTCGCCGACGGAATTCATTTCATCGATTTGTTTAAGTTCCTGCTCGGCATTTCACCGCGCCGGGTCCACGCCGTGATGCGGAATTTTCTCGGGCGCGGAGAGGAAATGAATGACGAAGCTTTGATTGTTTTGGAATACGATCGCGGCCAGAGTGCGCCGATCCTGGCGACGATCGAGGCCGGTTATCATCGGCCGGGAAAAATGCGCGAACTGACAATCGTCGGGAAAAATTCGTCCGCGGTCTGCGATTACAACGTCGCGCAATACAAAATCAAGACGTTCGATAATCGTCACGTCGATGAGCGCGGCGAAATCAAGGCGTCCGAAGGCGCGGTCCGACAGCTTGAATTTCCGCCGGAAGAACCGCTTCGGGCGGAGATTTTCTCGTTTTTGGATTCGATCGAGACGCGCAAGCGGCCGTTGGTGGATGGCGCGGACGGAGCGGAAGCGGTCCGGATCGTCGAGGCCGCCATGGAATCGGCGCGGACCGGGAAATGGATCGAGATCAACTGAGTTGCGCGTGAGTGAGATGAAGAAAATTCCGTTGTCGAAAGTTTTTGTAGATGACGAAGTGCGCGAGGCCGGTCTGCGCGCAATGAATTCCGGCTGGTACATCCTCGCCCAGGAATGCGAGGCGTTCGAAGAGGAGCTGGCCGCCTACGTTGGAACGAAACAAGCAGTGCTCTGCTCGAATTGGACGACCGGCGCTTTGATGTTGCATGCGGCGATGGGCGTTTGTCCGGGCGACGAGATCCTCGTTCCGTCCCACACCGCATTTCCATCGATCGAGCCGATGGTCCATCGCGGAGCGAAACCGATCTTCATCGACATCGACGAGACTTACTGCATCGATGTCGATCAACTCGAAGCGGCGATGAGCGAGCGCACAGTTGGGATTCTGCCCGTTCATCTTTACGGACATCCCGCGAATATGGATGGAATATCTCTGGCCGCGAAAAAACATGGCCTTTGGGTGGTGGAAGATTGCGCGCAAGCATTCGGCGCGCAGTATCGCGGACAAACCGTCGGCGCGATCGCCGGCGCGGGCGCGTTTTCATTTTTCCCGTCAAAAAATCTTACCGTGATGGGTGACGGCGGTTGCATTACCACGAACGATGCGGCGTTGGCCAAAAAGCTGCGAATGCTTCGCGATCACGGCCGGAGCTCGAAGTACGTGCACGAATTCGTTGGCTACAATTTTCGGTTCAACGAAGTCCAGGCCGCGATCGGGCGCGTCGAGCTGCGGAACATCGACAGGTTGAATGATCATCGGCGCGACATCGCCATGCGTTACAACGACCGTTTGGAAGGCGTTGTGCAAACTCCGCCGGAGCGTCCGTGGGCGAAGCATGTTTATCACATGTACGTTATCCGGACGCCGCAACGCGACGCGCTCGCCGAATTTTTGAAAGGAAAAGGCATCGGCACCGGGATTCACTATCCGATCGCGAACCATCAACAGCCGGCGATGATGAAAATGTATCGCGATTTGCCGCGGCTGCCGCGCACCGAAGAAGCGGTGAATGAAATTCTTTCGCTCCCGATCTACGGCGATCTGCCGATGGAGGATGTCGATCTTGTTTGCGACGCGATCGTGGAATTCTTTGGCAAGTTCGCCACCGCGAATCCGTCCGAAGGCGGAAAATGACCACGCCCGAGCTGAGCGTTGTGATTCCGTGTCACAATGAGGCGGAGAATCTGCGGCCATTGCTTGCCGCGATCCACGCCGCGCTCGATCCACTTGGTTCCGATTTCGAAGTTGTGATTACGGACGATTTCAGCAGCGACGACTCGTGGCGAGTGTTGCACGAACTTGCGGCGACTGATCCGCGTTTGCGCGCGCAACGTTTCAAATTCAATTGCGGCGAATCGGCTGCGAGCTGGGCCGGGATGCAAATCTCGCGCGGGCGTTACATCGCGACCCTCGACGCCGATCTCCAAAACGATCCGAAAGATTTGCCCGCAATGATGGCGGCGCTGCGCAACTTCGATTGCGTCTGCGGGACGCGGGTTGAATCGCGGGGCGAGGGGGACAGTTGGCTGAGAATTGCCTCATCGCGGATCGCGAACTGGGTCCGGAACAAATTGTCCGGCGAAAACATTTCCGATGCCGGCTGCACCTATCGCGTGTTCAAGCACGAATGCATTTCGCGGATCAAATTTTTCAACGGCGCGCACCGTTTCCTTCCGACATTGATCAAGCTCGAAGGCTTCACCGTTACCGAAGTGCCGGTCTCGAACAATCCGCGCCGCGCCGGAAAGAGTCATTACGGCGTTTGGAACCGGCTTTTCAAATCGTTCCGAGATTTGCTTGCCGTGCGCTGGATGAAATCGAGAAGATTGCGTTACGAAATCGCGGAGTCGCTCAACAACCAATGAAAACTTCAATCCTTATCGCAGTGACGTGGTTCGGCCAGGAACATCGCTTTCTTGGTCTGGACTGGAATTATCTGGTGATCATCGGCCTGATCGGCAACGCGACGTTCTCGATGCGCTTTTTGGTGCAATGGCTCGCATCGGAGCGACAGGGCGAAAGCGTGATCCCGATTTCGTTCTGGTATTGGAGCATCGCCGGAAGTGTCATCATGTGTTTCTATTTTATTTTCCGCCGCGATCCGGTCGGTATTCTCGCGTATCTCCCAAATTCGCTCATTTACATTCGCAACTTGATGCTGATCCGGAAACGCAAGCTCGCTTACACCGCGGCCACGTCGTCACAACATCCGCGGGAAATGGAGTAGGAACCGATGGCCAACAAAGATCCACGCGTTGACGCTTACATCAAAAAGGCGCAGCCGTTCGCGCGCCCGGTCCTGACGCATTTGCGCAAGCTCGTGCACAAAGCGCGTCCTGACATGGAAGAAAGCATTCGATGGGGCTCACCATTCTTCGATCATAAGGGAATGGTTTGTTTCATGGCGGCATTCAAGACGCACGCCGTCTTCGGATTTTGGAAAGGCAAGTTGTTGTTCGGCAAGGAGCACAAAGGCGCGATGGGACATTTCGGCCGGCTCACGTCGGTGAGAGACCTGCCGAGCGATAAGCAAATGATCGGCTACGTTAGAAAGGCCGCCGAGTTAAATGAACGCGGACTTAAAAGAAAGCGACCGGCGCGCGGAACGCAGAAAGTGACTGTGCCGGCAGATTTGAAAGCGGCGCTCGCAAAAAATGCGAAGGCGGGGAAAACGTTCGAGAACTTCAGTTACAGCCATAAAAAAGAATACGTCGATTGGATCACCGACGCCAAGCGCGAGGAAACGCGAACGAAGCGATTGAAGTTGGCGATCCAGTGGCTCGCTCAAGGCAAACCGCAAAACTGGAAATACATGTAATTAATCTGCGACGAAGTGCGCCAGATCTTCCGGCAACGCAGCGCGCCATTCCTTCTCGTTGTCGATCTTCAGTTTCGCGGAATGAAGCGCATGACGCGGCAAAATTAATTCTCGCCCGAGTTTCCGCGTCCAACCGTTCTCGATGAACTCCAAATAAAGTTTTCCGTCCGGACCGTAAATCTTGTCGCCGACAACCGGATGACCGAGAGACGCGAGATGAACACGAATTTGGTGCGTGCGTCCAGTTTTCGGAATCGCGCGAATCAGCGCGAAGCGATCTCCATTCGTTGTCGATTTTGTAAAACGGCGCTCCAGGCAAAACTCCGTCACCGCGTTCGCGCCTTTCGGATGAATCATTTGTTTCAGCCAAATCGCGGCCGGTTGATGCTTGCCTTGTCGATCCATCGGCGCGGTCACAATTTTCGTTTCCCAATCCGGCCAGCCCCAAACAATCGCAAGATATTCTTTGTGCAGTTGTCGATCTTGCATGAGCAAGCCGTACCGCCGCGCGGCCGCGGAAGTTTTCGCCACCAACACCACGCCGCTCGTTTCGCGATCGAGCCGGTTCACGATTGAAACCTGGCCGCCGTTGGCGATCTCGAACGCAAGAAGCTCGCGCAATTCTTTCCAAAGCGTGGTGCGTTGATCCGGCTTTGTCGGATGCGTCAATAGGAACGCAGGCTTATCGACCACGATGTAGTCGTTCGTCTCGTCGATAATTTTGAAGCGCAGCGCGCGTCTCTGCTTCGAAATCTGAGCGATGGGGGTGTTACTTTTCATTCCGATTGTGGTTTGTGGCGTGCTCGGCGCAGGCGTCGGTTATTTTTTTCGTTATCAGGTGCGTCCCCGACGGATCGCGATTGTTGCGACCGCCATCGTCATTTTTCTGCTCCTCGAAATTACCTCCGGAACATTGTCGATCAAGAACACGCTGAGCGAGAATCTGAGCGAACAGTTTGCGCTCATTCTGCCGTTTCTTTTCCTCTATCTCCTGCCGACGACTTTCGGGGCGCTTTTCGTGGCGCGCCGTTTTCGGACCTGGTCTCAATAGGCGCATTTTGCCGAGCGGAAACCGTCAGTCCCAAGGGCAATGACTTGACCTTCCCACCAAAACCGACTTACCTAACCCCTCACTTTACCCTTAGCCGAGCTGCGCCCGTGGATCTTAAAGACATCAAAGCCCTCATCGACTTGATGAAGAAGAACGATCTCTCCGTTTTCGAAATGGAGAAGGACGGTTTCCGGATAAAACTCTGCAAAGGGATGCTGGGCGACCAGCCCATTGTGGTCTCCTCAGCCGCGCCGACAGTCGCCAACGGTCCAGCGGCCGCCGGTGGGCCAGCTCTGACTGAAGGCGGTTCGCTCAAGGACATCGTTTCCCCAATGGTCGGGACTTTTTATCGAGCAGCATCGCCGGACGCATCACCGTTTGCCGATGTCGGAACGAAAGTGACCGAGGACACGGTGGTTTGCATTATCGAGGCGATGAAAGTGATGAACGAGATCAAAGCGGAAACCAGCGGCGTCATTGCCGAAGTCGTGGCCGAGAACGGCAAGCCGGTGCAATTCGGCCAGGCGCTTTTTAGAGTTCGTTAGTTGAGAGTTGATTGTTGATAGATCTCAAACTCATCGAGGCTGGATTCAGTCGGCTATCAACTATCACCTAAAAACTCTCAGCTCATGTTTGAGAAAGTCCTGATTGCAAATCGCGGTGAGATCGCGCTACGCGTCATTCGCGCGTGCAAAGAGCTCGGCATTCGCACGCTTGCGGTCTATTCAGATGCGGACGTCGATTCGCTTCACGTCCAAATGGCGGACGAAGCGATCTGCATCGGCGCAGCGCCGAGTTCGGAAAGTTATTTAAAAATCGAGCGCATCATGAGCGCAGCCGAGATCGGCGATGTCGATGCGATCCATCCCGGCTACGGATTTCTGGCCGAGAACGCGCACTTCGCGGAAGTGGTCGAGAGTTGCAAAATCAAATTCATCGGGCCGCCGTCGCACGTTATTCAGAAAATGGGCGACAAAGACATGGCGCGCGCGTGTGCTCGCAAGGCCGGAGTGCCGGTCACGCCGGGAAGTGACGGCGTGGTCGCGGACGACAAAGAGGCGGTTACGATCGCGAAAAAAATTGGTTACCCGGTCATGATCAAAGCGGTCGCCGGCGGCGGTGGTCGCGGAATGCGCGCGGCGCACAACGAATCCAGTTTAATCAAAGGCTATTACGCCGCGCGGATGGAAGCGGAGAAGGCGTTCGGGAATCCGGACGTTTACATCGAAAAGCTGATCGTGAATCCGCATCACATCGAATTTCAAATTATGGCCGACGCCCATGGACGCATCGTGCATCTCGGCGAGCGCGATTGTTCGATTCAACGGCGCAACCAGAAGGTGATCGAGGAATGTCCGTCGCCGTTTATCACCCCGTCGCTTCGCAAAAAAATGGGCAACGCCGCAATCAAGCTCTGTAAAGCGATCGAATACGAGAACGCCGGGACGATTGAGTTTCTTGTCGATCAAGATCGACATTTTTATTTCATGGAAATGAACACGCGGATCCAGGTCGAACACACCGTCACCGAGGAAGTTTACGGCTGCGACCTGGTGAAGGAGCAAATCCGGATTGCCGCCGGCGAACCGCTTTCGAGACACGTCGCGCACGCCCAACCGCGCTTGCACGCTATCCAATGCCGGATCAACGCGGAAGATCCGGCGAAAGATTTCCAGCCGTCGCCCGGTCGAATTCAATTTTATTACGCGCCCGGCGGTCGCGGCGTTCGTGTCGATTCGCATGCTTACACCGGTTACGTCGTGCCGCCGTATTACGATTCGCTCATTGCGAAGATCATCACCATCGGCTCGACGCGCATCAACGCGATCGATCGGATGCGACGCGCTCTCGATGAATATTACGTGACCGGAATTAAGACGACCGTGCCGTTTCACGCCGCGATCATGCGCAATGGCGAGTTTCGCGATGGAAAATACGACACCAGTTTTGTCGAGCGCGTCATGAACTCGGACGCATTCCACCTTGTTCCGCCACAGTCCAAACTTCACGAGTAACGCATTGCGAAATCTAAACGACTGCCGGCTCTACGGAATCGTCGATCTTGGTTACGTCGACGCGAATGAGGCCGAGCGCGGGACCAAAGCGATGATCGATGGCCATGTCGATCTTATCCAGTTACGCGGCAAAACGCAGTCCGTCGCGGAAATCGTCGATCTTGCCGGAAAATTGCACGCGCTCACTTCCGCTGCCGGAATTCCGTTGATCGTGAACGATTACGCGGAAGTCGCGGCCCAAGTTTCAGTGGAAGGAGTTCACCTCGGCCAGGACGACGACTCGCTTTCGCACGCGCGCAAGAAAGCGGGCCGCGCTGTCGTGCTTGGAAAATCGACCCATAGTTTGGAACAGGCCGTCTCGGCGCAACGCGAAGGCGCCGATTACATCGGCTTCGGTCCCATTTTCGCGACTCCGACCAAGCCCGATTATCACCCGGTTGGATTGAACGGCATCAAACGGGTTCATCACGAAGTGAGCGTCCCGATCTTTTGCATCGGCGGAATTAAAATCGACAATCTCGGCGAGGTGCTCGCGGCCGGCGCAAAGCGGGTCGCGATCGTTTCCGGTTTGCTTAAAGCGCCCGACATCGCGAAATATGCGCGCGCCTGCAAAGCTCTCTTGCAACCTGAAACATGAAACGATTCTTCATCTGGTCACTGATCACTGGTCACTGGTCACTCTGGTCATGAGCCTGCTTGTTGTCGGATCAATCGCGCTCGACACGGTGAAAACACCGGTCGAAGAACATGGGGATTTGCTCGGCGGTTCGGCGTCGTATGCCGCGACCGCGGCCAGCTATTTTTCGCCGGTCAAACTTGTCGGAGTGGTCGGCAGCGATTTTCCACAAAGCGAATTCGATTTTTGGAAATCGCGCAAGATCGACACCGCCGGCGTGCAACGCGTGGAAGGAAAAACTTTCCGCTGGTCGGGCGAATATGCGTGGGACATGAACACGCGCGAGACCCGCGCGACGGAATTGAACGTTTTCGAAAGGTTCGAGCCGAAACTGCCGGAGTCGTATCGCAAGACCGATTTCGCGTTGCTCGCGAACATCGCGCCGGCACTGCAATCGCACGTGCTCAAGCAAATGGAGAAGCCGCGCTTCGTGGTCGCTGACACAATGAATCTCTGGATCGAGACGACCCGCAAAGATCTCGATGCGCTTCTGCCGAAGGTCGATCTTCTGATTCTCAACGACAGCGAAGCGCGCGAGATGACAAAGGAGACAAGCTTGATCAAGGCCGGCCGCGCGATTCGCGGAATGGGCCCGCGTTATGTCGCGATCAAAAAAGGCGAGCACGGTGCGTTGTTGTTTGGCGAGAACGAATTTTTTTCCTGCGGCGCGTATCCACTCGAAGACATTCACGATCCCACCGGAGCAGGGGACACATTCGCTGGCGGAATGGCCGGATATCTGGCCGGAACGATCGGCGGCAAAGTCACCTTCACCGATCTCCGCAAAGCGATGATCTACGGCAGCGTGCTGGCGAGTTTTTGCGTGGAAGCCTTCAGCCTCGATCGGCTTCGGAATTTAACGATGGAGCAAATCAACGAACGTTACGAAACGTTCAAGTTGATGAGCCAGTTCGAAGTCGCCGAATAATTGCGCGATCTGCGCGGCTGACATCGTTTTCTCTTTCTTGCTTTACCGAATCGCGTTCGTTTTGCTAAAACGGTGCCCGGGGGGGCCTGGAAAAAACAAGTGTGATTCGGCGATGCGTTCTTGTTTTGTGTGCATTGCTGCTGTTCGCGAATGGCGCGAATTGCGGCGTGTATCAACGCACAAAGGACGGACGGACGTTTGTTTGGAACAACTTTCCTCGCCCCGGTGATGCTGCGACCTGGTCGGGCGCGCGAGATCAAAACGGATACGCGACCGGATCCGGAACGCTCACGTGGTACAAAAGTGAGCGAACGATTGTGACCGGATCCAACATTCCTTCTCCCGCAAAAGGCAACGTCATGCTGAACCGATATACGGGCAGAATGGTGAAGGGAAAATTTCAGGGATTGGTCGTGGGTGCGGACGCAATCGGGCAAACTTTTCACGGCACGTTTGTCAACGGCGCCAAGACTTCAGATCGGACCGTAGAAGCGCCGCCGCCTGCCAATTCGCAACCATCGAATCAACGCATTACAAAAAGTGCGAATGCAAAAAACGCGACTAACGCAGAGCCTGCGCCGCCTGCCGCTGGACCGCCACCGCGGGCAGTTGCCATGACGCCGATCCAACCGCGCATTTCTCCGGAACCATCTGTTATTTCTTCAAACCCGGCCGCGATCGAGACCGCGGTGAAAGACCGGATGATTTCCGACTTTAAAGGACAGACTCAATCGGTTCTTTCCCGAGTTGGAGGTGCGACCGGAAATTTTCGCGAGGTTGATCAACTCGATTCGGTGCATGAATTGCCGACGCCCGTGGCGGAAAGCGTAAGCTCGCTGGTTGATCGGGCGCGAGACTTCAGGGCCAAGCTCGGATACGAAACCGCTTTGAGCGAATGCCGGCCGGAAACGGAGACGGTCGATGCGCTGTCGGCGATGGACCAGGCCATGCGCAGCGTTGCCGGCAATGACGCAACCGACGCGAGCTCCAAGGTGAGCGATTTTCTAAAAAATAATCCGGCGCCGGCGACGGACACACAGAAACGATTGTGGCAGTATCTCAGTTCCATGCGTGTGTTGTTCGGTCGATTAGAGAAAGAGGCTGAAACTCATTCGCAGCGGGCAACAGCCTTTGCCGCGGTTGGCAAGAACGCTGACGCGATGCGGGAATATCAAGAGGCTTATCGAACGTTTCCGAATCCGGCTACGGCCGAAAAGATCCGCGAACTTCAACGCAATAGTCTCGGCTTGTGAAAAAAGAATATCAGTTTGCCCGTCTTTTCGTCCGATCGGCGAAGGGAATCGCGTTGCTTGTGATATTCATCGGAATCGGATTTTGCGCGCTGTGTTATTACCAGGCCAGCATCGCGGCCGGCGCGGCCGCTTATAAGTCATCGCACGAGTTGCAACAGGCGCTCGATAACTTGAAGGACGAATTTTTGTCGACCGAGCAGATCATTGAATCGTTCAACGCCGGCAATCAATCCGCCACACCCGGCCTGGCAGGACCGCACTTTCCTTTGATCATTGAATCAGGCGAGGATTTCGTCCCGATTTCCGCCGAGCTTTCCCGAGTCGATCAGGATCGACAACGATTGAAAGAATCAGTGGTGAGCCACTTTGAAGAGTTGGTAAAGGGCATCGAAGAAAAGCTGCACGCTTATGCCGCAGCGTTGCAGCCACTGCCATCGCCGGCCGCGGGCTCGAGTGAGGATGTTGCCTCCGTTGTGACGCCCGAACCACCCGCGGAGGGACCGGAAGATTCCTTGTTTTCTTCGAAACTGACTTCTTCCGAGAGGCACGACCGGAAACTCAATTTGACCGAGCGCAGAGACTTTTTGAAAACGCTCGGAACGAAAGCCGAAAACGCGGAGAACCGGCTGATCCTTAACGAAGCGGGCGATCAAGTCGAGAGATTGACCAAACTCTTGCCCGAGAAATCCAATCCATCGACGTCCCGACTTGATCTTGCGTCTAGTCCGCCGAGCGAACCCGGAGCAGAAAGCCGGCTTCCGGCATCGGAACGCGTCGCACGGCAACTGGAGCAACTTCGAGGAAATGTTCGGCAAATGTTACTCAGCTCGTGGCGGCTCGATGATGTTTTCGAGGGGGCCAGTAGCCTTGTCTCCGCGGAGCGCGACAAGGAGCGCGCGGCTATGATTGCCCAACAAGGAATCTGGCTGTCGGCGGCCTCGCGAATCGTGATTGGACTGCTGATCGCAGGTCTGGCCGGTCTTCTGATTCTCGTCTTTGCCGACCTGGTCCAGACTCAATTGGATACCGCGAGTAACAGCGGCACCGTCGCCGATGCGATCAATGCTCTGCGCGGATCGGTCACCCATCTGTCGGAAAGCGAACCGATGAGCGAGCCGATTAGCGAACCAAATATCAAGACCGAGTACGCGATGCCAGTGGTCGGCGAGGAGACACCCATTGCAGGTGGATCTTGAATCGTCTCGGCGTCAGTTCAATGATTTGGCGTGACACGATGGGCGCGCAGTTTCAGACTTCGCGCTGCCCTGATGCCCCGGCGTTCCAAAGGTAACGACGTTCGCGCCCCCGCGCCGAAGTGCGGCACGCCGCAATGGCGGAAGTTGCGCGGTTATGCGTTCGATCCGGTCCTCTCGCAACAATTTGAGACTGCGGGCATGAACGAGATTGTGTTCAAGATTCCGTGGGAGGAACTCAATCCCGGCCCGGTCGGCGATTACGTCGAAGTAATCGATTACGATCCGGCGAGCGCGGCCTATTACGATCCAGTGGACCTCGACGATCCATCGATCATCGGCAGCGACGGTCTCGCTCCCGAAGAAAGCAATCCGCAGTTTCACCAACAATTCGTTTACGCGATCGCGATGATGACGATCCGCAACTTCGAGGCCGCGCTTGGGCGGAAAATTTTTTGGACGCGCCGTGATGAAACCAAGCCGCCGGGAAAATGCGACACCTTCGTGCCGCGGCTCCGGATTTATCCGCACGCCTTCCGCGCCGCCAACGCATTCTACAGTCCGGAGCGGAAAGCGCTGATCTTTGGGTACTTTCCGGCGTCGACGAATCCGACCGGGGTGCAACTTCCGGGCGGCATCGTCTTCACCTGTCTTTCGCACGACATCGTCGCGCATGAGACGACGCATTCGCTACTCGATACGATGCTGCCGCGCTATCTCGATTCGACGAACCCGGACGTGCTCGCGTTTCACGAAGCGTTCGCGGACATCGTGGCGCTGTTTCAACACTTCAGTTTTCCGGAAGTGTTGCATCACCAAATCAGCAAGACGCGCGGTGATCTGGCGAGCCAAAGTCTTCTCGGCGAGCTCGCGCAACAATTCGGTCAGGCGAGCGGCTTGTATGGCGGACTGCGCGAAGCGATCGGGCGCGTCAACGAACTCGGAAGGTGGCAACCGCTCGAGCCCGATCCGACCGCGTATGAAACAACTTCCGAACCGCACGACCGCGGATCGCTGCTGGTGGCGGCTTTGTTTGACGCCTACATCGCGATGTACCGCGAGCGCGTCGCGGACCTGATGCGAATCGCGACCGGCGGCTCGGGAATTTTACCGGCCGGCGCGTTGCCCGCGGATCTGATCAACCGGCTCGCGAAGGAAGCGGCTAGATCGGCGCAGCACCTTCTGACCATGTGCATCCGGGCGCTCGACTATTGTCCGCCGGTCGATATCACGTTCGGCGATTATTTGCGCGCGCTGATCACGGCCGATGTCGACCTTGTCCCGGAAGACCCTCATCATTATCGGGTCGCGATCATCGAAGCGTTTCGACGACGGGGACTTTATCCGCGCGATCTGCGAACGCTTTCCGAGCAATCGTTGCATTGGCCGTCCGGCGATCAACTCGATGAATGCGGACGAGACGCGATCTCGCTCCTGGCCGATAAACTTCGCCCGCTTGCCGCGCGAAGCCATTATCGCGAACCAAGATCGACAACGTTCGAATTTTTGCGCGAATTTCGCCGCGAGATCCACGATTTGCTCACGCCCCGCATCGGCAGAAAGATTTTGGGCAATCTCGAAGAGATTACCGGACTGTTGTTGACTCCGCGCCGGAAAAAAGTCCTCGGTCTCGAGATTTCGAAAAAGGGCGGATACTCATTTGAAGTTCATTCCGTGCGGCCAGTGCGGCGTCACGGTCCGGACGGGGAAGAAGTGGATAATATCGTGCTGAGCATCACGCAGAAGCGGTCGGTGCAGGGACACGACGGCAATTGGTATTACATGCTCGGCGGCTGCACCCTTCTTCTCGACCTCGACACGCTCACGTTGCGTTATGCGATCCGGAAACCGCTCGACGATCCGCACCGCATAGACGCTTTTCAACGATTTATCGACGGCGATACTTCTTCGGCGGCGGTCGGGCTGAGCACAATGAAGGAGCCGATCGCCCATCTGCACTTGAGCGCTTCATCGTGAACGTCGATGCCTAAGAACAAGAAAAAGAGCACTGATGGAAACGGCGCCGCAAAACCGGCAAAGGTGCGGATTCGGACTTATCGCCACGGGTTGGGCGATTGCCATTTGCTCAGCTTCATCAAGCCGGGCGGCAAACGATTTCAAATCCTGATCGATTGCGGAGTCGTGAGTCGGACGCCGAATCCGAAACCGATCATGACGCGCGTGGCGCAGGACATCGCGCAGGAAACCGGCGGCGTGCTCGACGCGGTCATCGCGACGCATCAACACACCGATCACTTGTCAGGCTTCAGGCAGGCCGACCCCGAGTTTACCAACATGAAGATGAAGCGGCTCTGGCTCGCGTGGACGGAAGATCCGCAAAATCCCCTCGGCAAAAAAATTCAAAAGCAGCTCGTGAAAAAATTGAACGCGGTGCGCGCGGCGGCGAACAAGCTGGGCGCGAAAGACGCAGCCGGAATTAACGGCGTGCTCGATTTTTTCGGCGCGGCCGCGGGCGACGCATCCTCAACGCAGGCCATTCTAGATGCGTTGCAAAAACGGCAGGACGCCGAGATCACTTATTACAATCCCGGCGACAGTTTCATTTTGCCGGAAGTTCCCAACGTTCGCGTTTACGTGCTCGGTCCGCCAGGCGACGCGAACGCGTTAAAGCATGTTAATCCGAGCAAACGAAAACGGGAGGCTTACGAGATTCCCGAGATTGCTTCCGATTTGCTCGGACTGGTCGAAGCGCTGGAGCCCGACGACGGCGAACGCGCTTCGGAGCTGAGTTATCCGTTCGAAGAGTGGTACCGCAATCCAGCCGGCGGGATGAAGCGAAACAAATTCTTCAAAGAGCATTATCTCAAGAGAAACGCGGGCTGGCGCAAGATCGACAGCGACTGGCTGCAATGCGCGGAAACGCTTGCGCTCGCGCTCAATGATTTCACCAACAACACCAGTCTGGCGCTCGCGTTTGAATTTATCGATTCGGGCGAGGTCTTGCTCTTTCCCGGCGACGCCCAGGTCGGGAGTTGGATCACATGGGCGGACCTGAATTTTAATGTACCTGGTCCCAACGGCGAAACGCGTGTCGTCCAGGTGGCGGATCTTTTCCCGCGGATTGTTTTTTATAAGGGATCACATCACGCCAGCTACAACGGAACATTGACCGGCTACGAGCAAGCAATCGGTCTCGAAGAGATGACGCACCGCGATTTGGTCTGCTTCGTCCCGGTCGATCGCGCGATGTCGAAGAAAATGGGTTGGGACCGGACGCTGCCGTGGGCGCCGTTGCTCAACCGATTAAAAGAAAAAACGCGTGGCCGGCTCGTCCTGACCGATCGCGCCGAAGTTCCGCCAACTCCCGCTACGCTCGACCCCACACTTTCTGCGGAGGAGCGCGCGCGCTTTGCCAAACAGGTGTTCGTCACCAACGATCACGTTGATTACGTGTTGTAATTACGCGCGACCGAGGAGTGCGAAGATCTCGGTGGATTCTTGCTTCCCTTTGACCGCGACTTCACCGAGGCGGCGTGTTTGATATTTTTGCGTTGCCTTCGCCAACGTGGAGCAGCTGATGATGATTCGCGCGTCGTACTCCGGTGTTTTGGTTAGGCCTTCGAGCCGTGAGGCCAGATTCACGCAGTCGCCAATTACCGTGTAGTTGAGGCGATTGTCCGATCCCATGTTCCCGGCGACCACAATACCAGTGTTGATTCCGATCCCGACGCCAATCGCCGGGAGTCCGCGTTGTTGCCAGCGTCGATTGAGATCGTCGAGGGCTTCGGTCATTTCGAGCGCCGCTTCCAACGCACGATCGGCATCGTCCGGATTCGTGAGCGGCGCGCCGAACAAAGCCATCAGTGCGTCACCCATATACTTGTCCACCACACCGCCGTGTCGGGTGATGATCGCATCCATGCGGCTGAAGTAACGATTTAGAATCCCGAGCATTTCCCGAGGTGTCAGTCTCTCGCTCATGCTCGTAAAATTTCGGAGATCGGAGAAAAGCATCGTCACTTCCCGTTCTTCGCCACCAAGCGCGACGTCTTTACGCAAAAGCTCGGTCGCGATTTCGGGCGAGACCACTTTGCCTAACAAATCCCGGACACGATCACGCTCAGCGAGCCCCGAGCTCATCTTGTTGAAAGAGGCGGCGAGCAAACCGAGCTCGTCATGTTGTTTGACCTGCACGCGATGTTGATAATGCCCGCTGGAAATCTTTTGAGCGCCCTCAGCCAGTTGCTGGACTGGTTTGGAAACGCCGCGCGCGATCCACACTCCAACGCCAACGGAGAGGAGCAATCCAAGGACAGTCAGTCCGAGAAAGGTTCGCTCGAGGCGACGATACGGCGCGAGCTCTTCATTCAACGATCGTTGCAAAAGCGCGATTGCCGTTCCGTTTTCCGCCGGTAAAGGAACGACGTAACTCAAAAAATCCTCGCGGCCCACGCGAAGGTCGAAGATCTGTTTCGGTGGCAGCGGTTTCTCACGCAACGTTTTTGAAACGACGCGCGGCTCTTCCAGGGTCGTTCCAAAAAGATTCGGCCCGCTCAGGAAGGTGATCTCCGAGTTGGTGTATGATTTGATCTCGCGCGCAAACTGGTGGTCGATCCTGAAACAGGGACAAAGCCACGCGATCGGGTCCGGCGCGAGCAATGGAGCGACCGCCATTGCGTGAAGTTCGCCCTCGAAAACGACAAACGAGTAGGCGGATTCAGCATTCTCCGCCTGATCGATCAGTTTTGGGAAGGGAAAGGGAACGTCATGGACGTCTGGACGATGCGTGTCGAAGAGTAATTGCTTTTCGAGCGATGCAATCAGGACAACATCCGCTTTGACGCGGTCCTGCAAACTGGCGAGCGCTGAAAGCGTCGTCGCGCGGTCTTCATTTCCGCCTGCGAACGCTTCTTGAAAAGCATGATCGCGCGAAAGGACCGCGGCGGCGGCGGTGATCTGTTGATTACGTTGCTCGATCAGCTTTTCGAAAATTTGCGCCCCGGTGCGCAAACTCGAATTAATCTGGTCGCGCGCGTGCTGGCGATTGGCGCTTCGGACGACGAAGTAGGTAATGCATTGAAGAACCGTTAAAAGCGCGATCAGGAAAAAGAGCAGGCGTCCGCGGAAACTGCGAAATCGAAATTTCAGCGATAACCTCCGGTCGATAATCCGGGCGCGCGTTTCGCACGAAAGTCCGGTTTCAAATCCAAAGCAAAGAGCAATTCTTTGGCGCCGGCCGTGGAAAGTTCAACTTGCTGCGCTAGGTTTTCCGGGACGCCTTTGAGCGCGGGCTGCCAGACTTGGACGGTGTAGTTTCCAGCGGGAAGGTTTTTCAACATAGCGCGGCCATTCTCGCCGGTCACTTGGAAATGCGGAGTCGGAAGCACGGCGACGTAAGCGATCATCCAATCGTGAATATTGCAGCCGAGCGTGACGAATCCAACGTTGTCGAACACGACCGGCTTGGCCGGCACACCGCTGTAAAGCGACAGCTCGAATTTTTTCGCGGGCGAAAACGAATAAACGTGATGGCGAATATTGTCGCTGTTCGGGAACATGATCGATGTGCCTAGTTGAACAGCCGTGACGTAGGGAACGAATTGTTTATCGCGCTGATCGATGATGGTTTGCGCTTTTACAAAGGAAGAACTCGCGCCGGTTCGCTGGGCGTAAACAACCGCATCGCCGACCGGTGCTCCATTTCGATCTTTGACCGTCACATCGAGCGAGCCTGCCATTAGCGGTTGGCAAAAAGCAACGACCGCGAGCAGGCCAACAGTACGAGTCTGATTCATTTAATAAGCAAACAACAATTTTGCCGTGACCAAATGATTCTCGTACTGCAAGGGATCATGCAATGTCGTCGCATACTCGTAGTCGACCTGAACCGAAGCGTACTTCGTCAACGCGTAAGCGGCCGAGATTGAAACACCGTGGGTCCGGCCCAACAATTTATACGCCGTCATGGGATGACCGCTTCCAAAGGTGGTTTCGCCTGGCCGGACCTCGCTTGCCAGCTTCAAAAGATCGGGCCGTGGCGGCGTAGCGTAAGAAATCACATCGCCTTCCTGGTAAGTATAACCGACCGCGATTCGCAACGCCGACGTGGGGTCGACACTCGCCTGAATGAAGGCGCGATGATTTTGTCGATCGTAAAACGTATCGGGCGCGGCGTGGTTTTCGAAACCATAACCGGCTTCGAGCGCGACGCGTTCGGTCAAAGCCATTCCGCCGCGGAGATTAACCGAATCCGTGTAACCGCTGCGCTCCGTTTCCTGAAAACGATCATAGCCGAATCGATTCTCGAGCAAGATCCACGGCGCTTGCCGGCCGAGCCCGAAACGATAACGCAAGCCGAGCAGCGCGCCGGGATCGATTTGGTTGAACGAACCGAATCGGTCCCAAATTTCGCCGCGCAAGTCGGCCGCGATGTTCAATCGAAGATCGTGCGTCAATTGAAACCCATCGCCGATACGGACATCGCTTCGCCAGGCCCAATCGGCTCTCACATCGGACGAGCGTTCGGCATTCGACAAGTTGCTGTCGAAAAACGCACCGGTCTCGGCATCGAGACGCCATTCCGCGAACGCGTGACTCAACGTCAGCGCGCACAACGTGCTCAGGACCGCTGGCGTGCTCAGTTTCATTACAGTTTCATTAAGAAGCGCACCCGTGAAGATTCGAACTTCAAACCTTCTGATCCGTAGTCAGATGCTCTATCCAGTTGAGCTACGGGTGCCCGTAACGAAGAGCCGCTAATTTGCGAAGGAAGCGCGGAGCGTCAACCTCGGGCCAAATCCGACATCGCCCCGAAAAAAAACCACCCCGAAAAGATTCGCGCGAAACGATTCCTAATCGAGATCGTCATTCACTAACCGGAGACTTACTATGAAATCCAATCGCAAGAACCGTTCTGATCAATCGGTGATGAGCCGCCGAAGTTTTTTGGGCACAACCGCAGCCGGAGGCGCAGCACTGTTGACCGGTGGCTTGAGTGCACTCTTTAAATCGGACGCGCTCGCGGGAAGTAATTTTCCGTTTGTCGAGAAAAGCATTCTTCAACTCCAAGCCGCGATGGCTGCCGGCCAAGTCACTGCCAAAGACCTGGTGCAAGGTTATCTCAACCGCATTCAGCAACTTAATCCTACGCTCAACGCGGTGATTGAAACCAACGTCAACGCGATTGCGATCGCGAACAATCTCGATCAGGAGCGCAAAGGTGGTCACGTGCGCGGACCGCTGCATGGAATTCCGCTGTTAGTGAAAGACAATATTGCGACGAACGATAACATGCAGACGACCGCGGGTTCGCTCGCCCTTTACAATGCGCGTGTCCCGGCTGATGCGCCGCTGATTCAAAAATTGCGCGCTGCGGGTGCGATCATTCTTGGCAAGGCTAATCTCGGCGAATGGGCAAACTTCCGAGACGATGAGGCCGAGACCTATCCGCTCGCGGTTGGTTGGAGCGCGCGCGGCGGAAGCACGAACAACGCTTACGACTTGAGTTATACTTCGTGGGGTTCCAGCTCCGGTTCCGGCGCAGGGGCAGCGGCAAGTTTGTGCGCGGCGGCGGTTGGCACGGAAACGGATGGCTCAATCACGGGGCCATCGGCGGTTGAAAACATTTTTGGATTGAAGCCGACGCTCGGTTTGATTTCTGGGGACGGTATTGTTCCGATCAGTCATCAGCAGGATACCGCCGGACCGATGGGTCGCAGCGTAACTGACGTCGCGATCCTGCTAGGCATCATGCAGTCGTCGCAAACTGATTATACGCCTGTTCTGCATCGCGGGGCGTTGAACGGTAAGCGAATCGGACGTGACACGCGTTACTTTGATTACAGCTATTATGGCAGCGGCATTCCCGGCGATGAATTGACAGTCGCGTTTGCGGATCACGCGCTTACGGTCATGGCGAGTCTCGGCGCGACGATTGTCCCCTGCGACACCGGCGACGTTTTTGCTTATAACGGCGACGAGTTCACTGCGCTGCTTTACGAATTTCGGGCGCAGATCGCGGACTATCTGGCCACGCTCACTCACACAAATCTGCTCACGCTCGCCGACCTGATTGCGTTTAACACCGCGCATTGCACGCAAGAGATGCCTTACTACGATCAGGATGTATTCCTGTTCGCGGACCAATTCGTCGGTTATCCGAATGATCCGGGTTACGTCGCCGCACGAACCCACGCGACGAGCACCGCCCGCGCTGGAATCGACAACGCGATAACATCACAGAATTTGGACGCGATCGTGGCGCCGCACTTAACGAATTCCACAGGCCCTGCAGTCGCGGGTTATCCAAACTTTTCGATGCCGGTGGGAATTCGCTCCTCCGGCAGACCGGCCGGCATGTTGATGTACAGCACCGCCATGCGTGAAGGCCAGTTGATCGCAATGGCCTACGATCTCGAACAGGAGTTGAACGCCCGACAACAGCCGCAATTCCTCGGAGCGATCACGCCGATTCCGAACGGAGGATTCTGCACCGGTCATCAACCGCAAGGCAAACCACATCTGCCTCACGGCAAGATCTTCTAAGGTTCGAGCGGGATTGGCCGCAAAAGAATCTTCGCTTGAGAGCGTGAGGAGATCGGTCACTCTGCTTGCGTGACTGTTTTCCTCGGCGGTGGGTTTGCCGCGAAATATTTGCACGGCGGAGGAAATTTTTCCGTGCCGCTACAATGGATGCTCGGTCTGCGGCGACTAAAGCTCAACGCGATTTGGCTCGAGCACATGCCGAGCGAAGGCAATCCCGCCGACGATCGGCGCAAGATCGACAACTTCCGCCGCCAGCTCCGTGCGCACGGATTAGGCGAGCGCTATTGTTTGCTCTATCACGAAAAACCGGACAGCACGCACGATTTGGACGCGATCCGGTGCATTGGAATGTCGAAGCGCGAATTGCTCGACCGCCTCGCCGGTCCGAACACGCTGCTCAATCTCAGCTACTCGTTGCATCCGCCGCTGCTTTTGAAGTTCGAGCGGCGAATTTTCTGCGATCTCGATCCGAGCGAGATCATTTACTGGATGACGCGGATGGAGATGGGCCAATCCACGCACCATGAGTTTTGGACGATCGGCCTGAACGTGAACGCGTCGGATTGCAAACTGTTGAAAATGGCGCCGTCGAAATTGCCTGGCATGCAGCCCGCCGCGGTGCAGCCAAGCACGCTCCAGTGGAAAACGTTTTATCCGCTGGTCGATACGAAGTTGTATCAAGCAAACCCGCGGCCGCGCTCACCGAAGTTCACCACCATCGGACAATGGTATTGGGGTGGGGCAGTGGAGGTGGACGGAGAATTTCCCGATCTCTCGAAAAAGTACGCCTTCGAGCCGTATCTTGATCTTCCGAAACTTGTGTCGAAGGCAAAGTTCGAGCTCGCGATGCACATGAGCGCGGACGATCCCGACCGCGCGCGCCTGAAAGCGCGCGGCTGGCGCGTTGTCGATCCACATCGTGTGGCGACGACGCCAAAGAAATATCGGCGTTATCTGGCGAGTGCCCTCGGCGAGTTCACCGTGATTAAAGGCGTCGACGTAAGTTGGAAAACCGGCTGGTTGAGCGATCGGGCGGCGGCGTTTCTCGCGACCGGGCGGCCGGTGATTACCGAGGACAGCGGCGCTGGAAAATACCTGCCGCGCGCGAGTGGATTTCACTTTGTGAGCGATGTCAAAAGTACGGCGGGTGCGGTTGAAGATGTTCTGGGGAATTGGTCACGCCAGTCCCGAGAGGCGCGGAAGTGCGCGGTGGAGGTCTTCGATTCGGTCAAAAATCTCCGAAAAATTCTCGATCTTTGAGACGAACGTTTTGCCGTTGCAAAACGTTTTTCGGGTGTTACTCGTTCTCCCGTTATGGCCGACCTGATGAAAGCGCCGGAGTTGAAGGAGCGTCTGAAAAGAATCCCGGAATGGGAGCTGGAGAAGAAGCACATCGAACGCACTTTCGAGTTCGACGACTTTGCCGAGGCGATTGATTTCGTGAACGCGGTGTCCGAAGTGGCCGAGGAGGAAGAGCATCACCCCGACATCGACATTCGCTATAACAAAGTGAAGCTCGTGCTTTCGACCCATAGCAAAGGCGGCCTGACCGAGGTCGATTTTTCCCTGGCCGAACGAATCGACACCTTATCGGAGTGACGTGTGACAGGTGACGAGTGCCGAGCAGGGTGCTCGTTTACGGAGTCGGCGCCGGAACAGGAATTGTCACCTTGTTTGGCGGTGCCGGCGGTTGCATCCGCCACTCAATAAACTTCCAGACCGCAAAGACGACGAGAATGACGACCAAAGCGGTTATGGTTTTCCTTGTCACTCGTCACCCGCCACCGGTCACTTCTTTCAGTCCGTTGTCGGCTGGAGTTTTTGATTTCCGACGAGGGCACGACCTTCGTCCGCGTCGATGAACGTGAACATCGTTTGAATTTCGGATCGTCCGGCCATGCCGGCTTCTTTTTTCCGGCGTTTCAAAATTTCGGAAAGCTCGTCGTTCCAGCCGCGCTTCCGCATAAATTCGTTCCAGACATAGATCTCGTCGTCTGTGGGACGATGTCCCATGCCCCAACACCAGTGTAGAATTTCCTCGTCGCTGCCGCCCTCTTTCACACGCTGGGCCAGGCGATTGTAGTCAATCCGCAAAAAGATGCAGCAGGTCGAATCAAAGCCGCGCCCGAGATTCGCCTGGTAGTCAGACGGCAACTGTCCTTTCTGGTGTTGCCGAATCTTATCGATCATGCGCCCGAAATAGACGACGCCGCCGACTTTCGCGGACGGACTGCGCAGGCCTAACTCCCTCATCCGGCGGCGAGTTTGTCCTTTTCTTACGCAAGTTTCAAGCCTGCGCTCTCGACGCCCTAATAGCCTCGGACGGAAAACTCCGGTGCAAGTTCCGCCGGCTGCCCGTAAAACGCTCGCGCGATGTCATTTTCGCCGAGATCGAAAATGAAAATCGAATAGCCGATCTGCGCGA
Organism: Chthoniobacterales bacterium; assembly: GCA_035257485.1. Classification (GTDB taxonomy): domain Bacteria; phylum Verrucomicrobiota; class Verrucomicrobiia; order Chthoniobacterales; family UBA10450; genus AV40. The sequence goes on from DATEWZ010000104.1 coordinate 30,687, forward strand.
GCGGCGTTTGATGACGCAGATACGCGCACAATCTTTCAAATCGGAGCCGCTCGAATGCGCGACGCGCTGGCGATGCCGGACTTTCAGCAGCGTTCTCGATCTTTGAGACCACGGCTGTAGAGTTTTCACGGTTTCCGGCACGCCGCGTTTCGGCGAGCGCCCCTCGATAGGCTTGCTCGTAAGCTCGGCACCACGGACCAAGGTCGCGCGCATAAACGCTTTGCAGCGTGGTTACGCTGATGCAGTAAATGCCGGCCGCCAGGTTCGAAGGTGCTTGCGAGAGTTTGTTGTCCGGCAAGATCATTTCCGCGTTGATCTCGTACGCGCGCGGATCGGCAGTGCCGAAATAAGCGAGATAAACCGGCTTTTGATCGATAACCGCGCGATGATCGTTGATCCACGTTTTCAACGCGGGCAAATCCTGGCCCCAATCGAGCGAGCTATCAACCAAATGCTGATAACCGCAGTTTGGTCCGCCGGCGATCTGGTTAAAATACGCGAGATAATTTGGCCGTGCAGCCAGAGATTCGCCGACATGCCAAAAAAGAAGAATCGCGAGCGCGCTCACGAACAATGTGCGCCGCTTCCGAGTGAGCAAACGAACAGCCATCGCGCATGCGACAAAGAGCGCCGGATAAATCGGAAGGATGTGACGGTGGCCGATGTTTAACTGCGCGGTGATTGCGAACGCTCCGTAAACGAGCGCGAAGCCCCACAACGGATTAAAAATGTTCTCGATCTTCCAGGAGCGATGACTGGCCATGGCCGCGTAAATCGCGAGCGCGAGCAAAAGCAAAAATGGCAACGGCGTTTTATAAACGAACGCGCGCGGAAAAAACGATCGGAAACCGACGATGCTCCACCGATTGTCCAAAAACGCGGGACGATCGATCTCGTGTTTGCGCACGTAAGCGAAGCCGTAGAGGTACGCTTCCGGAAGCAGGCGATGGTCGCGCGCAAAGCGAACCGTCGTTTCAAAAAGGCCGTGATCGTCGACCAAATAATCCCAATGCCAGGCCGTGCCCTCATGGTCGGGCCGATGATCTGTCCAGGCCGAGTACCGAAATGAGCATGAACTCCAGATCGCGAGAAATAAAATCGCGCCGAGGGCAAGCATTGATCCAGTCAAAGCACAGGCTTTCTTCCATTGCTCGCCCAAAACGATTCGGAAACGTCGGAACTGAATCGTGATTTCGTTCTTGGCGAAAACCTGCCAAATCAACATTGCGCCGAGAACAGGCAAAACGATCGGCGCGGAGAATTTCGTCAGAAATAACGCGGACAAGCTCAATGCTGCCGTTAACAAACGGATGGGCGTGATCTTTTGAAATAATCTCCAGCAGGTCCACACCGTCGCCGTGAAAAAGAACGCAGCCGGGACGTCGGAATCCACAAGCGGACTGTGCGCAAGAAAATTCGGATCGAAGGCGACGACGATCTCGGCGATCAAACCTCCGAGCACGCCGAAAAATTCGCGCGCAATTTGATAAACCAAAAGACAAAGCGCTGCGCCAAAGATCGACATCATCACGCGGGCTTCGGCAATCATCCGATCCGAATCGTTGCCGACTTCGTAGAAGAATTGATGCGCGGTGCGGCCTTCTTCAGCACGTTGCCAGCCGCGATCGTTCAGCGAGATAAATCTCGTGTCCTCGAACAACAACGGCAGCGCGGCCCACATCGCGGGCAGATTTCCGTTTTCGGGATCGAGCCGGAAATCCCCAGCGAGCCAAAAACTATAGCCGGCCGTGAGATGCTGCGGTTCGTCAAATGTCGGCGATTTCGTGTTCGCGGCCGTGACCGCCATCCAGGCGTGCAAGAGCGCGATGAAAACAGCAAGGAGATAGACCGGCCGCTGCGCGGACAATTCCATCTTCAGGCGACCAAGGGCCGTGGCTATTTTTGGCGCCGAGGTCCCTGCCACGCGATAAGGGCCTCCTCGACACGAGGTTAACTGCTCCATCGAAGCCACTGAAGCAAAGCAAGGTTCATGCGAAAACATTTAGAGATTTGCCGATTCGATGGTTAAATCCTTAGCCGATGGATCGGATCGTTGGGATTGAGACCGAGTACGGCTGCCTGATGAGCAGCGAAGAGTTGCGGTGCAACTCGGAGGTCTGGCCGGCCAAGGTCAAAAACTACCTCTTCAACAAAGCGCGCGCCGGGACGATCGACCTCCACTATCGCGATTACGAAGAACCGCCGGGCAACGGCGG
>DATEWZ010000105.1:0-10753 GCA_035257485.1 Chthoniobacterales bacterium
CGCATTCATGGTACGTGCGCTTCTTGGTTTAACGGAAACGCCGGACGCCGACGCCGCCGATGCGCTCGCGATTGGTCTGACTCATCTGCGCGCTCAAGAAACTGCGCGAATGGGAATTCCCGGAGCGAAACAAATATGACCGGCCCGCGAATCAGTTGGCTCGGTCGAATTAATTTCGCCGACGCGCTCGCGTTACAGGAAGATTTCGTGGCGCAAAAACGCGAGCAGCGTGATGCGCCCGATGAAATTCTGTTGCTCGAACACGAGCCGGTTTATACGATCGGCCGGACGCCAGACAAATCGAGTCTGTTGGGCGGCGCGCATTTACCGCATCCGCTGTTTGCGATCAACCGCGGTGGGCAAGCGACTTATCACGGCCCGGGCCAGTTGATGTGCTACCCAATTGTCGATCTTTGTCGGTGCGGCCAGGATTTGCATCGTTACCTGCGCTGGCTCGAGCAAACCTTGATCGGTTTCCTCGCGCGTTACGAAATCTCTGCGACCCAGCGTGAAGGTCTCACCGGTGTTTGGGTCGCAAATCGGAAGATCGCGTCGATTGGCGTCGGCGTGCGACATTGGATCACCATGCACGGCTTCGCCCTGAATGTTTGCGGCGATCTGTCGCCTTTCGCGCAAATTATTCCCTGCGGAATTTCGAACGTGGCAATCACTTCGATCGAGAAAGAAATCGGAAAATCGCTCGTGGTGGTCGATGTCGCGCGTGACTTCGAGAAACTTGTTCGCGAAAAGTTTCAGGACCTGCGCAATGATGAAGCGCACGCGCTCTCGCGCTGACGAAACAGGATTATGATCAATCTTGAAGATAATTTTGCGGATGTCGTCGGCAAGGCGCAGCGCGGGCTGGAAATCTCCGATAGCGAGCTTGCGAAAAAATCCGGCGCGAATCCGGATGCGATCCGCAAAGTGCGCGAGGGCAAGGTTGACGAGGCGACGCTAGGCGCGATTGCGCCGGTCCTAAATCTCGATGCCGTTGCGCTGGTCGATCTTGCGCAGGGCATATATAAACCCGCTGAGGTAAAAGATTTCGACGGACTCGCGCAATTCACGACCGACTACAGCGGAATGCTAGTGAACGCATATCTCGTTTGGGACCCGGGCGCAAAATCTGCCGCGGCCTTCGACACCGGCGCCGATTCTGCGCCGATCCTGAAGCTCGCCACTAAAGAAAACCTCAGCATCAAATTGATTTTGCTGACCCACGCGCATCCCGATCACATCGCAGATTTGCCACGACTCCAGGAGGAAGCCGCCGCCGAAGTTTTCGCGCCGGCGCGCGAGCCGGTCCCGGGCGCGGAGAAAATTGACGAAGGAAAACATTTTAAGCTCGGCAAGATCGACATCGAGGCGCGATTGACCTGGGGACATTCGCCCGGCGGAATTACTTTCGTCTGCACTGGTCTCGCGCGGCCGATCGCGATCGTTGGCGATTCGATGTTCGCCGGTTCAATGGGCGGCGGAAGCGTTTCCTATAAAGACGCGGTGCAAACCAATCTCGAGAAAATCTTAACGTTGCCTGACGACACAATCATTTGTCCGGGACACGGGCCGATGACCAGCGTAGGCGAAGAGAAGCGACATAACCCGTTTTTTGCTGCTAACTTTCGAAAATGAATATTGGTTTCGTTGGAGTCGGACGAATGGGCGCGAACATGGCGCGTCGATTGAAGGACCGAAAATTCAACGTCACCGCGGTTTACGACACGAATCGCAAAGCGGCGACTGAACTGGCAGCCGAGCTTGGTTGCGCGGCGGCGCAGGATCTATCGGAAGTAACGGCGGAATCGGATGTGATCTTCACCGTCGTCACCGACGATAATGCGATGCGGTATATTTATTCCGGAACCGGCGACAATCTTCTCAAGAACGCGCGCGGGAAACTTTTCATCAATTGCGCGACCATTTCGCCACAGGTGCATGTCGAAGTCGAAAAGCTCGCGGAAAAAGCCGGCGCGGAATCGCTCGAAGCGTGCATGGCCTCGAGCATCCCGCAGGCGCGCGACGGAAAACTTTATTTGATGTGCGGCGGGACCGAAAAAGCGTTTCGAAAAGCCGAACCAGTTTTGAAAGAGCTGTCGTCGAGCATTCGATTCGTCGGCAAAGCAGGCGAAGCGGCGAAAGTGAAGGCGCTCGTCAACATGGTAATGAATATCAACACAGCGGGTTTGGCCGAAGGTCTCGGGCTCGGCGCCGCGCTCGGGCTCGACTTAAAAATGCTGCGCGAAGTTTTCTCTCAGACCGGCGCAAACTCGCGTGTGCTCGAGACCGATGGCGGAGACATGCAAAATCGCGATCACAGCTGTTTCTTCTCCGCCGCGCACGCGGCGAAAGACAGCGGCATCGCGTTTGAGCTGGCGCGTCAACTCGGGCTTGAGTTGCCGCTCGCCCGCGCGACCAAGGAACAATACGAGCGCATGATCGCAGAAGGCTTGGGCGAGCTGGACAAATCAGGAATCGCCGAGCTGACGTTTAAAGATCGACATAAACATTCCGGCGATCGCATGTAGATTCCGGAATGGGCGGATTTCACGGCAGTCAGTTTACCGGCAGAGATGGCTCGTCGAATCGTGAGTCGCGAACAAAAATCGTCGGGCGCGTCTTTGGTTATTTGAAACGGTATCCGGCGCTCGCGCTCGGCATGCTCGCGTGCGCGATCATCGCCACGTCGGTGGTGATCGTTTTTCCGGTGGTGACGAAACAGATCCTCGACGTAGTGATTCGCCAACATCATCCGGAAAAGCTGATCCCGTTGATCCTGCTCGCGGTCTTGGCCGCGTTACTCCAAAACGGGCTCAATTCGCTCCGCTTAATTCTGAACAATACATTCGAGCAGCGCGTCATCTTCGATCTTCGCAGCGATCTTTACTCGCACATTCAATTGCTCCCGCTCAAGTGGTTCGACAATCGCGCGACCGGCGATTTGATGACGCGACTCCTCGAAGACGTGACCTCGGTGGAGCGGATGTTGATCGACGGCGTCGAGCAAGGCGTCGTCGCGATTCTGCAAATGGTGATCGTGTTCGCGTGGATGTGTTACGTCAGTTTTTCGCTGACATTGATCTCGCTTAGTCCGGTGCCGTTTCTCGCAGCCGGTGCGCTTTGGTACACGCTGACCGCTCATCGCCGTTATCGATTACAACGGCGCGCCGCCTCCGCCATGAACGCGTTGTTGCACGACAACCTTTCCGGCATCCGGCAAATTCGAAGCTTCGCGCGCGAGAAGGAGGAACATCGACGATTCAATCGCGTGAGCGACGAGCTGCGCCGGGCCACGCTCGTGGTGATGAAAGTTTGGGCCGCTTACAATCCATCGATGTATTTGATCGGGACGCTCGGCGTCATCCTCACGGTCTTTGTCGGAACGCGCGCGGTGCTTGCCGGTACGATGCAGCTCGGCGATCTCGGTGCGTTTCTGTTGGCCAGCGGCTACCTGTATGAGCCGGTCGGCAAACTTCATCAGCTCAATCAACTGTTGCAGGCTGGCCGCGCTGCCGGGGAACGCGTTTTCGAAATCATGGATGAATCAATCGAGCCCGGCTGGCAGACGACGGGATCGACATCGCCCATTGCCGGCGACGTGCGCTACGAGAACGTCAGCTTTAGCTATCGCGACGACGAGCGTCTCGCGCTGGATCACATCTCCTTTCACGCGCGGCCGGGTGAAACAATCGCGTTGGTCGGCACAACTGGCGCGGGCAAATCGACGATCGCGAGCTTGCTCCCGCGTTTTTACGAGCTGTCGCCGAACGACGGGAGAATTTTTGTCGATGGCAAAGAGATTCGCGAATACAGCCTGGGCGCGTTGCGCGAATCAATCGGCGTCGTGACGCAGGAAAGTTTCCTCTTCAACGGATCGATTCGCGAAAATTTGTTGATGGGAAAACCCACCGCGGCCGATGAGGAGTTGTGGCGCGCCGTGGATGCAGCCAACGCGCGCGCGTTCATCGAACGACTGCCGGAGAATCTCGAAAGCGTTGTCGGCGAACGCGGGGTCAAACTCAGCGTCGGCGAAAAGCAACGTCTCTCGATCGCGCGCGCGCTCTTGAAAGATCCGCCGATCCTGATTTTGGACGAGGCGACTGCCAGTGTGGACACAGCAACGGAGCGTTTGATTCAGGAAGCGCTCGAACATTTGATGGCGAATCGGACGTCGATCGTGATCGCTCACCGGCTTTCAACGATCGTTCACGCCGATCAAATTCTCGTGCTCGACCACGGACGAATCATCGAGCGCGGCACGCACGATGAGTTGATCGCGCACGGCGGGAAATACGCGCGCTTATGCGAGCAAAGTTTGCTTGAATCGCGAAGGGAAGTTGTCGAACAAGAATTGGAAGAAGCGCCCATCGAGTCGCCGGACGAGCAGATGTCAATCTAAACGCGCGGCGGATTTTGTTGAACGAGCGCGTTGTATTTTTCTTCCAGCTCGGCGTAGGCGCGACGTTCCTCGCGCAGAGTTTGTTCGAGGTCGCCGACGCGTTCCTGAAGCCGAATCGAAATTCCTGCGCTCGCCGGCGCGCTCCCAGCTTCGCGGGCCTCTGATTTTGTGCCTGTCGAATTCATTTTAAACAACGCTGGCAGCTCCCGAATTTGCCGTCGCGTTCCATCGCAGGAATTGATGACGAAGGTGTCTGCGTTGATATCGCCGAGCCGGATAAATTCCTGGATCGCGCCGACGGTGGTCGGGCCAGAGATGTTCGCTCGTCACTTCAACAAGCCAATCCATGGCGAGTTGCGCAACCATTGGCGCTTTCAGTCACGTGACTTGATCGTTTGAAATCAGATCGTGTGGCGCAATCTGCGCGGCCGAAGCCCAGGTCGCGAGTTGATCAAACGAGATCGGACCAAAAACGGCGCCGTCCTGATGTTTTCGCAAGAACCAACTTTGGCCGGAAACTTCGTCCATCAGTCGATCATTCGCCGGACGAAGAAGGCGAGGGGATCGGCGACGGCGGGATCTGCAAGGTTTGCCCGGCCATCAACTTCAGCGGGTTGTCGATGTGATTGAACTTTTGCAGATCGCTGACGCTCACGCTGTACATTTTTGCGATCGAGGTAAGGGTTTCTCCGCGCGCGACGACGTGACTGTTGCCGCTACCAGCGGCCGTCGATGCTGCCGGCGAAGATGTCGATGTTGCGGTCGTGGTCGATGGAGATGTCGAGCTTGCGGACGCATCGCCAATCATGACGCCCGGACGCTGATGACTCATTTCCAACTGAAGCTTCAGGATTTGTTGCGACAACATGTCGATCTTCGCGTTTTGTTCGTCGATTTTTTTGGTCAGCTCCTGAAGTTGGGCGGCCTGGCTCGCGGCCGGGTTCGGACTTGGGGCAAACGTTTGCGCGAAACTAGTCGCCCCGGCAAAACCCAGCAAAGCGAGCGCGCTCCAAACCCCTGCGGCCACCGATTTCATGGAACTTTCATTCTGGCATCAGGCGCTTTGCCTGGCAAGCCGGGCCGGACGTCAGCTTGCCTTTGTACTAATTCTCCTTAAATTTTTCGCATGCCGGAGCGCGTGCAAAAGCCGTTTGATCCCGCTCCGTGGGGTCCGAAGCAGGGAGACGAAGGCGGCCCGCGCTCGCCGGACATTTCGCGGCCGGACACGAAAGATTTACTCAAAAAAATGCGGAAGGTTGATCCCAACCAATCCAAGCGCTACCGCCAGCGCACCGGGCAATAATGGACAAGCCGCCACTGGCGCTCGATCCGAATTTTTCGGGAGGGAGCGAAGATTTTCCTGCAGTCTTGCGTCGCAAAGGTCTGCTGCAAGTTGCGCCCGAGCAGACTGTCGCAGCGAGCGGTCATTCGTTTGTTCCAACCGAATCGACCACCATCCTCGCATTTAAGTTTTCCGGCGGCGTCCTGGTCGCGGGTGATCGGCGCGCGACGGCGGGTAACACGGTGGTTTACGATCGCGCAGATAAAGTTCTCGAAATAGATCGGCATTCGATCATGGCGATCGCTGGTGTGCCGGCGACCGCGTGGGAGATGGCGCGCGTGCTTGAACATTCGTTTCAATATTTTCGACGGACGCAATTGCAGGAAATGAGCGTGGACGGAAAAGTGCGCGCCTTGTCGAAATTGTTGCGGGACAATTTCGGTTTTGTGATGCAAGGCGTCGGTGTGGTCGTGCCGATCTTTGCGACCTACGATGCGAACCCAAAGCCGGAAGCGCGTCTGTATTTCTATGACGCGATGGGCGCGAATTTCGAAGTGACCGATTTCGCGGCCACCGGGTCCGGATCGCCGGCGGTGAGAGGAATTCTTTATTACGAAAATCACTGGGGTCCGAAGAAGCTTCAGGAGCTGAACGAAAATGAAGCGGTGGCGATTGCCTTGCGCGCTCTCGACACCGCGGCTGAAGCAGACACGGCGACCGGCGGTGTGGATCGCAGCGGCAAAATCTTCCCGCTCATTAAAATTGTCTCGCGCGACGGCATCACGACGCTGCCGGACGAAAAGGTCGCGGAGGTTTTCAAACAGCGCGTAGCATGATCGAAGAACCGTATCGTTGGGTGGAAGCGATCGCGAACCGGCGCGAGTACATCGAAACGCAGCTGGCGCAGGGAAGTCCGATTGCGGCGGTCGGTTACAGCGATGGAATTCTCTTGCTGACGATTGGGCGACGCTCGCGCCAGAAGCTTTTCGAGATTTACGATCGGATCGCGATGGGCGCGATTGGGCACCCCGGCGACATCGAGCGTCTGCGTTTGGCGGCGATCGAGCTTGCAAGCACGGAGGGCTTCACCCGTGCAGCGGCGGACGTTTCCTTGCGCCGGCTCGCGCATTATTCGCTTAGTCCGGTAATGAAGAACGCGTTTGAGCAAGTTTATGGCGCGCCATTTCTAGCGCGGCTGATGTTTGCCGAGATCGGCTCGAGTCCTAAAGAAGACTTATTCTTGTGCGTCGATTACGACGGTTCGATCGTCGCTGATGGACTAACCGCGCAACCGCGACAGCGTTTCGCGGTCTTGAGCGCGACCAAAGCGTCAGGCGAATTGATGGAAAAATTTCTCCAGCAAAATCATCGCACTGACGCGCCATTGGCAGACGCAATCGCGATTGCCACCGATGCATGGAGCGTTGGCCGAATGGCGATCGGCGAAAGCGGTATCAAGGAATTGCCCGAGCGTGGGGCGATTCGCAAGTATCGCGACGAACAACTCGAAAAGGGCGGAATCGAAGCGGCTGTGCTTGAACGTGATGCAAAGAGCGCGATTCGTTATCGGATTCTTTCCGAAGAGGAATTGCAGACCGGCCGTCAAAAATAGCGATGTCTTTGCGAATTGGTTTCGGCGGGACAATGAAAAACATTGTCGCGTGGTTGGGGCTGGGTCTGATGCTGGCCTCATTTGTTTGGTGGCAAATCCTGTCCACTCCGCGCCCGGTCAATTCGACCTCGAGTCGTCATACCGCAGCGCCGGCTCCGTTCACGGTAGTCGTGCTTGATCCCGGCCACGGCGGTCAGGATTCCGGCGCGATGTGCGGGGCAATATTGGAAAAGGATCTAACGCTGGACGTCGCGCAGCGAGTCGATCGCCTGCTGCAATCACAAGGCCTTGCCACCGTGATGACACGAGTCGGCGACAGTTACGTTTCCCTTCAAGACCGCGCGGCCGTGACCAATCGGGCGCGAGATTGCATCCTGGTCAGCATTCATTTCAACGAAAGTAAAAAAACCGCGAGCGGCGTGGAGACTTATTATGCCGAGCATCAAGCCGCGCCCGCGCCCCGACTCGTTTCCTGGATTCCGTTTTTTAACGGACCGGCGGCGGAATCGCCGACTTTGGCCAGCCAAAGTCTCGCGCGATTCATTCAGGAAGCAATGATTGCGCGGACAAAAGCGCCCGACCGCGGGACGAAAGCGGAGCAACTTTTTGTTTTGGCCAACGTTTCGACGCCCGCGGTCTTGGTTGAGGCCGGCTTTCTGAACAAGGACGAGATCGCGAAGCTCGACAATAATGATTATCGGGACCAAATGGCGGCGGCGATTAGCGAAGGCATCCTGCGTTATCGGGACGTTTTGAAGGAGCGCCAGCTGACGCTCGCCGTGACGGGCTCAGGGGACTGAATAGCGCAACAATTTCCGCGTCAAATCGACCACATCCCATGAACCTTCGCATCGCAGTGTTCGTAATCACGGGCGCGTTGGCGGTTTCAGCCCAGGCGGACCAACAGGTCGAGAGTGCCCAGCAGGCTTTAAAGGACGAAGGTTTCTATTATGGTGAAGTCACCGGCGCAAAGGACACCGACACAACGGCGGCGATTCGGCGTTATCAAATTCGCAACGGGCTGCAAATCACCGGTGATCTAAACGAGGAAACATTGAAGGCGCTTGGAATTGATTCCTCCGGAGTGCGCTCCGTCGTGAAAGCGTCGCCGACCGCCGCGCCGGAAGTTTCAACGACGCCGGACACGTCCGACCTGCGCGAGGAACGGCATGCAAACGCTGGACCGACCCATCCGTTGACCGGCCAACCATTTCCCGACCAATCGCCAGATCGATCCGCCTCCACTCCGCCTCGGCGGGACGAGCAACCGCCTGCCCGACCTGACTACGGCGCAGCTGCGCCGCAAACGGGCGGAAACTTTGCCGGCACGCCTTTCGAAGCTTCGCCGCCGCAGGTGCAGCAAAACGTCATTGCTTCCGCCCAAAATATTCTTGCGCGGCAAGGTCTGTATCGCGGCGTGATCGATGGAGCTGCCGGGCCGGAGCTCGAGTTTTCGTTGCGCGCTTATCAATCGCGCGTGCACTTGCCTGTCACGGGCCGGCTCGATTTGGAAACGCTGGCGGCATTGCGACTTCTGCCCGGCGGGAAGGCGCCGATCTATGTGCCGCGACGCCGTCCGTCGCGAGAAGGACCGGTGCGCGGGGAATGGATTCCTGACCGCTGAGGAAATTCTTCTTACTCGAAGCGGGCCGATTGTAGTTCGGCAAAGACCGTGCCGACAAAAATCTGCGCTTCAATTCGAAGCGGGATTCGATTTTCGTCGTCCGATATCCAAATCGTTGCTCTGCGGAATTTTTTGTGCGGCTCCAACTGCATCTTTTTTCCGATGTGCTTGAGTTGAAGATCAACTTTGATCGCGTTGTAGCTTCCCGCGCGAACGGACACGTGCTCGTGTCCGAGGACGGTCACGGTGGTGACATAGGCCGAGGTGGCCGGGTAAACGGCAATTCGATACACGCTGTGATCCGTCAGCGGTTGGCTGCGCAAATAAAGCCACGCGCCGGAAAGATCGAACAGGCCGGGAAGATTGAAGGGGACCGGGATTGACGTTTTGCCGGACGCCGGAACTTCGGTGCGGGTACGCATCACGCCCGAGTTCGTGAACGCGAGGTCGGTGATGAGTTTTTTCTTCCGGTAAACTTCGGTTTGTTTGCTCTCGATTGGCCGTAACGTTTCGGCCTCGACCAATCCGCGATAACTTGCGTCCAGTTTCCAAAGGGCGCGAACGAAACCGATTGTCTTCCCGCTCGCGTCGAACTGAAAACCTTTGTCCGTTTTGCTAAAGTGAATATCCCCTGTTCCGGCAGTAATTCCGGACCATCCGAAATGGTAATTGGTTCGGACGGATTTCAGTGGAGGAAAATTTCCGGGCGGATCTTTTGTCAGCGTGGCCTCCCATTCGGGCGCGGCGCAGAGCGCGCGACCGAACGCGAAGAGCAAAATGCCGGCGAATAGAAGTGGACGTCGATCCTTCACGCTGTCGATTAAGCTGAACTTAATTCATGTTCCTCTCGGTACACAAAAAACACACGCGAGTTGCTCCCGCGTGTGTTTTCGGATTTGAAATGAATTAAGGCTTCTTTGGCGACGGGGCGGCGAGAGGGCTTTCCTTGGTCGGACTGGGGGCGGTAGTCACTGAGCTCGGACGGCCCGGCTTGTTCAACGTCGTGATCACATCGTTGGTGAAATCGACGCTATCGGGCGCATACATCACGACCGGCACGCCGTTGAGGCTGTTGCCCGATTTGTCGAAGACCAAATCGAGCTTGCTCGCTTTGACTCTCTCCATCACCACGTCGGTGATTTCTTTCACAATGCCCTCTCGCATACGCAACGCCTGCTCCTGAAGCTGGCGTTCCCGCGTCTGGCGAAACTCCGTGATCTCGCGCTCCATGTTTTTGATGTTCGAGATCTTGTCGTCGCGCTCCTTGGCTTTTGCGGCCTTGGCATCAGCGCTCAGGGCCGGTGCCTCGAGCTGCTTGTTGAGGTTGTTGATGTCGTCGAGCGCCTTTTTGTAGGAATCGGCGCGTTCGTCGTATTCCTTTTTCGCCTGATTCTTGGCGTCGTTAATTTTCGCCTCGGCATCTTTCGTTTTGTTGTATTCCCGGAAGGTCTTGTTCATGTCGACCGTGCCGATTTTCAAGGTTCCCTGCGCCCGCACCGCGATCGGCAGGACGAGCAGCGAAACCAGGGTCAAAGAGAGCATTTTTTTCATAAGAGGGCTACATAAGTCGTCGGAAACCGGTCAGACCGCAAGTGCCAAATATTGGGGTTAAAACTGGTAGCCAACGCTGAAGTTCAGGTGGCCATGTTTGGCGTTGCCGGCCTCGTTGATGGGAAAGCCATAATCGAGGCGCAAGGGGCCGATTGGCAGGTCGAGCCGGACCCCGATCCCGAAGTCGGATGCGAAGGAGTCCCAGGTTTTCTTTGGCCCGATCACGGAAGCCGGCGGGGTGAAGCCGGGGTGGGTTTTGGCGTATTCGAGAGTTGCTTGTGCGTTGAC
>DATEWZ010000106.1:0-10551 GCA_035257485.1 Chthoniobacterales bacterium
CGGCCGCCGCCGCTGTCGTCTCCGAACCCATCGTCGCACCAACGTAAGTTCCGTGCTCCCAATTGTGCGTCTGAAAAACGAGGGGCATGGTGTCGCCGCGGCGTCCTCCGAAAATAATTGCGCTGATCGGAACGCCTTCGCCTTTTTCGAAATCAGGATCGAGCACAGGATTATTGCGGCTGGGTGCGGTGAAACGCGAATTCGGGTGCGCCGCTTTCTCAGTCGAAGCGGGCGTCCAGTCGTTACCCCGCCAATCAACTGCGTAATCCGGTGGCGGACCATCCTTGCCTTCCCACCAAACGTCGCCATCAGCAAGCAGCGCGACGTTGGTGTAGAGCGTGTCGTGCTCGATCGATGTCATCGCGTTCGGGTTCGATTTGTAATTCGTTCCCGGAACAACGCCGAAGTAGCCGTTCTCCGGATTGACCGCATACAAGCGGCCGTCGCGAATCTGCATCCACGCAATGTCGTCGCCGACGGTGGTGACTTTCCAACCTTTGAAATGTTTCGGCGGAACCAGCATGGCAAAATTGGTTTTGCCGCAGGCGCTCGGGAACGCCGCCGCCACATAATGTTTTTTTCCTTCAGGCGATTCGACCCCGAGGATCAACATGTGCTCGGCCATCCAACCTTGTTTGCGCGCGAGGTAAGAGCCGATCCGCAGAGCGAGACATTTTTTCGAAAGCAGCACGTTGCCGCCGTAACCCGAGCCGACCGAAATGATCGCGTTGTCTTGTGGGAAATGGCAGATCAGGCGCCGCGCCGGATCGACATCCAATAATGAGTGAGTCCCGCGGTTCCATTCCGCTTTCGGATCGTTGCCGAGTCGTGTGACCGCGACTTCACCCATTCGCGTCATGATTCGCATGCTCAGCACGACGTAAATCGAATCGGTGATTTCGAATCCGACCTTGGCGAGCGGCGATTCCGGCGGCCCCATGATGTAGGGCACGACGAACATCGTCCGGCCCTGCATCGCGCCTTTCAGCATTCCATGAAGTTTCGAATACGTTTCCGCCGGATCGCTCCAATGGTTTGTCGGCCCAGCCTCTTCTTTGGTCGGCGTGCAGATGAAAGTGAACTGCTCGACGCGTGCGACGTCGTTCGGATTCGACCGATGCAAATAGGAACGCGGGACTTTTTGCTCGTTGAGTTTGATCAAAACGTTTTGCTTCAGCGCTTGCTCGAGCAGAAACGCATGCTCACGCTCCGAGCCGTCGCACCAAAAAATATTCTCAGGCTTCGCGAGCAGCTCGACCTCATGCACCCAATCGAGCACTTCCTGGTTCTGCGGCTTGTGGTCGCCGATTCCAGCCGGAGGCGAAATGGCAGGCGCGAGATTCTTCATGAGCGGATGTCGATCTTAATCAGAGGAAAGGGTAAATTTCTTACGGTTCGGGCGGTTCTCCAAGAGTTTTTTATCAAAACGCGACGCCGCATTCTTTCGGCGCGAACGCAAGACACAGCCGATCCGCCTTGCGCATGCGAAGTGCTGGTTGTTTACTTGAAACATGTTCGGAGTCACTACCTCCGATGATTATCGGCCGGTAACGTGGATGGGACGTTACCCGGTTGATGTCACCACGATCCTCGTCGGCGTGCATGTCGTTTGTGCGATCGTGACTGCCTTTATTTTTGCGATCGGCGATGGCGCAGTCCTGAACTACGCGATGTTCGACAGCGGGCAGGTTTGGCAGGGACAAATCTGGCGGCTCTTCACTTACGCCTTTATTCATCAGCCATCGCCCTCGGCGTTGCTCTGGTTTGCCGTTGAAATGTACATGCTGTTTTTCTTCGGCCGCGAGGTCGAGCGCTTCATAGGCCAACGCGCATACATGTGGCTTTACGTTCTCTTACTCTTGGTGCCGGTGTTCATTCTGGCTTTGTGGGGATTGAGCACTCGCACTGGCCTTGCCGGGTCTGGAGCCGTGCACTTCGCCGTTTTCGCAGCGTTCGTCACGCTCTACCCAAACGTCCAATTCTTTCTGCGCATCCCGGCGAAATGGATTTTTGTAATTCTGGCCGCGATCGGGACCTTGAGCGCGCTTGCTGCGCATGATTGGCCTGACCTGGTCGTGCTCTGGGCGAGCATCGCGGTGGCATTTTTCTTCATTGAAGCGCGCGGAGCCGGACCGGAGCTGGCATGGATCGCCAATCTCAAATCGCGTTTTCAGCCGAAACCGAAACTCTACGTCGTCCAAAAATCTTCCATGCGGCGCACGACCGAGCCGGACGACGTCTATTCCTCCGTCGATCCCATTCTGGACAAGATTTCCAAGTCCGGGATCGGGAGTTTGACCGAAAACGAGAAAAAAATTCTCGATCGGGCGCGCAATCGTCTTCTGAAAAAATCAGATTGAGGGCGCGCCGAGAAGCGTCGCGACAAAATCCTTCACGCTTTCGGCGTGAAGCAGTAAAGTGCGCAGCGGCCGGTCTTTCGTGATCCGCGCGATCGCGCCGACCACGACCAGATAATCGCTCACTAATTTCTCCGGCACGGCGATTAGAAAAATCAGGCGGGCCACTTCGCCTTTGCCGGTCCAGGGAATTCCGGCTTCGCTGCGCCCGATGGCGACGACGATTTGGTCGACCAGTTTCGTCCGCGCGTGCGGAAAGGCGACGCCGTCGGCGGCGTAAGTGGAATTCGTCCGTTCGCGTTCCTGAATCTTGTTCAGAAATCTCCCGGCGTTGTCGATCTTTCCATTGGCGATTAGCAGATCGACCATCTCGCGCATCGCCTCCGATTGAGAGCGCGCGCGTAGATTCAGCGCGATTTGTTTGGGATCGATCAGCTCGGCGAGGGCAATGGCCATGAGGAAATGTTGGATTCCGGCGCAGTTATCCGGTTAATTGAGCGGTCGTGGCAACTGAAAACAGCGTCCCTATCGCCAACCAGGAAACGACCGTCTCGCTCCAGCGCAGCATTTACGATCCCGGCTACGTCAACGCGATGTCGCATTTTTACCGTGGCGAGATGGGGCGAATCATGGTCTGGCGGCAACGGTTGGATGTGACCACGAACTGGGCGATCACTAGCAGCACCGCCATCATCACCATCGCGTTTTCCAGTCGCGAAGTGCCGCACATCGTTTTCTTTTTCAATCTGGCGATCCTCTGGGTGCTGCTCTGGATTGAAGCGCGACGCTATCGTTTTTACGACGCCTTCCGCGCGCGCATCCGAATGCTTGAGGCGCATTTTTTGGTGCCGATGGTCATGGAAAATCGCGACCTGCTCCAGGGCGAGTGGAAGAAACTTGTTTGCGAGGACTTGATTCTCCCCTGTTTCAAAATCAGCAAGCTGGAAGCGATCGGGCGGCGGTTAAAACGAAATTACGTCTTCATTTTCATTATGGTGTTGCTGGCGTGGATCACGAAAATCTTTCTGCACGCTTCGCACGCGATGGATGGCCCGGGGGATTTTTATAGGGCGTTGCGCGTCGGCCACATTCCTTCCTGGCTGGTCGCGATGATCATGATCGGAACGTTTATCAGCTCGATCGGTCTTGTCGTTTACGTCAGCAAACAATCTTCCGGCGAAATCTCCGAGTTCGGAACCCACCGCTCGTTGTGGCGAATTTAAGAGGTGACCAGGGACAAGTGATCAGTGACAAGCAAAGACTCTCCAAAATCTGATCACCGGTCACTAGTCACTGATCACTTCCAGCGTCTTTGCGAAATAGTCGCGAAGTTGCGCGCGCCGGGTGGTTGCCCGTGGGACCGTGAGCAAACGCACGAATCGCTGCTGCCGGCAACGATCGAGGAAGCCTATGAGGTTGCCGAGGCCGCACGGTCCAGGAACGACGCGCATTTTCGGGAGGAACTGGGTGATTTGTTATTGCTGGTGGTAATGCACGCCGAGATCGCGCGCGAAGCCGGCCAATTCAATATCGGCAACGTGGTGAACGAAATCAGCGACAAGCTGGTGCGCCGGCATCCGCACGTTTTCGGCGAGAGCGATGCGCGCGATAGCGGCGCAGTCTTAAAACAGTGGGAAGCGATCAAGCGCGCGGAAAAGAAAACCGACACGCACTATCTTTCGAGTCTTCCGAGAGCGCTTCCGGCGCTGATGCGCGCGCAAAAAGCGCAAAGCAAGGTTGCGCGCGTGAATTTCGACTGGACGGAATTGAAGGATGTGATCGCGAAAGTGGAAGAGGAACTCGGTGAATTGAAGAGCGCGATCAAAAGTGAAGATCGACAAGCCGTCGAAGATGAACTTGGCGATCTCCTTTTTGCCGTCGTCAACCTTTCGCGGAAATCGAAGATCGACGCCGAAGCCGCCCTCCAAGCCGCCACCGACAAATTCGTCCGGCGATTCAATTTGTTGGAGGATGAGCTAACTAAACGCGGCCAAAAACTTGGCGATGTCGGTCTGGCCGAGCTGGACGAAATCTGGAACGAGATAAAGAGGCGTTGACGGTTGCTTCCGGTCTCGATCTCGCCATATTGCCCGCTCCCGATGCAGATCCTGATTAACTGCTTGCTGGCGATTTACGTGCTGGTCGCGCTTTTAATGGTGCTGATCATTTTGATGCAGCGCCCTAAAAGCGAAGGACTTGGCGCGGCCTTTGGCGGCGGGGTGACCGAAAATATCTTCGGCGCGCAAACCACCAACGTGTTGGTCAAGTTCACGGGCTGGCTGACTGGGATTTTCTTCGCGCTTACGTTTGCGTTGTCGATCATGTACTCGCACAAGACAAGTCGCGACACGGGGTTACGGCAGCAGCTGCTCCAGCAACAGACGAACGCGTCCGCAACAACGTCACCGGCACCGGCAAATCCAAATGCACCGGCAGTTCCAGCGCCGGGCGCGCCGGTTGTTCCGGCCGCGAGCGCAGCTCCGACTGCTTCGGTTACGACAGCGCCTCCAATCGCGCCGTCGCCTTCGGCGAAACCATCCGCGAAACCGAAACGATAATCGGATCGGCTGATCGAAATTGATCGCGGACAGCGCCGAATCTCCCGGCGCGAAGTCACGCAATTGTTACTTAGGCGTCATCTGCTTGTAACAATCGCTTTCTACGTTCCGTCGTCGCGAGAAGAGCCACGGCGAAATGGAGCTCGACTCGCGACGCCAACCCCGCGGCAAAAGGCCGCACTTCCAAAGGAGATCCATGTTTAAAAAAATCGCTCTAATCGCAGTCCTGGCAGGCTTTCTCGTTTCCCCGATGTCGATCTTCGCGCAAGACGCCGGCGCGCTCCTCGACTTGTTGGTTAAGAAAAAACTGATTACCGATCAGGAGGCGGAAGAAGTCCGGGCCGAGTTGACCAAGCAGATTTCGGAAACCAGCGGCGGAAAATGGAAGCTCTCAGCGCCGATCACGGAGATCGAGCTCTATGGTGACGCGCGGATGCGTTATGAGTATCGCGGTGGTCGGACGGTGGACGATAATCCGTTGGCCGCCCCGGGCGCAGGAGTCGCCGCGCACAACGATTGGCAGGAGCGCGAGCGCGAACGTTATCGTCTGCGAATCGGACTCCGCGGAACGCTGGTGGACGATTGGTTTTTCGGTATTCGTTTGGAGACGAGCACCAGCCCGCGTTCGACCAACGTTACCTTCGGCGACGACAGCGGCGTGAACGGACCGTTCTCGAAGGACAGCGATCGGATCAGCGTTGGCCAGGCTTATCTCGGCTACAAAGGATTCAAGGACATCACACTCACGGCCGGTCGAATGCCGCAGCCATTGGTGACGACGTTGATGGTCTGGGACGACGACATCAATCCGGAGGGATTGGCCGAGCAATGGAAGCACACATTTAATATAGAGTTCGGCGCGGCGAACTCGGTCGCGACGCAGGAAGGTTACAGCAAGGAAGGCGGCAAAGGGATCGTCGCGCCCGCGCCGAGCGAACCGTTCAAGCTCAAGATCGACGTCTTCGCGAATTTCGCGCAGTTCATCTACGACGATGCGAATCCGGAAAATCCGCTGGGCCGCCGTGGGACAACCACCGGTCAGGTCGGGAGAGTTCATGGGACGCAGTTGATCCCGAACACGGACGCGTTTCTTTTGGCGTGGCAGATCGGCGCGCGAGTCACCTTCCCAAAAAACATTTACGTCCAGCTCGCGCCGACGCTCTACAATTACACCGGCAACGGCGACACGTTTAACATTCATTTCCAAGGCGGCTCGCCGTTCGTGACCAACGCGGCCTCGCTCGCGGAAAATCAGACAGGCATCAATAGCCTGCTGATTTACGACATGCCGTGGGAGATCGGTTGGAAAATTGGCGAGTTGCCGATGCGACTGTTTGGAGATTTCGCCGTAAATTTCGAAGGTGATGAGCGCGCAAGAGCCGCTGCGGCGACGCTTCCCCATGGTGTCATACCCTCCGGCAACGGCGACGAACGTTACGCTTATCAGATCGGTCTCGGTGTTGGTCAGCTAAAGGCCAAGCGCGATTGGGAGGTCAGAGCCTGGTGGCAGCACACCGAGCAGTACGCGCTCGACCCGAACCTGGTCGATTCCGACATCTTCGACAGTCGCGTTGGCTTGGAAGGCGTGGCTGTGACCGCGGCCTACATGTTGAGCGACGCGGTCACATTCAAAGCGACCTGGGCCTACGGCTGGCAAATCAACGACAATCTCGGAACCGGCGGCATCGGCGATATCGGAATCAATCCGCTCGATCAATACCAACTCTTTCAAGCCGACCTCAGCGTGAAATTCTAAACATCGACAACCAACAACTATGAAACTACCTCACCTTGTTTTAATTCTCGTAACTGCGTTCGGATTGGCTGAAGCCAAAGCCGAACGCCTCGTCATTAAAGGCTCCGACACGCTCGGCGCCAAACTCGTTCCGCAACTGGCCGAGCATTTCAAAGCCGAACATCCGGGGACAACGTTCGACATCGCGGCGGAAGGCTCGACCACCGGCATTGCCGCGATCATTGACGGCACGGCCGAGATCGGAATGTCGAGCCGGCGCGCGAAATCCTCTGAAGTCGGCGCTGCCGCATCAAAAGGCAAAAACATGAAACCGACCGTCGTCGCTTACGACGGCATCGCGGTGATCGTGAATTCGGCAAATCCGGTGAAAGGCCTGACCAAAAAGCAGGTCGAGCAAATTTTTACCGGTGACGTACAGGATTGGAGCGCGGTCGGCGGTTCGCCCGGAAAGATCTCGATCTACACCCGGAACACTTCGTCAGGCACGTATTCCGATTTCAAGGAGCTGGCGATGAAGAAACGCGATTACGCCGGCGGCTCGCAGAAGATGGCGGGCAACGAACAAATCGCGGCCGAAGTTGGCAAAAATAAGAATGGCGTCGGCTATGTGGGGATGGCCTACATCAAAGCCGGGGGAATCAAAGCGCTTCCGGTCGATGGCGCCACGCCATCCGTGAAATCGGTCCAGGAACATTCCTACGCGTATTGGCGGCCGACGTTTTACTACACGAACGGTGAGCCGACGGGACTCGCGAAACAGTTTCTCGATTACACTATCGGATCGAGCGGACAAAAAATCGTGTCCCAAGTCGGTTTTGTTCCGATCAAGTAAACCAAAGGACTCTTTTCCCATGAAAAAACTCTTCTTCATTCCGCCGCTTTTAATCGCTGCCGCTGTTTCTCTGCGCGCCGACCCACTCGTAATCAAGGGCTCCGACACGCTTGGCGCGAAGCTCGTGCCGCAGCTCGCGGAAGAATTTAAAGCGCAACACTCCGACACGACGTTCAACATCGCCGCCGAAGGATCGACTACCGGCATCTCAGCGATCATCGATGGCACTGCGCAAATTGGAATGGCCAGCCGGCCGACCAAGCCGGAAGAAGTCGCGGCCGCCAAAGCCAAAGGCGTCACGTTCAAGGAAACAACCGTCGCCTGGGACGGAATCGCCGTGATCGTAAACAGCGCGAATCCGGTGAAATCGCTGACCAAGAAGCAAGTCGAACAGATTTTCACCGGTGACGTAACCGACTGGAGCGCGGTCGGCGGATCGGGCGGCAAAATTTCGATCTACACGCGCAACACTTCCTCCGGCACCTATTCCGAATTCAAAGAACTGGCGATGAAGAAACGTGATTACGCGCCGGACTCGCAGAAAATGGCGGGCAACGAGCAGATCGCGCAGGAAGTGGGCAAGAATCCGAACGGCGTCGGTTACGTCGGTCTCGCCTACACAAAAGCGAGCGGGATCAAAGTCGTCGCCATCGATGACGCAACGCCATCCAAGGAAAGCGTGCTCGGGAAAAAATATCCCTACGCGCGACCGACGTTTTACTACACCAATGGCGAGCCGGCCGGACTGGCCAAACAATTCGTCGATTTCACACTCAGCGATGCCGGGCAAAAAATTGTCGAGCAAGTTGGATTTGTACCAATTCGATAGCGCAGAAAGGTTAGGTCGAAGGCCCGCCGGGAGAGCGCTCCGGCGGGCTTTCGTTTTTCGGTGACAACTAGATGTCGATCTTAACACAACCGCGATTCTCGTTTGAAAGACCGCCGGGCCTGGGTGAGCCGGTGCGCCATGTCCGAACGGCCTGGATTTCCGACGTTCATCTCGGAAAGCGGACCAGCAACGCCGACGCGCTCTTACAATTCCTGCGCGATTACGAATGTGAAAAGCTCTACATCGTTGGCGATTTGATCGACATCTGGTCCCTTCGCCGCGGTCATTACTGGCCGCAACCGCACAATGATGTCATCCAAAAAATCCTGCGCAAAGCGCGCAAGGGCGTGCCGGTCATCTACATTCCTGGCAATCACGACGAATTCGTTTCGACCTTCGCCGGTTCTTACGGAAACATTTCGATCCAGGAACGTGCGATTCACAACACCGCAGACGGGCGCCGCATCCTGATCATTCACGGACACGAACTCGACACGGTGGTGCAGAACGCAAAGTGGCTGGCGTTTCTCGGCGACATTGGCTACGAATTTCTGCTTTCGCTCAATCCCGCGATCAATTTTTTCCGGCGAAGGTTCGGTCTCGGTTACTGGTCTCTCAGCGCTTACGCCAAGAAACGAGTCAAGGACGCGGTCAACTTCATCGGCGAATTCGAAAAGGCGATCGTGCATTATGCCGAAAGATTTCGAGTGGACGCGGTTTTGTGCGGCCACATCCATAACGCCGCGATCCATCAACTGACCGGCGCCACTTATTATAACTGTGGCGATTGGGTCGAAAGCTGCACCGCGCTCGTTGAGCAACCGGACGGGGCGATTGAGCTCGTCACCTACCCCGCGTTTTCAGTTCGTGCCGCCGAAAAACCGGCGTCGGATCTTGTCCTGGCATGAAAACGCTGCTCGCATTCTCGATCCTTCTTGTCACAGCGCGGATGTCGTTCGCACAGTCGGTAGCGACCGAAATCGTCGTCAGTGTTCCGGACCAGCAGCTTGCCTTAATCGATCGCGGTCGATTGATTTCAAAGTTCCCAATCTCGACTTCGAAGTTTGGGCTTGGTGACGGCAACGGGACCTATCGCACGCCCCTCGGAGTTTTGTTTGTTTCGGCAAAGTTCGGCGATCACTTGCCGGCCGGCGCGGTGATTAAAAATCGCCTGGCGACCGGCGAGATCGTCAATCCAAACGCGCCCGGCCGGGACGCAATCGTCTCCCGCGTGATCTGGCTTCGCGGAATGGAACAGCAAAACCGCAGCGCGCGGGACCGCTGCATTTATATTCACGGTACCCCGGAAGAGCGCTTGATCGGACGGCCCGCGAGCTTTGGCTGTATCCGGATGCGCTCGCGCGACGTGATCGCGCTTTACGATCTGGCGCACATCGGCATGCACGTCACCATCACCGAACGCAGGATCGACAACTTCATTCACCAGCACGACGATGAACAGCCAAGCCTGTTCGCGCGATCGGATTAATCGGACAATGTTACTGCTATGAAGACGAGCGAGTTTATCAGTGCACTTCGACGTTGGCCTAACAAAGGACTTCTGTTTACGAAAGCGAACGGCGATGCGATTCACAGTGGTTACCATCTGACCGAGATCAAAGCCGTAACCTATGACACGGTGGATTGCGGCGGGCAGAAGAACCGCTGGAACGAAACCATCCTCCAACTTTGGGTTCCGTCGACCGCGGACGATGATTACATGTCAGCCGGCAAGTTCGTCAGCATTTACGACAAGGTGCGCAAATTGGTCTCGATCGATGAGAACGCAGAAGTCCGCATTGAGTACGGTGATGAAACCTTTTTCCCGACGATGTACCACGTCACGAATCTCTCCGAAAATCAAAACGAACTTCGCGCTGTCCTGGAGCCGCCGGCCACAACTTGCAAGGCGAGGGATCGGGCGAAGAATGCGAAGAGTGAGAGTTGTTGCGCTTGAACATTATGAGAAAGAAAGTGCTTTTTATTTGCGTGCACAACAGCGCCCGCAGTCAAATGGCCGCGGCGCTGTTGAATAGGCGTTGCGGTGATTTCTTCGAAGCCCAGAGCGCGGGTCTGGAGCCGGGGAAACTAAATCCGCTTGCGGTGGAAGTGCTGCGCGAGAACGACATCGACATTTCGAAAAACAAAACCCAGGCGGTGTTCGACGTTTTCAAATCGGGACAGCTTTTCGCCTACGTGATCACGGTGTGCGCCGAATC
>DATEWZ010000107.1:0-8813 GCA_035257485.1 Chthoniobacterales bacterium
CTCTCCAACATTTTCGCGCAGCGAGTCGTCGATCAACCGCGCCACTCGGTTTTCTTCGTTGGCTACGCCGATCCCGAATCGCCCGCGGGAATTTTGCGGAACGCGAAATCGGATGAACAAGTGACTCTCGATCCGGACCAGCCGCCGCAACGCGTGCGTTGCCACATCGAACAATTCCAATTCAGCGCGCACGCCACGCGCGAATCGCTCATCACCTACGCCGAGCGTCTCGCCCCGAAACAAATTCTACTCGTGCATGGCGATCCGCCGGCAGTGGAATGGATGCGCGCACGGCTGGCCAACGATTTACCGAACACGGAAATCATCGTGCCGACGCCGGGGGTTGAATTGGCGCTGTAGTGAGAATCGTTTCCTGGAACATCAATTCGCTGCGGAAGCGGCACGATCGATTGTTCGAGTGGCTCGAGAACACAAAGCCGGATGTCGTTTGTTTGCAGGAAACGAAATGCACCGATGAACAATTCCCCGCGCTAGCGCTTCAGTCCGCAGGCTACGACTCCGCCTATCACGGCGAAAAATCTTACAACGGAGTCGCCATCCTTTCGAAAACGAAGCTGACGGACGTGCGCGCCTCGCTCTGCGATGAAGTGGTCGATCCGCAAGCGCGCGTGATTTCAGCGACGGCGGGAAGTTTGCGCGTCTATTCGGTTTACGCGCCGAATGGTCAGGCGGTGGGTTCGCCGGCTTATAAATACAAACTCGAATGGTACGCGCGACTGCGCGATTGCCTTCGCAAGGAGAAAGATGTCGATCTTGCTGTCTGCGGCGATTTTAACGTCGCGCCGGAAGATGTCGACGTTCACGATCCGCAACTTTGGCGCGGCGCGATTATGTGCTCGGACGGCGAGCGCGCCGCGTTTCAACAGCTCTACGAAATCGGACTGCGCGATACGTTGCGACTTCATCCACAACCGCCGGGCGTTTTTACCTGGTGGGATTATCGAATGCTCGCGTTTCCGAAAAATCGCGGCCTTCGCATCGATGGCGTGCTGGCCAGCGAATCGCTCGCAAAAAAATGCACGGCCGCAGGGGTCGATCGCGAGATGCGCAAAGGGAAAGATCCTTCCGATCACGCGCCGATTTGGGCAGAGTTCAGCATTGAACGTTAAGCATTGAGCGTTGAACGTTGGGCGTTGATGCCTAACGGAACCCGGCTCCGCGTTGCCACACCGCCGCCAAAGTCGCTGCTGATTTGGGACGGCGAATGTCATTTCTGCCGGCGCTGGATCGAGCGCTGGCGCGAAGCCACCGGCGATGAAGTCGATTACCAGACTTCGCAAGATGTCAGCGATAAGTTTCCAGAAATCCCGCGCGAACAGTTTCAACGCACGGTCGTTTTGATCGAACCCGACGGCGCGGTTTTCACTGGAGCCGAAGCCGTCTTTCGATCGTTACGATGTCGATCTTCAAAAAAGTGGCTGGTGTGGAGCTATTATCACATTCCCGGTTTTGCGCCGATCACGGAAGCGTTTTACAAATTCACGGCAATGAATCGCCGGCTCGCGTCGGCGATGACGCGATTGCTTTGGGGCGATGACGTTCGTCCGCCACAATACTTTTGGGCGCGCCGCTGGTTTTTGCGCGCGGTCGGTTTGATTTTCCTTATCGCGTTCGTGTCGCTGTGGGGGCAGATCGACGGACTGATCGGCTCGAACGGAATTACGCCTGTCGCACAATTTCTGCCGGCTGTGCGCGCGCAGGTCGGCGATCACGCGTTGTCGATCTTGCCGACATTGTGCTGGTTCAATTCAAGCGATGCGTTCCTTCATTTTTTGTGCGGTGGCGGCGTTGCGCTGTCGCTGCTGCTGATTTTTGGAATCGCGCCTGCGCTTTCGCTCGTCGCGCTCGTGATTTTCTATCTCTCGCTCGCCGTCGCCGGGCAAACGTTCCTCAGTTTCCAATGGGACATTCTCCTGATCGAAACCGGGTTCCTCGCGATCTTTCTCGCGCCGTGGCGGCTCTGGTGGACGAAAGCGAATGAGCCGCCGGTTTCACGAGCCGCGATGTTTCTACTCAAGGTTTTGCTTTTCAAACTGATGATCATGTCGGGCGTCGTGAAGCTGACCAGCGGCGACGATTCGTGGTTCAACCTCAGCGCCCTCGATTATCACTACTGGTCGCAACCACTGCCGACTGCGATCGGTTGGTGGGCTGACCAACATCCGGAATGGTTCAAGAAGTTTTCGGTCGCGTTTTGTCTGATCGTTGAAATCATCATGCCGTTTTTCATTTGGGCGCCTCGTCGACTGCGGCTACTCGCATGCGGGCTTTTGATTTTTCTCCAGGCCGTGATCGGCGCGACGGGGAATTACAATTTTTTCAATCTGCTCACGATCGCGCTCTGCTTGCTGCTGATCGACGATGCAGCCCTCCGTCGACGTACTCTCGTCACGGCGACAGAGCGCCGTGGCTACAAATTCGTGGATCGATTGTCGATCTATGCGGCCGCGGTCGTGATCGTTCTCACGCTGCCACTAAACGCGCGCTTGATTTACAGCGCGTTCAAGCCGGAGGAAGAATGGTCGCCCTGGTTCGGAAAGATTTATGCGCGCGCTGAATCGCTTAGGATCGTGAACGGCTACGGGCTTTTCCGCGTCATGACCAAAGATCGGAAGGAGATCATCGTTGAGGGAAGCGCGGACGGGCTCGAGTGGAAGCCGTACGAGTTCAAATGGAAACCGGGCGACGTGATGCGCGCGCCCGGTTGGTGTCAGCCGCATCAACCGCGGCTCGATTGGCAGATGTGGTTCGCCGCGCTCGGCTCGTATCGACAAAATCCCTGGTTTGTCCAAACCCTGATCGCCTTATTGCATGGCAAAGCGCAGGTCGCGGCGCTGTTCGAGAAAAATCCATTTCCCGAAGCGCCGCCACGTTACATTCGTGCGAGTTTTTATCGTTATCGATTCACCAACGCGGATGAACATCGGCAGACCGGAGCCTGGTGGAAACGCGAAGAGCTCGGCGAATATTTGCCCAGCGTTTCCCTCGAAGACGTGCAGTAAAGTCCGCGCCAGAAGTGGGCCGGTTCAGCGTGTTTGAGAGACACCGGCTTGCGGATATATTTCGGCGCGATGCCGAAGGAACCGCCACTCGTGATGGAAGGGACGGTGACCCAGGTGCTTCCCGGGACGATGTTCCGGGTCGATCTTGCCGGTCAGCGCAACGTGCTGGCGCACATTTCCGGCAAGATGCGGAAACATTTCATTCGCATCGTGCCGGGCGACAAGGTGTCGGTTGAACTTTCCCCTTACGACCTGACCAAGGCGCGGATCATATTTCGAGAGCAGTAAGATCGATCCGCCTTCACCAGGCTACGGCGGACTTGGCATCGGCGTGGAATTT
Source organism: Chthoniobacterales bacterium (assembly GCA_035257485.1). Taxonomy (GTDB): domain Bacteria; phylum Verrucomicrobiota; class Verrucomicrobiia; order Chthoniobacterales; family UBA10450; genus AV40. Next base: position 3,364 of record DATEWZ010000107.1, read on the forward strand.
GCTCAAAATCCCAAGCGCGCCGATAATGAAGGGAACGAAATATAAACGGAGGAATTTTATGGCAGAAGAAAACAAAAGAGGACCTGCGACGAGCGATGCGCAGAACAAATTCGAAAGCAGCAAGCAACACGCGCGCAAGGCGGCCGAGGATTTGCGAGACGCCGCGGGAGCGGTCGCCGGCGAGTATCGCGGCAAGGCCGAACAAGTTTGGAACGACGCGCGGGGAAAAGCGGAAAAAGCCTGGACCGGCGCTCGGGGTCGCGCCGAAGAAGCATGGGGCGATGCGCAGACTCGTGCGCGCACGTTTCAGGACGACGCGGAACAGTACGTTCGCGAAAATCCGACCAAGGCAATTTTCACCGCTCTCGGCGTCGGTTTTGTTCTCGGTCTGATTTTCAGACGCTGAACGCTATTGATTGAATGGCTGCCGGAGACTTGCCGTCCGGAGGTCGCGTGCGGCAGACCGGCTTGATTGGAAGCCTGGTCGCGCTCGCGAGCGCGCTTGCGGATTTTTTCGAGAGCCGTGCGGCGCTGTTCGCGACGGAATCAAAAGCTGCGGCCGTTCAGTTCGTCGTCATCGCGATATGCCTGGTCGCGGCGCTTCTGTTTTTTGCGTTCGGCTATGTGTTTTTGTTAGTGGGCGGAGTCGTGGCGATCGCGCATTGGACGGAAACGTCGTGGGTCTGGATCGCGCTGGACGCGGCCGCGTTGCACATTTTGCTGGCGCTGGTTTTCATCTTGATCGCGGCGAATCGAATCAAAAAGCCCATCTTCCGTGAGACCGCGGCCGAATTAAAAAAGGACAGGGAATGGCTAAAAAATCTGGAAACAAACAATCCGCGACCGAGCTAAAGCAGCAGATCTCGCGTTCGCGGGAGGATATTTCGTACCGCTTGGGTCGCGTGCGTGAGGAAGCGGATTTGCCGCGCAAAATTCGGCGTTCGATCCGGCGTGAACCAGTCCCGTGGATTGTCGGCGCGATCGCGGTCGGGTTGATCATCACCGGCATCGTTACCCGAAAGAAGAAAGTGATTGTCGATGTTGCTCGCAAAGGGACAAAAACGAAGAGCGCGCTTTTGGAAACCGGATTTCTTTTAGGCGCTCTCCGGGTGGCTGCAACGCTGCTCAAGCCAATGATCGTGAAGTTTGTCGAACAGAAATTTGGTCATTACGCGCCGCGCGACCGTTCGGGCCCGAAAGGCTTTTGAGTTTACCTGCGCGGTTGCGCTGCGTAAAAATCGCGGCGCGCCATGCCTTCAACATCAACATCAACATCAACATCTCCGCCGACCCATCCGCTGTCACATGTCGATGAATATCTCTCAGTCGGCCAAAAAGCCGGCGCTTCCGACGTTCATCTCGGCGTAAACGCGCCGCCGATCTGGCGATTGCACGGCACATTGCAGCCGATCTGGCCGGACGCACCACGGTTCACCGTCGATCAAACGCTCGCGCTGGCGGAAGGTTTTCTTTCGAATCAGCAAAAGACGCAGCTGAATGAACGCGGTGATGCCGATTTTGCCTATGCGAACAAAGTCGGCCGTTATCGCACCAGCGTGGTGCGCCAGCGGCTCGGAGTCGATCTCGTCTTTCGGATCATCAACACCAAGGTCCGGACGATGGATGAGCTCGGGCTGCCGGAGCATCTCAAGCTGCTAACGCGTTATCAAAACGGACTGATTCTCGTCACCGGCTCGGTCGGGAGCGGAAAATCGACAACGCTCGCGGCGTTGGTCGAGCAGGTGAACATCGAGCGTCGTGAACACATCATCACGTTGGAAGATCCGATCGAGTACGTGCTCGAGCCCAAGGGCTGTCACATCACCCAACGTGAAGTGCATACGCACACGCGCTCATTCGCCGCTGCGTTGCGCGGCGCGCTCCGCGAAGATCCGGACGTGATCATGGTCGGCGAGATGCGCGATTTGGAAACGATCTCGCTCGCGATCACCGCCGCCGAGACCGGCCATTTGGTTTTAGGAACGCTGCACACCGGGAATGCGTCGCGCACGCTCGACCGATTGCTCGACGTCTTTCCGCCGGACCAACAGGAACAAATCCGGATCATGGTGAGCGAATCGCTCCGCGGTGTGATCAGTCAGCAATTGATCCCGCGCGCGGACGGGAAGGGGCGCGTGCTCGCGCTGGAAATTCTCACCAACACGCCGGCGGTGGCGAACGTGATCCGCGAAGCAAAGACTTACATGCTTCCGGGAATCGTCCAGACGGGCAAAAAGCAGGGGATGCAATTGATGGACGACGCGCTTGTCGATCTTGCGAGCCGCGGTTTGATCAGCGCCGAAGAAGCGTCCGCGCGCTCCGAACAAAAACAGGAAGTGAAATCGAGGCTGAAAATTTAGATGGCCGCGCTCGATCAATTTTTAAAAGTCATCGTCGAGCAAGGCGGCTCGGATTTGCATATCGGTGAGGGTCAGCCGCCAAAAATGCGGAAGCATGGCGACGTCGCGCCGATTCGCGAGAAACGGCTCGATCGTGACGAGACGATGTCGATGTTGAGCGAAGTCTGCGGGGATCGGAATTGGAAAATCTTCGACGAGCGCAGGGATCTCGATTTCGCCTACGAGATGGACGCCGCCTCGCGGTTTCGCTGCAATTATTTGAAACAGGCGCACGGCTACGGCGCGGTCTTTCGATTGATCCCGACGAAGATTGCGACGCTCGAGCAGCTTGGAATCCCGCTCGTTGCCAAAGAGTTCGCGCATCTGCGCGGCGGTCTAGTGCTCGTGACCGGCCCGACCGGTTCCGGAAAATCGACAACGCTTGCGGCCCTGATCGATTACATTAACGAAAATTTCTCGCGCCACATCGTGACGATTGAGGAGCCGATCGAGTTCGTGCACGACAACAAGCGCAGCATCATCACGCAACGCGAAGTCCCGGGAGACTCGGAATCGTTTCCGGTCGCGCTCAAGGCCGCGTTGCGCGAAGACGCCGACATTGTCCTCGTGGGCGAGATGCGCGATCTGGAGACTGTTTCGCTCGCGTTGACCGCCGCCGAAACCGGCTTGCTTGTTTTCGGAACGTTGCACACGAACAACGCGCGCAAAACGGTCGATCGAATGGTGGACGTCTTTCCGGCCGCGCGCCAACCGCAAGCGCGCGCGATGCTGGCCAACTCATTGCGCGGCGTGCTGGCGCAATTGCTCATGAAAAAAGCCGACGGGTCCGGGCGCGTGGCGGTAAACGAAATCCTGGTCGCCAACGCCGCCGTCTCTGCGATCATTCGCGAGGGCGCCACCCAAAAACTTCAGGACGTGATCGTGTCCGGCAGAGCGCAGGGGATGCAATTCATGGACGACGCGATCTTCGCGTTATTGGAAAAGAGAATCGTCAGTCCGCACGAAGCGTTTATGAAGGCGATCGACAAAAACAGATTTAAACAATTCCTTTCCGCTGAGGAGGAGCACCTCGGCGATGCGGCCGGCGCAGTCCCCGACGACGAAAAGAAGTTGCCCGGCAATTTTATGAAACGCGCGGCGGCACAAGGCTCAACGAAACCGACGCGCCGCTAGCGACCGCTATCTTCGCCGAGCACCCCGTTGTCGCGCGAACAGCGAAGACCTTCGACGGGAATGCTGACGAACTTCATTTTCTTCTCATCGAGTTTCCAGGCGACTTTGGCGGGCAGCATCTTCGCGTCAGTCTCTTTTTCATTATCCAGGATCGCGACCACAAGGTCGTTGCTCTTTTTTCCGTTGATCTCGCACATGCTGCCGTAGAACTCGGGTGAGGTCTTTGAATGCGGGGGGATTTTTAGAACATCCCGGATGATCGATCGATCCTGCAATAGCAAGTACTCCGAGCCGCAGATCAACCACCAGCTGGAGAACAAGCGATCAGAAGTTTCGTCTCCGCCGAGATCCTTAAGGCCCAGATCCGCGTGTCTTTTCTCAGTTTGGACAACTTTTCCATGGGAGAAGCGTTTACCGATCAGTGCCTTTGGAATGTCGGAACCGCATTTAATGCCGTCGAATTCATCCGTTTCGCCGAGCGCGTTGGTAACCAAAATGCTTGTGACGAGAACAAGAATGCCAAGTTTCATGGTCCTAGCCTGCTCGACGAGCTACCGCTGCCAAAAAGCGCCCTCGTTGACAAGGGAAAACGCGGGTGATAATTTCGCGCCACTTTCCACTGAAAAGGTGGTAAAAGCGCAGGAGACAAAGCCTTGCACTCGTTGTTAAACAGTCAGGTGTTGGTGCTGAATCGCCTCTGGCAGGCGGTCAACATCTGTTCGGCGCGTCGCGCCTTCTCGCTCGTTTATGCCGGACACGCGCACGTCGTCTCTTCCGACGACACAAATAATTTCCTGACGCACGATTTCGAAAGCTGGCGCGATTTTTCCAACAACGCGCCGGACCACGAGCTCGTGCAGACCATCTCGTGGAAGATCCGCGTGCCACGAGTGATCGTGCTCCTCTTTTTCGATCGCCTTCCGAAAAAGGAAGTAAAATTCACGCGCCACAACGTTTTCGAGCGCGACAAGAACATGTGCCAATACTGCGGCGTCTCGTTCGATCGTAACGATCTGAATCTCGATCACGTCGTCCCGCGCGATCGCGGTGGAACGACCACGTGGGAAAATGTCGTTTGCTCGTGCATTCCGTGTAATACGCGCAAGGGCAATCGACTGCCGCAGGAAGCGCAGATGACGTTGATTCGAAAACCGAAGCGGCCGAAGTGGCGGCCGTTTTTGCACGTCACGTTCACCGCGCCGCAGCATGAAAGCTGGCGGCACTTTGTCGATCTTGCGTACTGGAACGTCGAGCTGAGCGATTAGTCTCGCTCAGCGGGTCGATTCAACCGCGACCTTCTCGCGCGGCGGCGACTTCATCGCATTCAAGAGCGGCTGCGGATAAACGCCGAAGACGATCGTCGCGATTATTAACAGGACCATGATCGCCCGGGAAAGAACGCTCACCGTGATTGGATTGTTGTTTGTGCTCGGTTGCCAATACATCGCGCGGACAACTTTCAGGTAATAATAAAATCCGCAGGCAACGGTGACGACGCCGACAACCACGAGCGCGACCTGCGCTTTCTCGATCGCCGCCCAAAAGATCAGAAACTTGCCGAAGAATCCCGCGGTGAACGGAATTCCGGCCAGCGAAGCCATGGCAATTAGCATCGCGAAGGCGAGAAAGGGCGCGCGTTTCGCCAAGCCATCGAAATTGGAAATCTCGTCGCCCGTTTGTTGAGCGACAAGAATCATGACCGCGAAACTCAGCAGCGTCATCAGCAAGTAAGCCGAGAGATAAAAAATGACGGCGCGTCCCTCGAAGCAGGCGACACCGATCAGCAAATAGCCGGCGTGCGCGATGCTGGAATAACCGAGCAAGCGTTTGAGATTATTTTGCGGAAGTGCGGCGAGATTTCCGTAAACGACGGTAAGCAGCGCGAGCAAAACGAGGAGACGCTGCATGTTCGGCAGC
>DATEWZ010000108.1:0-57970 GCA_035257485.1 Chthoniobacterales bacterium
CGGTTTGCGGCCATTCCGCCAGCGCGCTTGCTTCCAAATCGAACGCCGCCTTCCATTCATCTGCCGTGACACCGCTACGTGACGCGACATCGAAAGCTTTTTGCAACCAACCGCCTAGCGGCACGGTATTCCCGCCTTGGCCGATGCCGGCGAGTCGGTCCGGGTTCAACAACGCGACCACGTATAAAAACGTGTCCGCCGTTCCAAGCTTGAGCGAGCTCCGGGTCAGCTCGGGAGTTGCCGGCATTTTTGGGGCGCCGACAAAAAGGACGTCGCGAACTTTCCCATTTTCAAACTTTGCCGCTCCACAAATGCTTTGGATTTGTTCGAGCGCCGCTCGCGCTTCGCCGGATATGTTTGAATCGGCGGCGTCCGTGATCGACGAAATCCCGGCGGAAAGCTTTTTCGGCTGGAGATAAAAAAGCAGTCCGTAACTCGACGGCATGTGCGCCATTGCCGCGCGAAATGTTTCCTCGGCTTCGAGCGTTAGCTTCGGGTCCTTTGCGCGACCGTCCGCGCGGTCGAGCAGCGACTTCAGCTCCGGCAGATCGTTTGACGCAAAGAACCAATCGCCGTCATAAACCGTGGCGATCTGATTGGGCGCCGCGCCTGCGATGTCGATCTTGTGCGTCTCGTAATCGACCGTTTCGTGCGCCTGATTGTCATGGACGAGCTGCCCTCGCCACTTTGCGATGATCGCATCGGCGTTGGCCTGGCTTCCATGAAAGCGAAATCCGCCCACAAGGTGCGGATTATTGTTTTCAATCGCGGTCACGGCCAGGAACGCGTCCGTCGGCTCGAGCCGCTCGAGATCGTTCAACGTGGCCGATGTTGTGTCGCTTTGCGGAACACTTAACGGCTTCAGGAAATCTTGGACCGCTTGTTCGTGATAGAGTTTGTAAATGTCCGACCCGCGCCATTCGTTGTGCGTGCGTTGAAAATCTGGCAAATGCGCGAATGCGACCGTGCCGTTTGGCAAGAGAGTCGTCACCGCTGCGTGCGGTGTGCTTACTGTGCGATGCGCTGCGTAATAGATGCCGCCGGCCGCAACCGCAGCGAAGACAACCAAAAAGGCCAGACGCTTCATGAGCCGCCACCTATCAACTATCAACCGTCAACTATCAACTAAGTTGCAAGTCTGTGCCGGTGCGGCTCGCACCTTGGATTACGCGCGCGGATGAAATTGCCGGTGGACGGCTTTCAACCGTTGTTGATCGACATGGGTGTAAACTTGCGTCGTCGAAATATCGGCGTGGCCGAGCATTTCCTGGATGATCCGAAGGTCTGCGCCGTTGCTCAACAGGTGGGTCGCGAAACTGTGCCGAAGCAAATGCGGATAAATATTTTTCTCGAAGCCGGCGAGCCGCGCTTTTTCTTTCACGATCTGCCAGATCCGCGCGGTCGTTAATTTCGTGCCGCGTTCGGACAGGAAAATCTCGCTCCCGCTTCGGCGCTTGATCAGCTTCGGGCGTTCGGTCGACAAATAAACCGCCAGCGCTTCGCACGCTTTGCGGCCGACCGGCACGATCCGTGTCTTGTTTCCTTTGCCGACGACGCGGATCGTTCCTTCCTCCGGATAAAAATTTTCCAGGCGCGCGTTCGCCAGCTCGGAAATGCGCAGCCCGCTCGCGTAGAGCAATTCCATCATCGCGCGGTCGCGCAATCCGTGCGGCGCCTTCCTGTCGATGCTGTTGAGCAGCTTCTCCACCTGCATCTCGTTCAACGTCTCCGGCAAGTAACGCTCGATCCGCGGCAAGCTCAGCGCTTCGGTCGGGTCGCTTTTGATTTCGCCTCTGCTCGCCAGGAACCGGAAGAAAATCTTGAGCGCGACCACGATCAGTTTGATCGAGGCCGCCGATAGTCCCGCGCGTTTTTTGTCGGCCAAGTACTCGCTGAGCGTCGGCAGCGTGACCGCCTTGAAAGCTTCGATCTTGCGCGTGCCCGCGCACCAGCGTGCAAAATCGGTCAGCGAACGTTGCGTGGAGAGCTGGTAATTGTCGGAAAGGCCGCGCTCCACCGCCAGATAACGGATGAACGACTCGATGGATTGCTCCACGGGGCAACCATCAATTAAAAAGTGGAAATTAAAAATTGGAAAATTCTCCGATCTCCCAGCTCCGATCTACTTACTCCATGCTCGTGGTGATTGACAATCGAAGCGCAAATGTCCGATCATTGTTTAGGGATGAGCCTTGACCTGAATGACATTCTGAAGGATTGGCCGCACGAAAACCGGGCCATCAAAGTGCGCAAGATCATGGGACTCGATGGTCGCCAGAAATTGCAGCTCCGGATCGACCTCGGCGTTTTGCAAATGGAACTGACTGGTCGCCCCGACGGAATGCGACCGCACGGTTGCGAATCGCTTCTGACCTTTCATCAACTGCGGGCCGCGCGTGCCAGGGCGAACAGCGAAGATTACCACCTCACGCCCGAGCAATGCGCCGAGCTCCAGCAGGAGGGCATCCAATATTATCACCGCTACCTGAGCCTGTTTCAGATCAACGATTTCCACGGCGTCGTCCGCGATACCCAGCGCAATCTCGATCTTTTCGATTTTGTTGATGCCTACACCCAACGCGACGAGCTTTCTTGGACGCTCCAGCAATTTCGGCCCTACGTGCTGATGATGAACACGCGCGCCAAGGCTTCCATTTTTCTCGGCCAGGGAAAATTTCCGGAAGCGATCGTCGAGATCAAACGCGGACGGGAGGCCATCGCCGCGTTTTTCCAGAAATCACACTTTCCCGAGCTGGCCGCGAAAAGTTCCGAGCTCCATTTTCTCGACGAATGGCTCGACGAAGTGAGCGCGAAGCGTCCGCGCAGCAAGCTCGAGATCATGGAAAGCGAAATGGAAACCGCGGTCGCGAAAGAACTTTACGAGCGCGCCGCCGAAATTCGGGACGCGATCGCGCGACTCAAGGCAGCCGAAACGCGAGTCGGCCAATCGGCGTCTACCGCGCACAAACTTTAGCATTTGTCATCCCGAGCGAAGTCGAGGGATCTCTAGATATTTCCGCGCATCATAAGCCGCTTACGATGAATAATGATTCGTGTGATGAGAGGCTACGGACACGGAGGGGGAACGTCAGGCTTCACCCGACTTTTGTCTTGTTCGTCCAAACGAGTCGCTTTAAAACGGCGACATGAAATTCCTGCCGATCGTTGCCGCGTTTTTGGTCAGCGCGTTGTTGCCGGTCACAACGTTCGCTGCCGGTAAATCGAAGAAGAAAAGTCCGACACCATCAGCCGACACGGCGGACAAGATCACCGCCGTTCATCTCACCTCGATCACGATCAGCATTTTCGCGACGCACGCCGGCAAAGAATTCAAAGTCACGCCCGCGACCAAGATCACCGTTAATGGTCAACCGACGCAACTCAACGGTCTCACCACCGGCATGGACGTCCTCGTCACCCCCGCGCCCGACGGCGTCACCGCCGTCGCCATCGACGCCAAAACTCCGAAGCGCTAAGCAGCTACTCGAAAACTTCTTCGAGCTGCTGATCGATCACTTCGCCAGTGAACCGATCAATCGTGACGTGCAGCCAGTAACGCTTCTCACCTTCAACAACAAATTGATCAAGACCAGTAGCTGTCGACGGATATCGCCCCGATTGCGCAACCACATCTATAAATAAGCCCCAAGTTCGCGTTTGCGTGACCTCGGCGAGCGCGCGAGCGACAGTTTCTTTTTCTTCCTCCGTCGCGCTGCTAATGAAATTTCCAGCTGCGGCCACCAGACGCGGAATATCTTGGCGCCCCAATGCTGGCTTAACCAATGTGCCTTCTGAGCCACTGCTTGTTCCGCCAATTATTCCAATATTGGCACTCGGAGTCGGACTGGCCGCTGCATTGTTAGATGCCGCTAATCCCATAGGCGAGGCAGAAGGTTCGGCTGTGATAGTGCTTTTTAATAGAGCCGCAATCACGGCGGGGTTTTGTGAGTTCAAATTCACGGGGCCGGCGCGTAACGTCGCCGTGTTGTAGGTGAAAAGATCTAGAATCGGCGCATCTGGACTCGTTGCAGTATAGAAATCCAGCGTTTTCGGATTCGGTGACGGTGTCGGCGTAGCTCCGGCTGACGCGCGAAATGCGTAACCTAGCTCGCCGACGTTACGAAACGGTCGATTCAACATTACGTACGTTGATATGGCTGGTGGTGGAGTTGGCAACATCCCGGCCGGTGGCGGAAAGAGTGATGGTACTGGCGATGGCGAAGGACTTGGCCTTGCTGGATCGGTGTTTTCTAATCCAAGCGCCCAACCTCCACTGTATTCGATCATTGTCGTTGTCGTACCGGTTGTGGGATCAGCTGCCGTGTTATCATCGTACTGATCTATGATCGATGCTCCGAGCGATAGCGTCGTGTAGATGTGAGTTGAATCGGCGGAGTTGGTGCCGTGGATGGCGTAGTTTAATAGCTGAAAAAATTCTGGATCTTTTGTAAATGCCGGGATGTTGCTTTGCATCGTGCTTCCCGTGGAGCCGATGTATTGCCAGTGGCCAGGCACAGCAGGCGTTGGAGGAGTTCCCGCGCTGCCGGGCGTGCCGTTTTGCCACTTTAGACCAAAATATTTTTGAATATCCGAAACTGAAGCCACGGCCGCGCCTGGCGTCACAAGGGCGAGTCTGCCCAGCGGGAATCGTTGAGTCAGAGCCGCTGTGCCCGCACTCCACGTCGGCACGTTATTCTCGCGGGAAAACGTTCCCAAAAATTGCAGCAGGTTGATGCTGGGTGAGATGCTGCTCTTGAAAAGGTCGATGAGTTGTTTTCGGCTGGCAAAAGCTTGGTCGGTACGATTGTTATAAACTGTGGTTGCTGTCGACCGGAAGTCTCGAGACGTGTCCAAGAAGTAATTGAGAAAATTGGAGGCGTTAGGGGTCGGTGAGAGGGTCGGAAAGGTTCCCGAAGACTGGAGAGTCGCGTAATTTCGCCACGCAACGATCTTGCTAGTTGTTGTGGGATTTGGCGTAGAGCTCCCAGTAACCTTCATGCCGGTCAAATCGGCCAACGACACAGTACCTTTCCTGCCAAGCTCCGTGACCGATGGAGTTGGAGAAGGAAGACCAACCAAATTCGCATCGCATAAGCCGCCCTCGTCATAAACGACGAAGGCATATCGCCCAATTGCGTAACTTGTGTTGGATGAGTTGGCGTCCGACAAGCTCGAGTTCCAACTATTGAAGCTTGTCGGTCCGTTTCGAGTCACGATTACCCAGTCTGGAGCCCAATAATTTGGCGCTGAAAAACCGGTCGTTATTGGATCTGATGTGCTGTCGCTTGGGCTCGATTTTGGAACCAAGTAATGGCTATTCCATCGACTTATGGAGATGGTTCGTCCGTTTAAAGAGGAATCACCTGTCGAATTTACAGAGGATGCCCGACTCGGAACCGCTGGTGCCGGAATACTGTCGGATCGGATGCTGCGCCGAATCAGGTTCGGGATCAACGGCGTCGAGCCTGCCCCTGGTTTAGGACTGCGTTGCGGACCTATGTTGGTGTTAACGGGAGGTACTCCCGCGGTCGCAATCTCCTGTTTGAAGTCCGCAACGATTATGTCGAGGGCACTGCGAGCGAGTTGATCTGATCTAGCGTCGTTGAAACTGTAATGCGCTACTTGCCGGTCTGTCGCGGTGCGCGAGAGATATGCGACCGTCATTCCGGTTAGGAGAACCACAAACGCGAGAACAATCAGCAAGGCGACCGCGTTTTCGCGAGTTCGCGCTGAAGGTCGCAACAACCGGTAGATCATTTGGGCAGCAAGTAGAACGAACGCTCGTAGATCCGAACCGATTGAATCGACGGCCGCGACATATCCGTTGTACCATCAAGCGCGGTTTGCCATTGAGTGAGCAGGTCGCCTTGCGTCATCGACGCCGAGAAATCGCTAAGACGTGTTGCAAGCGTCGTTAACTGCGAATCAGAAATCAAAACTCGGCTTTTGGGATCAATCGCGGCAATTGCGACTGAAATAGCAGCTACGTCCTGCATACCGCTCACGGTCGTGTGTCCACTGGAAGTATCCCAAGGAGTTACTGAGAAACTGCCATTCTTAAGAAGATAGTAATATTCGAAGCGAAAAACGTAAGGAGCGACCATCTCGTAGTCAGAATCCACGTTTCCATTTGTCGCCGCTGGCCAAGTAGTCGCGATCGTAAACGGATGGAAGACGACGGGAGTATCCGTAGTTGAAACGCCGTTCCAAACTAGACCCTTAGACATTCGTTCTAATTTGTTGAAACTTGTCGATGAGGAAGTCGAGTTGATGCGATAGGCGACCAGCGAGATCGGACTCTGAGAGCCGCTGGCTGGATAATAACCCGAGACCGTGCTGTAAAACGCAAGCTGATCATTGCCACTTTGCACACTGCTTGGCGACTTTAAGTAGTAGTCAATGTCAGGTCGCTTGATCATTTGCGAGAAATCGACCGCCATCCGATCGAACAACGGTCTTAGCTGCGCCTCCGCAGTCATTCTTTTATTTCCAGAGGTTGTGATGCTGGCGGCATAGGAAAAAAGTTGGCTGACCAGTAGGACAAGAACGACGAGAACGGCAATGGACACGAGAAGCTCTACAATTGTGAAAGCGTCGTTGGACTTCCTCATTTCAGTTGCGATCAAATGCGGCGAATATTTCCGAGGTTCCCTGGGCGTTCACGATCGTGGCGCCTGCAGGCCAAGTAACTTTTAGATCGGCCAATGTTGCGCTCTTCACACCGCCGCCGTTTGAAACGAATGTGATTGTTACGCGGTACCTCGAGTCCGCTTGTTGAGAAGAATTCGATTGTCCAGTGCTGTTGAAATAGAGGGTTGTGGTTCCGGTACCGCCTGAACCCGGAATGCTTATTCCAAATTGATTCGAAGTAGCAGCATTTCCTCGCGGGCTTGTCACAGGAGTCGCTCGCAAGTCGGCAGCAACCGCGGAAAAAATATCAACGGATGCAGTTTGTTCGATCGACCGCTGATTTGTTTGCAGACCAATTGGGAGCAAGCTGAAGATGACGAGTAGCGAAACCGCCGCGACGCCAAGTGCCAGCGTAACTTCAACGAGCGAAAATGCGCGGCCTCGTCGCGATCTCACCGGCGGTAAATTTTAAAGTTCCCCGCGACTCCTCCGAATTGAATCGCAACCACATTAGAAGTGCTGGTGTCCACGACTGTTCCGTGCGTCGGTTTTAGTCCAATTTCGGCAGCGTTTTTCAGCGTGTAGGTACTGTTAAGATTTGCTTCCCCGCGCGAATTGAAGCGCACCGTTTTAAAGAAAGTGTAGTTTTGCGCTACAAAAGCGAATCGCGTCGTATCTGCGCTATCGCTACTAATCCGATTGAAGTGATCTGCGTTGATACTGGCAGCGTACGTGTACGGATAATCCAGACGAACATCGAGGCTGTCGGATGGTGCAGGTGATGGCGTAGACGTAGGCGGCGCGCCAATATCCGTCATGTGGATTCCTTCAACCTTGAGAAGTCGCCCAAGTTGTTTGATTCGATTCGCTGGGAGTTGAGCAACCGGATCAGAATCTTCGTAGATCTTAGTGCCATCATTTGAACAAACGGTTGCAATCACAACCCGTCCCTTCCCAGTGTACGGCGGCGATGTGTTAGTGGGAGCGGTGGCCGTCACGTCTTCTTCGTAGAAGCCAACCCAAACATAAGTGTTATTCCCCATCGCGTAGTTACGTCCTTGCTCCAATGCGCCGGCGATTGTCGTGGCGGCAGTAGCGATGTCATTCCCAGTTTTGATCTTCGTGAAAGCTGGTGCGACGAGCACCATGAGAATCGCGATGATTGCGATGACGACGAGGAGTTCCAGCAACGTAAAAGCATTTTTACGTTGAAGTGACGAGTGACGGGTGACGAGTGACGAGTTCGGGCGGCTGGGAGGCACGGAAAAATTATATTGGGACAAGTGACCTGTGACCAGTGACAAGTGACCAGCGAGGAGCGGTTCCTCCGCTTTCACCAAAGCGGAGTCGCCGGCTTCCCTCGAGTGATTCGGGCGCCGCAGCGACCTCACGCCCTCCCGCCGTAAAGTTCGCGCCCTGCGAACCGCATGGTTCCCGATTAGATAAGGCCAGGTTTTTCAGAGGGTTAGCGGGCTGGGCAAAAGCGAGATTTTCGGGGGAAAAATCCCGGCCGTAGCCGGGCTAAGGCATGCATCTAGCTTTTACTGGCTGACGTGCTGGAACACGCGCTTTCTGCTGAGGAACATTCTCAAATCCTCCAAACGATTGAGATGTTTGAGGCGATCACTCAAACCCAACCGGAGGATTATCAATCGCTCGAGATCCTGAGGGAAGCGTACACGAAAATCGGCCGTCACGATGAGGCGCTGCGCACCTCGCGCAAACTGGCGGAAGCGTATTTCAATGCGGGATCGTACACGCCCGCCCTTCAGCAGTGCGAAATGATTCTCACGCGCGAGCCGAACGCGCCGGAAATTCTGGCGATGCTGGGCGAGATCGAGCAACGCTTGCAAGCTTCGGGCAAGGCGATCGCGGAGAAGGACAAAAGCGCCATGCCGCCTTCGCCGTTTACTCACAACGACGGTTCGTTGATCACGTCGGGCAAAGAAGGCGCGCTAATCGATCTCGATCCAGCGCGCGGCAAAGGTCTCGGCCGGATTTCGAATTTGCACGAACGCGGGGATGAGCATCTCGCGAAGTTTTTGATCGTGCAGCAGCTCTTTGGCGAAGAGGAAGTCAACGCCGCGCTCGAAAATGTGAAAGCGGCGAACAAGGACCTGATTGCGCACGCGATGGCGAGCTCGATGCTGGAGCAGCTTTGCCAAAACACTCCGGGACAGCTCGATGCCGTGCTCTCGGCGTTGATCGACCGGACGAAATTCGCCTATGTGCCGCTCGAATATTACGAAACCGACCGGCAGATCGCGCCGATGTTGCCGGAATATTTGACGCTCGGCCGCTTGTTTGTGCCGTTCGATCTGGTCAGCCGCACGATCATGGTGGCGTGCTGCAATCCGTTTGATTCGGCCGGGCGCGACGCGGTCCAGCAATCGGTGGATTACAGCGTGTCGTGGTATCTCGCGCGCCCGTCGGCAATTGTTAAAGCTCTGGAGGGCATCTATCGGCTCGAGCCGAGATCGTGAGCGGTCCATGAGAAGTAAATCATTCGGCGAACGGATCGCAGACGTGCTGATCGAGGAGGGACTCCTTCTCCCGAATCAGCTCGAGGAGGCGATGACGATCCAGAAGTCCGAAGGCGGCCGGTTACTGAAAATTCTGACCGATCGGCAATTCGTGACCGAGCAGGACATGGTCTTCAGCATGGGGCGTTGTCTGAACACGCCGCCGGTAAATCTCGCGCGACTCCGTGTTCCGGAAGATGTGATGTCGCTGGTGCCGCGCGAAATGGCCAAGGCGAACCGACTGGTGCCGATCGCGCGCCTGGATGGAAAACTTTTCGTGGCCATGGCCGACCCGACCAACGTGCTCGCGGTCGATGACCTGAAACGACGCGTTCAACTCGAGATCGTTCCGATGATCGCGACCGAGCGTTCGGTGCAGGAAGCATTGAGCGGCGTTCATGGCGCAGGCAACATCAGTCAGGCGCTGCGGCAGGTGTCAGAACAGGCAGTTGCAAGCGCGGACACGATCGAAGTTCAGGCGAGACAACGCGAGGACATTGATCTCGACCGGTTGGCTCACGACAGCGAAGACGCGCCGGTCATCAAGATCGTCAATTTGATTTTGGCCCAAGCCGTCAAAGAAAAAGCGTCGGACATTCACATCGAGCCGTTTCAGAACACACTCAAACTGCGTTACCGCATCGATGGGGAATTGATTCCGGCCGAATCGCCTCCGAAAGCGTTGCAGCTCGCCATCACTTCGCGCATCAAGATTCTCGCGGGACTGAACATCGCGGAGCGCCGCGTTCCTCAGGACGGACGTTTCCGGATCCGCGTGCTCGGAAAAGAGATCGATCTGCGTATCTCGATCCTGCCGACCGCGCACGGTGAAAAAATCGTCATTCGTATTCTCGATAAGTCGTCGCTGAGCGGAAGCATCGACCAAATGGGATTGGATGCGGACACGCTTTCGAAATTCAAGAAAGCGATCGACGCGCCGCACGGAATGATTTTGGTCACCGGTCCGACCGGTTCCGGTAAAACGACGACTCTGTATTCGGTGCTGCACGAGTGCAATAGCCCCGAATACAACATCGTCACCGTTGAAGACCCGATTGAGTACGAGCTCGCGGGAATCAATCAGGTGGCGGTGCGCGGCGATATCGGTCTCGATTTCGCGTCGGCGCTGCGATCCATCCTGCGCCAGGACCCCGACATCGTGATGGTCGGTGAAATTCGTGACAACGAAACCGCGGACATCGCGGTGAAAGCGGCGCTGACCGGTCACCAGGTGTTGTCGACGTTGCACACGAACGACGCGGCGGGCGCGATCACGCGCTTGGACGACATGGGCATCGAGCCGTTTTTGATTTCGAGCTCAATCTTGATGACCTGCGCGCAACGGCTCGTCCGCCGTATCTGCTCAAATTGCAAAGAAGAGTTTGTTCCTGAGCCGGAGCTCCTCGAGAAGCTCGCGCTTGGCGAAAAGAAAGACATTGTTTGTTATCACGGAACCGGATGCGACCGCTGCAAAGGGCGCGGTTACGCTGGTCGAGCGGCGTTGATTGAAGCACTGCCCGTGAGTGAGGCGATCCGGCGTTTGATCATCAAGCGCGCGTCGGCTGCGGTGATCAAGAACCAGGCTGTGAGCGAAGGAATGAAAACCCTTCGCATGGTGGGAATCGAAAAAGCACTCGAGGGCGTAACTTCGCTCGAAGAAGTGTGGCGAGTAACGGCGGAGGACCATTAACGCGTCATGACGATTCCGTTTCTCGATCTTTTCAAAAAGCTGACCGGTCGCTTCGGTTCCACCGCCACCGAAGAGCCGCCGCCCGCGCCGACGCCGCCTGTGCGCGCGCCTAAAAAACCGGCCAGCGAGCGCCTGAGCAAAACAGTGTTGCCGCACGCGACGCGTTCGTTTGCGCCGCCAGATCCATTCCGCAGCGCCAACGTCGCCGGCCGCTCGATCACCTCGCCGATGCAACTTGGTCCGCAACGCATCACCTCCGCTGCGAAAAAACCGCAAGGCAGCCCGTTGCCGCCCGCGCTCGCAGAAGCGCTCGAACCGAAATTAGAACGCACGATCTCGTTGCGGATTTCAGATTTCATCGACGGAATCCCCGCCGGATACATCAAACCGGTCGAGATCCTCGACGCGGCCGCCCGCGTTTCCCTCAAGGCGTCCGAGATCGAAAAAGGAATGCCGGAAAGGAATCCGACGATTGCACTTCCGAGTTTGTATCAGCAGGTGCCGGAAATTTTCCTGAAAGGTGTGCGGCTTGACGACGAAACACGCGTCCCGCTGCCGTACCAAAAGGTCCTCGATCAATTTCAAAGCGCCCATGTTCGGGACGATCAGGTTCGCGATCCGGCGGTGCCGCAAGTCGACACGCCAATCTTGAAAGCGACGATCCAGGATTCGGAAAAATTCGGAACCAAGATCGAGCCGATTGAAGCCGCGCCGCTTCCGGGTGTGCCCATCAAACCGGCCACGGCCGAATCAATCGCTGCGGCTGAGCCTGATGCCGTCGTGCAGGCAACAGCGAAATCGACAAAGTCGAGTCACCCGGTCGTTTCACTTTATTCGCCGGGGCTCAAGTCCAAGAGCGAGCCGCCGACGCCTCCCCTCAAAATACCTTTTGAACTTTCGCCGAATGGAACGGGTGGGTCCGCATCCGAGAGAGTTCCAGCCTCTAGCGGGCCGCCCGTTCCAACTCCTTTGCCGTTCACGCCCGAGCTTGCCAAGACCCCGTTTCCCACGTCGCCGGAAAAACCAAAGGCGCCGGAGACCAAGAAGACTGCAGAACCGGCGAAGTCGATGCCGAGGCTGAAATTGGTCGAGACGCCGGTGCCAAAGACGGAACCAAAATCGCCGCCGGTACCCGCCAAAGATGAAGCGCAGATCAAGCTCTCGCTGAAAGCGGTCTTCAAGAATTTGCCCGCGTTTCAATTGAACGGCGACGTGAGCGCCGTTTCGGATGACGCGCAGATAGCGCTGTCGCTTTCATTGGTTGAATCGCAATTGCCTGGCGGCCGCGTTTCGGTTTCGTCCGACGTTTTTCAAGCCGCGCTGCCCGAAAGCTATCGCGAGATGTTCCAGGTCGACGAAGCGAAGACGTCGGTCACGTTGCCACTCGAAGAAGTGCTGAAGAATTTACCAGCCACGATCCTCAAGCTGCGCGACGATCAGGAACACAGCGCGATCGATAAAGATTTTGAAACGCCGTTCTCAATCAAAGCGAAAGAGGACGCGAAACGTTTCGAAGAGGCCAAGCAACCGGCGAACAAGCCCGTTGAGAAACCGGCCGAAGAAAAGATCGAGACTGCGCCCAGTGCCGAGAAGAAGCTCGATCCTAAGGAAGTTGTCGCGCAAGTGAACGCGCTTTCAGGCGTGAAAGCGTGCGCAATCACGTTTTCGGACGGCCTCAGTCTGGCCGGGGACTTGCCGGCGGAAACCGCCGCCGACGGGTTGTGCGCGGTGGCGCCATCGATTTTGAAACGAGTCACTCAACATGTGGGTGCGACGAAGCTCGGTGCGCTTCAGGCGGTCACGCTTTATATGAGCGGCTCGGCGGTGAGTTTCTTTGCGCGCGGCAATATTTGTCTAACCGCGTTGCACGCAGGGGAATCGCTCTCGTCTGAAACGCGGACGACGATCGCGGAGCTGGCCGAAAAACTTTCAAACAATTACACGCAGCCGGGGAAGTCGAATGTCGATCATTAATTACGCGAGCCGCGAGATTCAGTTCAAAATCGTTTACTACGGTCCGGCCCTTTGCGGGAAGACGACGAATTTGAATTACATCCATCAGCGGATTAATCCGCTGAATCGCGGGGAGCTCGTTTCGTTGGCGACCGCGACGGAGCGCACGCTGTTTTTCGATTTTCTTCCGTTGAACGCGGTCGTGATCAAAGGGTTCGTGACGAAATTTCAGCTTTATACGGTTCCGGGCCAGGTGATTTACAACGCGACCCGGCAGTTGGTCCTGCGCAGCGTGGATGGTCTCGTTTTCGTCGCTGATTCGCAGTGGGAAAAGATGGAGGAGAACGTCGAGAGTTGGAAAAATCTTTGCGACAATCTCTCACTCCAGAACCAATTGATCGACGACGTGCCGTGCGTGCTCGAGTACAACAAGCGCGATCTTCCGAACGTCGCGCCGGTGAATTACATGGAATACGTGATGAACAATCGGAAGAAACGGCTCCAAAGTTTCGAAGTCATTTCGAGCACCGGCCAGAACGTGTTCGCGGCGTTGAATGCGGTCTCGCAAATTCTTTTGCACAAATTCAGCAAGCAAAGCGAAGCGCCACAGGGCGCGCCGTTGCCGGTGGCGATTCCCGTTGAACCCGGTTCGTCCGAAAAACAAAAGCTCCCCGCGTGAACGCCATCCCTGTCCTGACAATCGAAGACGTCGCGACGCTTGACGGCGTGCTCGGCGATTTTCTGAAAAAGGCGGAAGCCGACCTGACGGTCGTGATCGATCGCGGCGGCAATGTCATTTCGCAATGCGGCGACATGGACGCGATGGACGTGACCGTGATCGCGGCACTGGCGGCCGGTTCGTTTGCGGCCACGCGTGAGCTCGCCCGGCGCATCGGCGAAGTGGAATTCAACGCGCTCTATCATCAGGGCAACGGCAGTCACATGTTCATGAATTCGGTTGATGACGAAACGATCATGATCACGGTCTTTGATTCGCGCACCACCGTCGGGCTCGTTCGCTTTTATTCGACAGCGACGGCGCAGAGCGTGGCCAACGTTTTGAAACTTCTGCGGCGCACCTCGCACGGACTGAAGTTCGAAGCAAAAGACATCTCCGCCACACCCGTCTTTGTCGATCATTCGTAGCGGCAGCAGAGCGCGCTGAGCTTGCGCTTTATAGCAAGCGATCGAGGCAGACCGCCGCCAGAAATAGCGCGCTGACAAATGCGTTGCTCTGAAAGAAAGCGCGATTAATGCCAACGAGGTCGAGCGATCTCGCGCTTCGATGTTCGTAAACCAGCGTCGTCGCCACGATCGGCATCGCGTAAAAGTAGATCATCCCGAGATGCGCGGCGTATCCAAACGCGACCAGACTCACGAGCATGACCGCGTGGAGAAATTGTGCGACCTGCATGGTCCGCGGAATTCCAAGCCGAACAACCATGGAATGAATCTCTTCTCGCCGGTCGAATTCAAAATCCTGGATTGCATAAATCAGATCGAAGCCCGCGACCCAGCAGACGACGCCTATGGCGAGAACAAAGGGCGCAAGATCGACATCTCCGCGTTGTGCGATCCACGCGCCGATCGGAGAAATCGCCAGAGCGAGTCCGAGGAAGAAGTGCGTCGCCGCGGTGAAGCGTTTCGTCAGCGAATAAAAGAACACGATGGCGAGCGCGAGCGGCGAAAGGAGAAAAGTCAGACGGTTGATCGCCGCCGCGGCCGCCAAAAATGCGACGGAGCTAATGATTAGAAAAATAACGATGGCCGGCTTTGAAAGAAGTAAATGTCGCGCCGCCGTGCGCGGATTCCGTTGATCGAGCGACCAGTCGACTAGGCGATTGAAAAGCATCGCGGCAGTGCGGGCTGAGACCATGCAGATCAGGACGAGAATTAATGTCCGTATCGTTGGGAGCCCATTTGCGGCGACCACGAGCGCGCCGAGCGCGAATGGCAGCGCGAAGGCCGTGTGCGAGAATCGGATCAATCGCAAAAACCGGCCAGCTACATTTCCGGACGACGCCTTGGCTTCCAGTTGTCGATCTTGCGAGTTCATTGCGATTCCAAGAGTTCCCGTAAACGCGCGGTCGCGCTCGACAAGATCGGCATTCCATGGGCGAAGAGCATTCGGTCCGCCGGTTTGTTCAGAAGTTGGCGAAGTGAGGAGCGCATTCGTTTTTGGTTCTCGCAATATTTCTTCGGCAGGAGGGCGAAACCGTAGGGATCGAAGTTGATCAGCGCGTCGCCGACAATCAGTGTTCCGCCGTTGGCCGATTGATAAAGGGCAATTTCGCCCGGTGCGGCGCCTTCAATCGCGATCACTTCCAAGTCGCCTCCGATTTTAGGGTCCTCCGTGGCCGCGCTAAACCGCGCCGGCCTTGATCGCGAAAAGGCAGAGGGATGGGCAAATATTGGCACCGAAAACCGGTCGGAAATTTCGACTGCCGCACGTTCGTGATTGCCATTGGTCACGATCACGCCCGCAATGGGGCGGGAGGCCGAGAGCTCAATGATCTGGTCGCTATTGAGCGGGATTGGATCGACTAGATAGACACCGGATTCGGCCTGGACGGCGCTAGACCAGAGGTCGGTCTTAATCTCTGGGTCGTAATTTTGCCAGACCCAAATGCCTGGGGAAAAGGGCTGAATCTGCGGGTCCGGCACGTAGGGAGAGTGCCTGGAATTAAGGAGTTGGGCAAGGGCTGGCATTGCAGCTGCTTTAGTAAATATAGAAATTATAGTTATGATAACCTTTGCCTACCAAGCCAGAGACGCCTCTGGCCGCATCGTCTCCGGTATCCAAGACGCCCTGAACGAAGACAACGCCGTCACTAGCTTGATGAGCCGCGGCCTGATGGTGCTGTCCCTGCAAAAGAAAGCTATCGCCGGCAAGACCCGTAAGCGCGCTCTCAAAGTAAGGGAAACTGACCTCGTCCTTTTCACCCGTCAGCTCGCCACCATGATCGAAGCCGGTATTTCATTGGTCCAGGGTTTGACTGCACTCTACGATCAATGCGATCCGAAACGTCAACGCAGCCTCCGCCAGGTCGTGAGCGACGTGACCACCCGAGTGCAGGGCGGTGAAACATTTAACGAATCGATCTCGAAACATCCGCGCGTTTTTAACCGTTTGTTTGTCAGCATGGTGAAAGCTGGTGAAAGCGGCGGTTTGCTCGCTGAGATTTTGGAACGTCTCGCCGGCTTCCTCGAAGCGAGCGCTCGTTTGCGCAAAAAGGTAAAATCGGCAATGACCTATCCGGTGATCGTGGTTTGCATCGCTTTCGCGATCACTACGTTCCTGATCGTTCGCGTGGTGCCAATCTTCGGCGAAATCTTCAAGGATTTTGGTGCGAAGTTGCCGGCGCCGACGCAGTTCCTGATCGACGTCAGCGAGTTTGTCCGTGGTGAATGGTATTTTTTGGTTCTCGGCATTGTCGCCGGCATTTTCGGCCTCCGCGCGTTTCTGTTTTCGGACAAAGGCAAAAAGTTTTCCGATCGCTGGAAATTGAAGCTGCCCGTGTTCGGTCCGCTTGTGCACAAAATCTGCATGTCGCGATTTGCCCGGACTTTCGCGCAACTTATCCGCAGCGGTGTCCCGATTTTGGAAGTGCTCGACATTGTCGGCGGTTCGTCGGGGAACCACGTCGTCGAACAAAGCATCAAGGGCGTCGCCGAAGACGTTGAGAAAGGTGACAACCTCTCGGTCGCGATGTCGAAGAAAGCGATCTTCCCGCCGATGCTCCTCCGAATGGTCTCGGCCGGCGAAGCCACCGGTAAGATCGACAACATGCTCGAGAAAATGGCCGATTTCTGGGACGAAGAAATCGAGGCGATGCTCGACGCGCTGACATCTTTGATCGAGCCGATGCTGATTGTTTTCCTAGGCGTGATCGTCGGCGGCATCGTGATCGCGATGTTCTTGCCGATCTTCAAGTTGAACGAGGTCGTATCGCAGAACAGTTCCGGCCACTGATTTCCCAAAAACAAAGAGCTAGGAGAAGCTCGCAGGCAGGGAGGGGGCGGACCGAAAGGTCCGTCCCTTTTCTGTTTTATATAAGAAGATGGCCGGCGGTTCGACTACATCGCATTCAATTGCGCGACGCGCCTTTCGTGGCGCCCGCCTTCGAACGAAGTTTCCAGCCAAGTTCCTACAATTTTCATCGCCATCTCTTCGGGAATCACTCGCTGGCCGAGCGAGAGCACGTTTGCGTCATTGTGCTGGCGCGACAGCCGCGCGACTTCTTCGTTCCAACACAGCGCGCACCGCACGCCGTGCACTTTGTTCGCGGTCATCGCTTCGCCGTTGCCCGAGCCGCCAAAGACGATTCCGCGCTCGCATTCGCCGCGCGCAACCGCTTCCGCCGCCGGGCGAATGAACAACGGATAATCGACCGACTCTTCGCTGAACGTTCCAAAGTCTTTCACTTCGTGTCCCAGCGAAGTAAGGAGTTCTTTCACTTTTTCCTTATAACGAAAACCGGCGTGGTCGGTGCCGAGCGCAATTTTCATACGACAATGTTGCTGTCGATTTTTTCCAATGTCGATCTCGATTGCATGGCACGCCGTAGCCTTGGCGAAGGCGGATCGATCTTAGCTTCCGTGCAATTTCGCCAGTTGGCCCCAAATCTCGCGTTCCCGTTCTGTGAGCTTTTTCGGGATCTGGATTTGGGCGGCTACGTAAAGATCGCCGCGCTTTCCGGACGCACTGGGCAAACCGCGTTCTCTTAGCCGGAAGCGCTGTCCGCCTTGTGTTCCCGACGGAATTTTCAATTTCACCTTTTCTTCCAATGTCGGCACTTTGAGTTCCGTCCCCAAAGCGGCCTGCCACGGCGCGATTTTCACGTCGTGAATCAAATCGCTGCCTTCGACAGAGAAATCCGGATGTTTCGCGAGTCGCACGCGCAAAAACAAGTCGCCGCTTTTTCCGCCGCGGGCGCCGGCTTCACCCTGACCGGCGAGACGAATGCGCTGTCCTTCATGAACACCCTTCGGGATTTTTACCTGATAGGTTTCAACTTTGTTCGAACCGGCGCGGCGCAGCGAAATCGTCCGCGTCGATCCGTGCAGCGCTTCTTCAAGCGTGACCAAAATGTCCGCTTCCACATCGGCGCCGCGCTCCGCGGTCGCTTCCCGCCCACCAAATCCGCCGAAAGCCGAGCGTCCGCGTCCGCCGCCGAAAAATGCCTCGAAGAAATCGCTGAAGCCGGTCCCGCCGAATTCAAACTCCACGCCGCCTCCGCCATCGCCGCCCCACTGGTAAAACCCGCCGCCCGGTTGCTGGCCCCATTGCGGCGGCGGTTGAAATCCTCCTGGCTGGTTCCAGTTCGCGCCGAGCTGATCGTATTTCTTGCGCTTGTCCGGATCGCTCAGGACTTCATAGGCCTCGTTGATCTGCTTAAATTTTTCTTCGGCGGCTTTTTTGTCCTTCGCGACGTCGGGATGATATTTGCGCGCGAGTTTTCGGAACGCGCTCTTGATTTCATCGTCGGTCGCGGTTTTGGAAACGCCGAGCGTTTCGTAATAATCCCTGAATTGAACTGCCATCGCAGTCTCAACCTTGTGCGGCCGATCACTTCGCGCAACCTTCTCGAACCATGCACGACGTCGGGAAATTTCTCATGATCATCGGCGCGGTCGTGCTCGTGCTTGGATTCATTTTGTGGAGCGGTTTGGCGCCGAAATGGCTCGGCCGCTTGCCGGGCGATATTCGCGTCGAACGTGAGCACGGTGCATTTTATTTCCCGATCGTCACCTGCATCATCATCAGCATCGTGTTGAGTCTAATTTTCTCGATCTTCCGACGCTGATGGCAGCGTCCTCTCTACAGCGCACCTTACATCGACATGTCGCGCGCTTGCGAAAATGTCGGCGTTGCCCACGAATGAAGTCAACACCGGTCTCCGGCGGCCCGATCGTGAGCGATGTGATGATCATTGGTCAGGCCCCGGGCCCGCGCGAACCGACTTTGAAGCGGCCGTTCGCTTACACTGCCGGCCAAACACTGTTTCGGTGGTTTGAACAATTTTGCGGACTAAACGAGGCCGCGGTCCGCGCGAAGATTTATTTCGCGGCGGTCTGCCGTTGTTTCCCCGGAAAAGCGCCTGGCGGGACCGATCGCGTTCCTGCGCCGGATGAAATCCGAAACTGCGCGCCGTGGATGAACGAAGAAATCCAAATTTTGAAACCGCGCTTGGTCATCCCGGTCGGGCGACTCGCGATCACGCAATTCATCGAATGCGACAAATTGGAAAAAGTGATCGGCCGAAAGTTTCCGGCCGAGCGCGCCGGTCACCTTTTCGATTTGATTCCGCTGCCGCATCCGTCCGGCGCATCGCCCTGGCACAAGATTCCGCCGGGAAAACAACTCCTGCAAAAAGCGATGCATAAGATCGCTCGCCACGCGGCAATCAGGGAGCTCACACAAAGGGCACAACGGTCACGACGGTAAAAGTTGTCGTGTCCCTTTGCGTCCTTTGTGGACTTTGTGCGAGAGTCCGCTGTGGATGTTCCAACTCGCGCTGAGATTCCCGAATCCGATAAATGGGATCTGAGTCATCTTTTCACGAACGTTGATAAGTGGAAGGAAGATTTTCGTTCAGTTGAAAAGATTTATCCCAGGATCAAGGAGTGGAAGGGAAAGCTGGGCGCGTCGGAAAAAAATCTCGCGGACTGCTTGGAGTTCGAAAAGGAGCTCGATCTCAAACTTGAACGCCTTTATCACTTTGCTTCGCTTCAGCTGGCCGAAGACAGCGCGAATACCGAATACCTGGCACGAGTTGGGCAGATCCAAAATCTGTTCACTAAAATCGGCGAAGCCTTCGCCTTTGTGGTTCCGGAAATCCAGGCGATCGACGACGCGACGTTTGAAAAGTTCGTGGTCGATCCTGCATTGGCCGACTGGCGGATCAGGCTTCGCAAAATTCGGCGAATGAAGCCGCACGTGCTTTCCGAAGCGGAGGAACGAATCATGGCGCTCGGGGCGGCGGCGCTGAACGGATACGACGGCACTTTCTCGCAGCTCACTGATGTCGACATGAAGTTCGGCGTGCTCACGGATGAATCTGGCCGCGAAAAACCGCTCACCCAGAGCTCGTTCAGCTCGTTTTTGGTAAAACGCGACCCCGCTCTGCGGAAACGCGCGTTCGAACAGTTCTATGTCGAGTTTCAAGACCACCAGTACACGCTCGCTTCTTCGTTGGCGTATTCGGTGAAGGCCGACGTGTTTCGCGCGCGCGCCCGAAATTATTCTTCCTCACTCGAAGGCGCATTGTTTCCGGATGACGTGCCGGTTTCGGTTTACGAAAACCTGATCAAATCGGTCCGCGCGAATTTCGCGCCGCTTTTTCGTTATTTAGAACTGCGCCGGCGCGTTTTGAAATTAGACGAGCTTCACCACTACGACACCTACGTGCCGATGGTGGCCGAGATTGAAACAAAGATTTCGTTCGACGAAGCGGTCGATCAGGTCGTGACCGCGTTGAAGCCGCTCGGAAAAGAATATGTCGATGCCCTGCGCGAAGGTCTGCGAAATTCGCGCTGGTGCGATCGTTACGAAACAAAAGGCAAGCGGAGCGGCGCGTTTTCGTCGGGCAGCTTCAGCGCACCGCCATACATCTTAATGAATTACAAGGAAGACGTCTTCGCCGACGTTTACACGCTTGCCCATGAGGCGGGGCATTCGATGCACACCTGGTTCTCGCAGAGATCGCAGAAGTATCAGGATTACGATTATCCGATTTTCCTGGCTGAGGTCGCGTCGACATTCAACGAGGAATTGCTGACGCATCATCTTCTCGAGCAAACACGCGATCCAAAAATGCGCGCCTACATCATCAATCGCCAGCTCGACGACATTCGCGGCACGCTCTACCGGCAAACGATGTTCGCCGAATTCGAAAAGGTGATTCACGAGATCGAGGAAAGCGGCGACGCATTGACGCTCGACGTTTTCAAAAACGAATACCACAAGCTCCTTGCCGCATATTTCGCAGAGAATTTCGTGCTCGATCCACAATTGGAATTGGAATGTCTGCGCATCCCGCATTTCTACGGCGCGTTTTACGTTTATAAATATGCGACCGGGATTTCGGCAGCGGTCGCGCTTTCGCAAAAAGTCCTGAGCGGCGAAGGCGGCGCGGTGGAGGCGTATCTCGGATTCTTGAGATCTGGCGGATCGAGGTTTCCGCTCGAAACTCTGAAAGCGGCAGGCGTCGACATGACGACGCCGGCGCCGATCGAGAGCACATTGAAATTGTTCGGGCGGCGGCTGGGCGAGCTGGAGAAATTGCTCCCCTAGCCACGGCGGGACTCTCCTTTGGAACCGCGACCTCCGGGGGGCGTGGAAGGCCCCGTTGGCAAGCTCCCTGCTTAAAGGGAGAAGTGGACTTTGAATGGCGATTGAGGGCAGCGGCCGGGTATGCCGAACTGGGCATGAATCGCGAATCTATCGTCGAGCTTAACGCGATCGAAAAAACGGCCCAGGAAAGGCCGGAGGTCCTGCAATTGCGCCTTCATCATTTGATGCGCGAGAAAAAATGGGCGAGCGCGTTGCGAGTCAGCCGAAAACTCTGCCGTGTCGCACCACATTGCACCGCAGGATATCTCCACGCCGGCTTTTGTTTGCATGAGCTCGGGAAAACGCTCCAGGCCAAAAAACTTTTGATGAAAGGCCCGGTCGCCCTCCTGCGCGAGCCCATTTATTTTTATAATATGGGCTGCTACGACGCCCTTCTCGGAAATCCGAAATCGGCGCAGGTCCATCTGCTGACCAGTTTCAAAATGGATCCATCTTTTCGCGACATCGCGAAGAAGGATCCCGATCTGAAGTCAGTCAAAGGACTGATCTGATTGGAGGGACGCGCTCTGTCGCGTCCGAAGAAAATGTGGACGACACGGAGGTCGTCCCTCCATGTTGCCTTAATGCAACTGGATGCCGACGAACTGCGCGCGCGCGTCGAACCGTTGTTTAAAGAAAACTTCGAAAAGTTCGGCGAGCTCGGCGCGGCGGTTTCAATCTGGCAAAACGGAAAGCGGATTCTCGATCTTCACAGCGGATTCCGGGATGCACGCCGCGAACAGCCGTGGACGGATGACACGCTCGTTTTGATTTGGTCGGCCACCAAAGGGATTGGCGGCGCGTGTTTGTTGCACGTGTTGCAGGAACACAAGATCGACATCGAGCGAAGAGTGGGGGAATTCTGGCCGGAATTCGTGCAGTCAGGAAAAGAAACAATCACGCTCGCGCAATTGCTTTCGCATCAGGCCGGGCTCGCGGCGTTGGATCGAGAAATTGATATTCTGGACTACACCGCGGTCATCGACGCGCTCGAGAAACAGGAGCCGAACTGGCCGCCTGGGACGGCGCACGGTTATCACGCGCGCACGTTCGGATTTCTTTTGGACGAAGTCGGCCGGCGGATTTCAGGCATACGAATCTCGGAATATTGGCGAAAAGTTTTTGCCGAGCCGCTTGATCTCGATCTTTGGATCGGGTTGCCCGAAAAAGAAAACGCGCGCGTCGCGACGATGGTCCCGCCGAAGGCGGGAAAACCGCCCGAGCCGAAACAATTCTATCGAGATGCGGCCACGCGCGGAACGTTCGCGCACAAAGTTTTCACTTCGCCTCGCGGTTTGAATGCGGTGAGCGAAATGAACAAACCGGAAAATCGAGAAATGTCGATTGTTTCGCTTGGTGGAATAGGGAGCGCGAATTCGTTGGCCAAGTTTTACGCGATGTTGGCCAACGCCGGGTCCGAGCCGGACGGGCGGTTATTTTTTTCTGAGAAAACGCTAAGATGGATGACGACGGCGTTGACGGATGGAACGGATTGCGTGTTTCAAATCCCGACTGCATTTTCCGCCGGATTCATGAAGGATTCAAAAGACGCGCCGCGAAAAAGATTTGGAAAATCAGCATTCGCTTTTGGTCAGCCCGGCGCCGGCGGCAGCAACGCGTTCGCCGATCCGGAAAATAGAATCGCTTTTGCTTATGTCATGAATCAAATGGAACCATCGGTGCTGCCCAGTGAGAAATCGCTGCGTCTGGTCGATGCGATGTACGACTAAAGGCCCTGAAAATCTTCTTTAGGAATCGACGTTCTCTTTCTAAAATAGAATGTCATGAAAACGCGATCGCTTTGTTTCGCTCTGATTCTGCTTGGCCTGGCAATGTTTCTCGGTGCGGGCTTGTTGCCTGCGCAATCAGTCATCAGCGTTTCCGCTTCGCCAAGTGAGATCACGAACCAGGCGGAGGATTCGACGATCACCCTGACAATTTCGCCGCCATCATCGCGCCAACTAACGGTCAACGTCGCTTTGACCGGAACCGCGTTCAACGGGTTCGATTTTATCGTTTTGGGTTCATTCACTCGGCGGGGACAAGTGATCATTCCGGCCGGACAAGCGACGCAAACCCTGACCTTGCACTCGCTTTACGATGACGATCCTCGCTCCTTTGAGTTCGTGGTGTTCAACGTGCTCGGCGGAAAACATTATCGGATCGGGTCGCCGTCGCACGCGCGGGTGACAATCGAGAACGTGCCGTAGTGGCCGTTACGGTCCACTGATCTTACTCGCCGATAATTGTGAGTGAGATTTTCCGCCGATGTGGATCGCGGCGATGCTCGAACAAAAAAACTCCCTGCCAGGTGCCGAGCTGCATCCTGCCATCGACAATCGGCACCGTTTCGCTCGATCGCGTCAGGACCATGCGAATGTGTGACGGCATATCGTCCGGGCCTTCGTCGTCGTGCTCGTAATCCGCATTCTCAGGCACGAGTTTGTCGAAGAATCTTTCCACGTCGCGTCGCGCGGACGGCGCGGCGTTTTCCATCGTGGTCAAGCTACAGCTGGTGTGTTGGACGAATACAGCGACGGTCCCGTTTTTGATTTTGCTGCTGTCGATCTTCTCCTGAATCTCGTCGGTGATCTCGTAGGTGCCTTTGCCTTTCGTTGAGATATCGATCTTCTCCTGACGCACCCGCATGAATAAAAAACTAGCACCTGCCGGATTGGCAGTCGCACGTTGATCTTTTGGCGGCAAAGTGGCCTAATATTAGTCAGTGCAAGGCGACCTGGATCGCGTTTTGTTTCACGAGACGACCATATTGAGTCGGCTCGACGAAATCGCAGCGCAAATCTCAAAGGACTACGCCCGAAAGGAATTGACCGTCATCGCAGTTTTGAACGGCAGCCTCATGTTCATGGCCGATTTGTTACGTCGCATTCCGCTTCCGCTGAAACTCGATTGTCTCAGCGTCGCGAGTTATCACGGCAAAGCGCAAACCAGCGGCGAAGTCATCTTCAAACAGATCGCGCTCCCTGATGTGCAGAATCGGCACATTCTAATTCTCGACGACATCCTCGACAGCGGAAACACCCTCGCGGCTATTCGCGAAAAGCTCCAGACTGCCAAACCGCGTAGCATTAAAGTTTGCGTGCTCCTGAGCAAAAAAAAGCAGCGGGCACGGGCGGTCGATGCCGATTATCTCGGCTTTGAGATCGAAGATGAATTCGTCGTCGGCTACGGACTCGATTACGACGAGCGCTATCGCAATCTGCCGTGCATCGGCGTGCTCCGAAAAGATCTGATCAAAAGCAGTGACGAGTGACACGGACCGGTGACAAGTTGATCGCTGAGATGAAGGTGCGCGTACAATTATTCGCCCAGCTGCGAGACCTGGCCGGAACACCGCGATTCGAAGTCGATCTGGCGGAAGGATCGACGGTCGGGCAATTACTCGAGAAAGTTTACGCGCTCAAACCGGCGCTTCGCGCGCATGATAAAGCGATCCTCATTGGTACCGGCGTCGAGTTCGTCGATCGCAATCACAAACTGAAATCCGGCGAAGAGATCGCGATCATGCCGCCGGTGCAGGGCGGCTAGCGGTTCGTAGGGCGCGAACTCTACGGCGGGAGGTCGCGAGCTTTTTGCGAGCCGACCTAGGGAAGCCGGCGACTCGGTTTTGGTGAAAACCGAGCGTCTCTAAATTAATCTCTGAAATTTTTAAAATTCGTCGCTACGCCGAAATCGCGGCCGCGGACGAACTGGATCACGGTCTGAAGTTCGTCTTTCTTTTTTCCGGTCACTCGAATTTGTCGATCTTGCAGTTGGCTCTGGACCTTGAAGCCGCCGCCTTTGATCGCCTGGATGATTTCCTTCGCTTTGTCGCCCTCCAAACCTTGCTGGATCGTGAGTTCTTGGCGCGCGTGGCCGACGGACGAGAGCGCGGGCTCTTCTTGTTTCACATTTCGCAGATCCACGCCGCGTTTGGAGAGTTTGCCAATCACGATTTCGCGAAGGGCGCGGAGATGGTTCGCGTCATCGGCCGAAAGAACGATCTTGTCTTTCTCCTGAACGATCTCGGTCTTCGCGTCTTTTAAATCGAAACGCGTTGTGAGTTCTTTGCGCGCCTGGTTGAGCGCGTTGTCGAGTTCCTGTTTATCAACTTCGGAAACGATGTCGAACGAGGGCATGGCTACGGATTATGTTCGCTGATCTTGATGTTTCCATCCTGGTTTTCGAATTGAAAGGTCGTTTTCCCGCCGTCACCGACCATCATGTTGATCTTCCTTACGGGTTCGGCGTGCCGGTTCTCTTTCGTCTCGAAATCGTTGCCGATTTGTCCGGTCGCGGTGCTTGCGATGAGATGAAACGAGGCGTCGCTCGGAATGTAAGCGAAGGCGTTGCCGTCCTCGATGCTCGAACGAATTGAGAACTCCTCTTCCTCCCACCATTCGTAAACGATCGCGAGATTTCCAGTTTTGAGGTGGAGATCGAGATTGCCGAAGCAATTGTGCGCGAACAATCGCCCGTTGCCGAGAGAGACGTGCGCTTCACCACTCCGTATTTCTTCCAACAGCACTTCGCCGTTCTCGAGTCTGAGTTCCGAGATCTGCATGCTTTGCGGAACAACAATCACGTAGTCGACCGTGCCGGACCGATCGGAGAAACCGGTCTTCGAATCGTCCGGATAGACGGTCTTGATCGTGATCGAATCCGGTTTCGCGGAAATCTGCATCGAAATGGCCTTCAACCGTTCCGCGCTATAGGCCTTTTTGACTGCTTCCACGCGGACCTCGCGGGTGTCGCCTCCGGCTCCATAGACTCGGATCGACCCGGCCCTATTGCTTATCTTAAGAGTGGCGGTCGGCTCGATCGGATAACGATTGTCGATCATTTCCTCCAAAGTGCCGTCGGCAGCCTGGCGACAGCCCCAGCCCGAAAAGAGCATTAACCCGGAGACGACGAGAAAAGGCCACTGGCTATTCCGCATTTTCCCGGTTCGAATCAGGCCTCGGGGAGATTGAGGAAATGAATGATGACCATTGCGCCGCTGATGAACGTCAACACGAGAATAGCGGCAAAGGCGAGAAAGAAGGCGGCCTCCGCCAAAAAATTTCGCCGCGCCTCATAGCGAAAATACTCGCGACTGATGTTCAGAAACGAAGGGGCCGGTTTGTCGGGTAGCCCGCCGCGGAATCGGTCGAGCGAGAAAGCCTGATAGTTGCAGTCGGTAATTGGGAAGACTCGCCTTCCGCGATGAAGAGGCCCGCCTCCGTGACAATCTTCGGATCTCGGTTTCATCTCCGCTTCCTTCTATAATTAGACGCCGCCGATCCCAATTCGGATTCAACATTCCCACAAAATCGTTTCAAATCCAGAGCGTCCGATCGAAGGTGCGATACTGAATGGCTTCGCTCACGTGCTCGGGCAGGATGCTTGCCTCACCGTAGGTCCGAGCCGGACTGGCGGTTGGCGAAGGCGGGTCGATCTTGTCGTCGAGGTCGGCGATGGTGCGGGAGACTTTGAGGATCCGGTCGTAAGCGCGGGCGCTCAAATTTAGCTCGGTCATCGCTATGCGGATCAATTCCTGGGAATCGGCGCTCAATTTGCAATGCGTTTTCAAATGCCGCGTCGTCATGCGCGCGTTGCAGTTGGTCTTCGCGTCGCGGGCAAGTCGCTGATGTTGTTTCTGCCGGGCGCGCGCGACGCGTTCGCGGATCGCAGCTGAGGCTTCCTCCGTGCGCTCGCTTGATACGTCACGATACTCCACCGCCGGTACTTCAATATGAAGATCGATCCGATCGAGCAGGGGCCCCGAGATTCGCTGACGATACCGTTGCACTTGAATCGGACTACAACGGCATTCGCGCTTGAGATCGCCGAAATATCCGCAAGGGCAGGGGTTCATTGCCGCCACCAACATGAATTCACTTGGAAAAGTTAAACTCCCTGCCGCGCGCGAGATGGTAACCTTTCCGTCTTCGAGCGGCTGTCGCATCACTTCGAGCGCAGAGCGTTTGAATTCCGGCAACTCATCGAGAAACAAAACGCCGTTGTTGGCGAGACTCACTTCGCCCGGAGTTGGAAACGCGCCGCCGCCGAGAAGTCCGATGTCACTGATCGTGTGGTGCGGCGAACGAAACGGCCGCGTTGCGACGAAGGATTTTTCGCCGTCCAGAAATCCGGCGATGCTATGGATCTTCGTGGTCTCGATCGCTTCATCGAGCGACATTGGGGGAATAATTGTCGCGATTCGTTTCGACAACATCGATTTGCCGGAACCGGGCGGCCCGATCATCAAGATGTTGTGACCGCCGGCGACTGCGACCTCGATGGCGCGTTTGACGTGGGCCTGTCCTTTCACGTCGGAAAAGTCGACATCGTAAGTTTGATGGGTTGCGAAAAATCCGGTGAGATCGCCGCGCGTCGGTAAAAGCGGGAGCTCGCCGCGCAGAAATTGAAATGTCTGGCGCAAGTTCTGAACACCGTAGATGTCGATCTTGTTGACCATCGCGGCTTCGAGCGCGTTCGCTTCCGGAACGAAGAGCGCCTGTTTTCCACGTCGTCTCGCTTCTAGTGCGGCTGTAAGCACGCCTTTGACCGAACGCACACTGCCATCAAGTGCTAACTCGCCAACGAAACTGAATTTTTCGAACGCGGTTGTGTTGAGTCCTTCGCTAACCGCGATCATGCCGAGGGCGATTGGGAGATCAAAGCTGGGCCCTTCCTTTTTAATGTCGGCGGGCGCGAGGTTAACGGTTGTCCGTTTGCGAGATGGCCGGTAACCGCTGTTGGCGATGGCAGTCCAAACCCGGTCCTTGCTCTCCTTTACGGCCACATCCGGTAAACCGACGATCACCATCACCGGTTTGCCGGGCCCTAAGTTGACCTCGATTTCCACTTCGTAGGCGTCAACGCCATAAACGGCGGCTGAATAAATCTTTGCCAGCATGGGGGGAACTGATTGCCTGGAGGTTTACAAAAAATTGCAACGCCGAAAAGCGGCAAATGTCCAAGATTTTGAGGGGTTGAAGCGACGAAAAAGCGCTCCCCGCGCATATGTTGAGAAAGATTGAACATCCCCCGACCGAATACTGTCAGTATTCCGAATATTTAACCTTGTTAAGTAGTTTCCCTGATGTTAAGAAATCCGATTAAGGAGCCAGCCACGAACACAAAAGCCGGCAGTTGGTCGGATCAGCCCCCAGTTTCCCATGAAGAGAGGTTATATGGCCGCCGAAGATAGCGATACCGGAATAAAAATTTACCTGCGCGAGATCGGGCAAATTCCGCTCTTGACCCCGCAGCAGGAGATCGAGCTCGCCGCCAAGATCAAAAAGGGCGATCGGGAGGCGCGTGCGCTCATGATTCGCTCCAATTTGCGTTTGGTGGTCAAGATTGCGCACGATTACGCTAACCTTGGCCTGCCGCTGTTGGACCTGATTTCGGAAGGTAACATCGGTTTGATGAAGGCGGTCGAGCGCTTCGATCCCGCCAAAGGTGGTAAGCTCAGCACTTACGCCGCATGGTGGATCAAACAATCGATCAAGCGCGCGCTTGCGAACCAGTCGAAGACGATTCGGTTGCCGGTGCACCTCGTGGACAAGATTTCCAAAATGCGCCGGGTCTCGCTGCAAATGAGCGAAGAACTCGGCCGCGAACCGACTGACGATGAGCTTGGCGAGGAAATCGGAATCGCTTCGGGTAAAGTTTCGCAGTTGAAGACGGTTTCGATTCGCCCCGCTTCTCTCGACGCGCCGATCAGCGACGACGATTCAACCGAGTTTGGCGAGATCGTTGGTGACGAGGACGCGCAGACGCCATTCGAACTGTTGCGCGACAAAAACCTGCGCAACGAAGTTGGCGGTCTGCTCGACGTTCTCGACGACCGCGAGAAGAAGATCATTTTCCAGCGCTTCGGTCTCGACGGCGGCAAACCGAAGACCCTCGAGGAAGTCGGCAAGAAGTTCGGCGTTACCCGCGAGCGTATTCGTCAGCTGCAAAACATTGCGCTGTCGAAGTTGCGCCGTGCCTTGAGCAAGAAGGAAAAGCCGATCGACGTCGAACTGCCGGTCGAAGCGTAACGCAAGATCGACATCTGTTACTTTGAAACGCGCGGAGAAATCCGCGCGTTTTTATTTTATCGTTCGCAATAGAACGCAGTCGATCCGTTCGCCGCGGGCTTGGACATCGCTGATTACGACAAGATTATCGCCGCGGGTGACGAGCTTTTGGTCCTTCAAAAATTTGGCGGCTGTCTCAATCGTCTCATTGGGATCCTCGTCGCTGAATTCAATCCGTTGCGCGCACACGCCCCAGCAGATCGACAATTGCTGGCGCACTACTTCGCTTGGGGTGTAAGCAAAAATTGTGGAGTGCTCAGGGCGAAGATTTGAGGTGTTGCGCGCCATTGTTCCATGCCGGGTGAAGACGATCAGCTTTGATCTGGTGAGCGAATTGGCCAGCACCACTGCGGAGGCCACGGTTTTCTGTCGATTATCTTCGAGGATGGCGTCCTGGGCATAACCGGCTCCGCCACTTCGCTCAATACGCGTCGCCACGCGGTTCAGGACCTCCACACACTCGACCGGATACAATCCGGTGCTGGTTTCGCCGCTCAACATGATCGCATCCGCTTGCTCGAAGACAGCGTTCGCGACATCAGTAATTTCGGCCCGTGTTGGAACGCGGTTCTTGATCATTGACTCAAGCATGTGAGTCGCGACTACCACCGGCTTGCCGAGGCGGATGCAACTTTTCACGATCCGGCGCTGAATGATTGGCAATTCTTCCATCGGCACTTCGATCCCAAGATCGCCCCGCGCAATCATCACCAGGTCCGCCTCGCGAATGATATCTTCGATCGAATGGACGGCCGATTGATCTTCGATCTTCGCCAGAACGCAGGCTTTGCTCTTCTTGCGGGCGAGCAAATTACGAAGCTCCATCAAGTCGCTCGGCTTGCGCACAAAACTCAAGGCGACAAAATCGACACCGAGCTGCGCGCCCAACGTCACATCCGCGATGTCTTTCTTGGTCAAGGCCGGCAGACTGACGTGGATGCCCGGTAAATTAATGTGCCTTCGCGATCCGAGCGGCGCCGGAGTGATCACTTTGCAAATGACCCGGTCTTTTTTCTTTTCGAGCACCTGGAGCTTGATCAACCCGTTATCAACCAGAATGCTGTCGCCGACGCTGATGTCATCGACGAACTTGTCGTAATTCACCGAGACCGATTTCTTCTCTGTTTTTTTCACGCCGCGGACAGTGAATTCGAGTGAGTCGCCCTTCTTCAACTCAAGCGGCGTTTTCACTGGGCCGGTTCGAATTGCCGGACCTTGGGTGTCGAGCAAAATGCCAATCGATCGTTTCGATTCCGCCGCGATCTTGCGAATCCGCGGGACGATTTCTCGAACCCAGTCATGTTGGGCGTGACTCATGTTTAAACGAAAAACGTCCGCGCCCCGGGCGACCAATTGGCGGATCGTTTCCGGTTTTTCCGTTGCCGGACCGAGTGTGCAAATGATCTTTGTCTTCCGCATCCGCCGAAAGCGTTAGGCGGTTGCGCTGCGGATGCCAGCCAAAAAAAGCGGCACGCCCGTTAAAGCGCGCCGCGCTCGAAACTATCTCGTGGTTGTTACTTCAGCTTCCCTTGCGTCTCCTGGGCAAGCTTAAGATGCGTGCTCACCATTTTCGCGCCTTTGGCCGCGAAGGCTTTTAAATCGGGATCAGTTCCGCTTTGGGCTTCCTTTTGGAATTCGGCCAGATCCGCCTGATGATCTTTTACCATGTCATCCATGTAGGCCTTGTCTGATTTCCATTTGCCGGGAGCTTTCGCGCCTGGGAGCGTGACGCCTTCTTCTTTGGCCAGCGCCATCAGCTCGTTGTTTGCCTTGGAATGATCGGTCACCATTCGGTTTCCGAATTTTTTCACATCGGCACTCTGGGCGTTTTGCGACGCCACTTTGCCCATTTCAACTTCCATCATGCCGCCTTTGGCTGCATTCATAATGAAGTTTTTGTCCGTCGCGCTGAGTTTGCCGCCAGCTTTGGCCGGGGCCGCGCCCTTTGCCGGAGATGCAGTCGCTTTTGGAGCATCCTGATTGGCGCCGGTCCGCAACGGCGGGTAGCCAAGCGCGTGACTGGTGGTAGCTAGGCAAAGCGATCCGAGCGTCACCGCCACGACCGCGATTCGTGAAAGTATAACATCTTTGTTCATAGGTTTTGCGGGTTGAGTGCCGTACTCGGCATCAGAGGTTCGCATCTTGTCAGCGCTTTGGACGTGCGCCCAAGCCAGTCATTCAATTCGGCAAGATCGACCACCAACTCGCCGCGGCTAGTTTC
Organism: Chthoniobacterales bacterium; assembly: GCA_035257485.1. GTDB lineage: Bacteria > Verrucomicrobiota > Verrucomicrobiia > Chthoniobacterales > UBA10450 > AV40. The sequence goes on from DATEWZ010000108.1 coordinate 31,424, forward strand.
CGCCTTTTTTGTAAGAACTCTCGACCCGCTCGGCCACGTCTTTGTAGCCGTAATCCGCCTCGTAAATCTGCTTCATGCAATTAAGCGACTTCTCGCGCTCGCCCATCTTTTCGTAAACCACAGCCAGATTGTAAGCGATCTCCTTTTTCGTCGCGTCCATCGTCAAAATCTCCTTCGCCGCATCCTCGAATTGCTTCATCGCCAGGTCGAGCATTCCCAACTCGCGATAACAAACGCCGAGAAGATTCATCGCCTTCAAACGCGCATTCGGGTTTTGTCTGGCGCGTTGCAATTCCGGCACCGCTTCACGGAACCGTTCCGCGTTCAACAGGTGCTCGCCCAGTTCAAAGCGCAATTGCAAGTCCGTCGGGTTTCGGTCCACTCGTTTCTTCGCTTCTTCGATCAATATTTCAGCGCGCTTCTTTTTCGCCGTCTGAAGCTCTTCCGTTTTCTTGGCGTAAACTGCGTCCTGCTTCTGATGGCCGGCCAGGAATTCCTCGTGCGCGACGATCTCACGTTCCGCCGCGCGCATTTTTAAGTCCGAAACTTTGCGGATCAAACCGGCGTCGCTGCTTCTGGTCAGCTCGGCCGCGCGCTGATACGATTTGATCGCCGCCTCTAGATCGTCCTTTTGTTCGTAAAGCGCGCCAAGCTTTCGTGGAAGATCGACACTCGTCGATTCGGCGCGCTGACGAGCTTCCAATTCCGCGATCTGCTGATCGAGCGCTTCGCCAGTCAGTTGCATCCGGCTTTGTTGCTCGAGGGAAATCGCGACCTCCTTGTCCTTGATCAGCTCGCGGTAACTTTCGGCCTGCGCCCAACCGCCGCTGCTCATCGACGCGCGCGCGGACGCATCCTTTCCCAGACGCAACGCGTTCGCGTCCAGCGGATCGATCTCGGTGATCTTGCTGTAAACTTCGACCGCTTGATCGCTTTGCCCCATCTGATGGTGAAGCAGGCCGAGCTCGTGCAACACTTTCACGTCCCGCGGATTTTCCTCGAGCAACGTTTGGAGCGCGAATACCCCGATCTCCGGCCAGCCCGCCGCGACGGCTGCTTCCTTCAACGCCAGGTTAGCCTGGCGATTGTACGGTTCATCTTCCAAAACTTTTTCGATCATCTCGATCGCGTGGGCCGGCGTTTTCTTGATCTCGCGTTGCGCTTTCATCACCGCGATCGGCGCCGTCGAGATGTTGAAGAAACTTTTCTTGCCGGCTTTCTGCTTCGTGACCTCCGCCCGGCGCAGCAATTGGCGGCCGGTCAAAAACTGCGGCTCCTGTTTCAAAATTCCCTGCAAAAGGGAAATCGCGTAACCAAAGTTCCGCATCTCCATCGCCGCCAGCGCCTTTAGCCACAGCGCGCGCTGCGCTTCGTTCAGTTCTTTTTCAGTCTTAACGGGCATTGGGTCTCTCATCAGGCCTTTTGCTCTGCGACTGAATAACGTCGCTCCCGCAAAAACGTCCGAACATCCTCTAATAGCTCTCGTTCTTTCTTGTTCTGATTGTCGTAAAACGTGATCGTGAAAGTGGTGCCCGCCGGAAATTGGGCCAGCTTTTGCTTCAGCAACTCGAAAGTCGGCGTCTTAAATTGGGCAACGTTACCGTGGAAGCGATCCTCTGTAATAATGGAAACGGTAACGGAAAACGGCTGCTTGCTCCAAGCCTCCTTGAGCGCGTCAATCTTCGCTCGAAAGGTAGAGATTTTATTCATCTCCTTTAAACGTTGCAGTTCAATCGGCCCATAAAGCCAGCCTTGTCCCCCGGCCAACGCTTCTAAGAGATATTCACCCAACCTTTTTTGACTCTCCAACGGACTGTCGGTCCAACTAATATTGTGATCCTTCGAAACTTTTTCGGACCAATCACGATTCCACTTCTCGTAACGCCGCAAAAGAGGTTGTTCGGCCGCCGGTGAGCCATACGCCCCTAAGAACCTCACTGCCGTCATTTCCAGCTTGATACGCGAATCACTCAAGTGTCGAATCGCCACACGTTCCAACACAGGGTCGTAATAAGCTCGCGCGATCGTTCCGAAAAAGTCGGGGTCATAGCCAAATTCGTCGTTGCGCATTAAGGAGAGAGTCTTTTCCATGCGTGCTTCTGTTTCTGTGGGATTGATCTTCAGTAAATAGGCAAAAATCTCCGGTGCCCACCACGAACCGAACGAATCAGGTTTTGCGTCAACGGCGTTCGCAATTTTGGGATAGACTGTCGGCGTTGCATATCGCACGACGAGCGATATGATTCGATGGAGTCCGTCGAAATCTTTTGCATGCAGCAAATTTTCCGCTAACTGTTCTTCCGCCTCAGGCAGCGACTTGTCTGGTAGAAAACCAAGTGCTCTCGCCCCGTAGCGCGGCACGGGCTTCGTGATTTCTTGCAAAACGAATGGTCTCGCTTCCTCAGGTGCCAACTCATACCAACGTTGCAACGCCAGAGCCGATACGTTCCCCGCGCTCCAAAAATCTTCCTCGCGCTTCTTCAGTTCGTCCGCTTTCGCTGTGGCCAGCTTCTTAAGACTCGGAACCAAAGCTGGACTACGTATTTTTTCCCAATTGTCGCCCAGCAAAGACATCTGTTCGTCAAGGTGGAGTTGATCGAGAGTTCCGACGATCTGATCTCGAAGTTTCGCGACCAGTTCTGGGGAAGTGGATTCGTTTGCAGAAACTTCATCAAACGCCAGCGTCAGACTCGGCCCTAACGCAGCACCGCGCTTGGTCGGAAGGGCTGCAATCAACTGCTGAACCGCCTTTGCTCGCGCTGCGTTTTGTTCTTCCTGCGTTGGATTCGCCCCGAGATACAACCACTGTAGTGTAAAAAGAAAAGTACCGTCGATCGCGCGATCAGGATTCGCGATTTCCTTTTCCACGGCATCGCGCGCGGCATCGCGCGCCGGCGACGCAATCAAGCCGTAGATTATGTCCGACCCAAAAGTGTGCGCTCGCTGTGTTCCCAATTGTTTGGCGAGTTCTACTGCAGCTCCCGGAGTGCCAAGATAACGAAGGGTTGTCCATGCGGCGTCTTCCTGTTCTGAATGAGGCTTCGCCTTTTTCAATGTCCCAATTGCTCGGTCAAGCGTTCGTTTTTGCCATTCAGAGTCTGCTGGAATGATCTTAAACTTGATCGCGTTCGATTTCGCCGTCACTCCTGACGAGCCGTACTCGCTAGCGCCGTTGTAAACGGAAAGACGATTGCTAAATACAGTGAGGCGATATTCTCCGGGCTCGTCAAAGCGCACCCACTCATTCAGGTTCAGCTGAATCTCCCACGGCTTGCCCGTTAGATAGTCGGCATTCGTTAAGCCGCCGCCTATAAATGAAAATGCTTCTGGCGGAATCGGATCGCGCCATCCGGTCGCCGGAATTATTTGGAAATGCTCGTGGTTCATGCGTCCGCTGCGATCGTACGTCGCCTCGTCCACCTGGAATGTTTTCCGCGCGTCGCTGCTGAAAAAGAGTTGGATCGGAATAACCTCGCCAATATGAAACTCGCGTTGCGACGCCGGGAATTTGACGCGCAGATGCACGCGCGAATCAACGGGGGGCGTCGGCTTAGGGGTTGGCGTTGGCTCGGCTGCCTGCGCGAGTGCGCTTGCGACAAATGGGAGGAACATAATTGCCAATCTCATAATAAATCCAATTGCGGTTTCTCGGATTGCGGCATGCCCTTGACCGGCTTCTTCCTTTTCGGTTTGTCCGCAGCGACCGCGCCGTTTGGGTTTTCCAGATGGGAAAGAATTTCTTTGGCGCGATCGAGGATTTCCTTCGGCAGACCGGCCAGGCGCGCGACCTGGATACCGTAGCTTTTGTCCGCGCCACCAGGGACGATTTTGCGCAGGAAAATGATCTGCTCGTTCCATTCGCGCACCGCAACGTTGTAATTGCAGACGCCTTTGCGCTCAGTCGCGAGTTTAGTCAGCTCATGATAATGCGTCGCAAATAATGTGCGCGCTTTGATTTTATCGTGAAGAAATTCCGCCACGCTCCACGCGATTGACAGGCCGTCGAATGTCGATGTTCCGCGCCCGATTTCGTCGAGAATGACCAGACTGCGCTCGGTCGCGTTGTTCACGATGTTCGAAGTTTCGTTCATCTCGACCATGAACGTCGATTGGCCGCGCGCGAGATCATCGTTCGCGCCAACTCGCGTGAAAATTCGATCGACCAGTCCAATCTCCGCGCTCGCGGCCGGAACGAAACTGCCGGTTTGCGCCATCAAGACGATCAACGCCACCTGGCGAATGTAAGTTGATTTGCCGGCCATGTTCGGCCCGGTTACGATCGCGAGGCGCATTCCATCGCCATCAAGCGTCGTGTCGTTCGGGACGAATTTTTCTTCGACCAGATTTTGATCGAGCACCGGATGGCGGCCATCCTTGATCACCAATCGCAACGACTCGTTCAGTGTCGGCCTGGAATAATTGAAAAGCCGCGCGGTTTCTGCGAGCGAGCAAATTACATCGACAGTCGCGATCGCGTCCGCGGTGCGCTGGATCGGTCCGAGCTCGCGCAATGTTTCTTCGCGCAATTTTTGGAAGAGCTCGTATTCGAGATTGCGCGCCCGCTCGTCCGCTCCGAGAATTTTTCCTTCCATCTCTTTGAGCTCGGGCGTGATGAAACGTTCGCCGCCGACGGTCGTCTGCTTTCGCGTGTAATGCTCGGGCACGCTTGCAAGATTGGATTTTGTCACCTCAATGAAGTAACCGAAGACGGAGTTATAGCGGACCTTGAGCGATTTGATTCCAGTCGCCACAATTTCGCGCTCTTGAAGCTGGCTGATCCAGTTTTTGCCGTCGCGTGAGGCGTTTCGCAGCTGATCGAGATCGACGTCGTAACCGTCGCGAAAAATTCCGCCTTCCTTCAAGAGCAGCGGGGGATCGTCCACCAACGCTTTGGACAATTTCTCGGCCAGCGCAGGCATTTCCTGGATCTCGTTTTGCATTCGTTGCGCGAGCAGTTCGACTTCGCCAGGCTTATTGACGCGCTTTGCGCCGAACGCGAGTCGATCGAGCAGCTTGTGCAATTCCGCCTTCAGCTTCGGGATTTGTTCGAGCGACGTTTTCAGCGCCACCAGATCGCGCGCGTTTCCTGATGCCTGGCTCAATCGACCAACCGCGCGTTCAATATCGCGGATCGATTTCAATTCGGTGCGAATCGAGTCGAGCAGGTCCGGCTCCTGCAAAAGATTCGCGATCATCTGCTGCCGGCATCCGAGCTCGTTCAGGTCGCGCAACGGTTGCAAAATCCACGACCGTAACTTTCGCGCGCCCATCGGCGTCGATGTTCGATCGAGTACCGCGAGCAAACTGGTGTCGCGCGTGCCGCGTGATTCGACCAACTCGAGATTATTTTGGGTGGCGGCATCCAATAAAACGTAATCCGTCGGCGCATCGCATTTCAGCGAGCGAAGATGGTCGATTTTCCGGCGGAGCTGATGTTTCAGGTAATGAACGATCGCGCCCGCGGCCGCGACCGCCTGCGTCATCTGTGCGCAGCCGAATCCGTCGAGCGATTTGACCTGAAAATGTTCGCATAACGTGAAGCTCGCGTGCTCCGGCAAAAATGCGTAGCTGTCGTACTCGATCGCTCGATCGATTTTTCCTAACGCTTCTTTTTGTTCGGCGCTGACGAGCAACTCCGATGGCGCCACTCGCGCGAGCTCGTCAAGGAGCGCTTGTCGATCTTGCGCTTGGCTCAGCCGAAACTCGCCGGTGGTCAGATCGGCATAGGCGAATCCGAAGTTTTCCTCGCCGACGTAAATCGCCCCGAGATAGTTCGCGCGCTTGGCGTCGAGCAAATGCAATTCACTCACCGTGCCGGCGCTGATGATTTGCGTGATGTCGCGCGAAACAATTTTCCCGGGCTGGGGCTCGCTCGTTTGATCGCAAACCGCAACTCGCCGGCCTGCTTTGATCAATTTCGCGATGTAACCCTGGGCCGCGTGATACGGCACGCCGCACATCGGGACTTCGTTCCGTTTTGTCAGCGCGACATTGAGAATGACCGACGCTTCCTTTGCGTCTTCGAAGAATAATTCATAAAAATCGCCCAGTCGAAAAAGCAGCAGCGTGTCGGGCGGGATGCTTTTCCGCAGCCGCTGATATTGCTGCATCATGGGGGTAAGCGCGTCGGGCATGATGAAATTATGATGCTAAATTCAGCCGCCGACGAAAAGAAGTTATCATGTCCGACGCTTTCAATGTTCGCTTTGCTACCACTGCCGATCTTGAGGTAATCAGCCACCATCGCGCACGGATGTTTGCCGATATGGGCAAGCTTCCACCTGAATTAGTCGGTTCATTTCGCGCCCAATCGCTCGAAGCACTGCGCGGAATGTTTGCCGAGGGAAAATACTTCGGTTGGGTGGCGACGCCGCGCAACGAAGGGGAAAAAATCGTGGCCGGCGCGGGTGTGCAATTGCGCGAACTGCCGCCGCGTCCTCAATCGAATAGCAAAGGAAAGATCGACATCGTCTCCGGCCGTCAGGCGGTGATTGTAAATGTTTATACCGAGCCGGATTGGCGCCGACGCGGTTTGGCCGCACTCTTAATAAAGAGGGCCATTGAATGGACGCGCGAGCAGGGGATCGAATCGGTTGTCCTTCACGCTTCGGACGAAGGTCGCGCTGTCTACGAGCGACTTGGATTTATCGCGACAAACGAGATGCGGCTACTACGTTAGTCGTTCGGGTTGAACGGTTGCACGGGCGGAATGAAATCGTCCGGTCGCTCATAATAAGTGCGCCGCCGCGGATACGATTGATAGACCGGTTCGTTTTTGACCCGCGGCAAAACGACCGTCCGACCGTTCGATAAACGCACGATTAATCTGCCGTCGCGCGTTCGCCCGACCACTTCGGCATGATGCCGAGCCGGACGCGCGCGTCGTTCTTCAAACTGATCGACATAGGAATCGCGATTCCGTTGCGTTTTTTGCGATGTCGATCTTCGGGTAGCAGTCGACGCCGTTTCTTCCGTGGAGTCATGTTTGCTCGAATCAGCAGCATCGGCAGTGGTCTCCTGCTCGGAATTTTCCGGCGCGTTAGTTGTGGCTGGCGCTGGAGGTTCGCTCGGTCCGAAGGCTGGTGACGGCGGCTCGGATTGTTGCGCAATCGGTTGATTGCTCGCGACGACCGGCGTCGTCTCGGGCGCGGTCGCCCGTTGATCTTGTTGAATCTGCGCGGGCGAATTCTGATTCGCTGGGGCGATCGCGGGTGACGAGCTTTGTGTTGGTTGCTCCGGAGCAGGAGGCACTGCCTTCGGCGATTCTGTCGGTGCGCTGGCAAATTTCGCCGCGTCAGGAACTCCGATTTGAACGCCGGGTTTCGCGTTGCGATGGAAGTACGGAATTTTGTCCGGGAAAAAATATTCAGCGCCGGCGGCTGCGGCCAGGAGAAGAATGACTACCGCCGCAAATCCACCCAGCACTTGAATCGCTGGATTTGCCTGGCGTTTCTCTTTGGCTTTTCTCGGCACGACCGCGGCCAATGAAATGCCGAGTTTGCGGCCGATGGCCTGACGTCGCTCGATCTTCGTCAGGCAATCGCGCATTTCCTTCTCGAGCATTACCGGATCCTGTGGGCGATTGTTCGGATCCTCGCGAAGTAAATGAACGAGCAGGTTGTGCAACGGTTTCGGCGCACGACGCAACTCGGGCAAACGGTTGATGCGGAAACGCGCTTTCATTCCGCTGACCGCGAGCGGCGCTGCTCCGGTCAGGAGAAAGCACATCGTTGCGCCGAGCGAATACATTTCCGATCGGAAATCGATCTCGCTTTTCGCGCGTTGTTCCGGGCTCGCGAACTGCGGCGAGACTGTCGGCGCGATTTCCTGCGCTTCGGCGCTGTCGGAATGCAATTCGAGGCTCGCCAATCCGAAATTCAAAAGTTTCACGAACGGCCAGCCGCCGTCCGGCGCTTCTCCGGGCGCGATCATCAGGTTCGAGGGTTGGATCGCGCGATGCGTCAGATTGAAATATGCTGCGGCGCCGAGCGCGCGCACGACTTGCAGTCCGACGTGCAACGCCGCGTCCGCCGCCATCGGTCCGTTCTCAACGATCCACGCGTCCGCGGCCTCGCCCTCGATATGTTCGGAAACGATCACGAAGTAATCGTGATCAACCCCGACTGCGAAAGTCTTGGCGATGTTGACGTGATCGAGTTTCGCCGCTGTTTCGGCGCGTTCTTTTAGCTGCTCACGTTTTTCGGGGTCGATCGTCGCGAGCGGGATGAGCTGCAATCGCACGGTTTCATGCGAGCGCGTATCGACCGCCTTGTAATTGATCGCCGCGCCGGTCCGGCTGACTTCATGGCCTGCTTCACCGGTCGCGATGCGGTAGTGCTCGAGAAACGTCTCTTGCTCCATAGCGGACTTGCCCAACGGACAGGGTATTAACAATCGTCCCGCCCGCCTAGTTGCGCCAGAGTTTTCTGGTTCTTCCCTCTCAACGGCTCAACCACTCAACCTCTCAACTTCTTCTAGGCCGCCCGGGTTGGGCTTATCCCGAGGCGAATCAGCGCCTGGATCAGCTGCGGGTAGTTCAATCCCGCCTTCAACGCCGACTGGGCAAAGTCTTCGTCCGCAGCCAGGTGTGGGTTCGGGTTCGCTTCGATGAAATAGAGTTTGCTCTCGGCCGACATCCGCAGATCGATTCGCGCGTAACCGTCGATTGTAAGCAACCGGTAAATCTCTTTGCAGGTCCGCTCGATCTCTTTCACTAGCGCGCGATCGAGATTTTCCGCGAACTGGCCCTCCAGGCCCCAGCGCTTCCGATATTTCTCATCCCACTTCGCTTTGTAGGTCGCGATCTTCGGCTCGTTGGCCGGCACTTCCTTGAAGACCAGCTCGCGAATCGGGAAAACCTGCAATCGCACGTTACCCATGATGCTCACGTAAAGCTCGCGCCCTTCGATGTATTCCTCGGCGATCGCATCGCTTTTGTATTTCTCATGAACGAAGGCGATCCGGTCGCGGAATTGCTCGTCATTCTGGACAAACGAGTTTCGCGAAATGCCGTAGGACGCTTCCTCTTTCACTGGCTTGACCAGGATCGGGAATTTTAATTGGCGCGGACCGCCGATCCGTTGTCCGCGCGGGATGACCATGAAATTCGGTGTCAGGATTCCGTGATGGCCCAGGATTTTTTTGGAGATGCCTTTGTGTTTGCAAAGGATCAGCCCGGTTGAGCCGCAACCGGTGAAGGGCACGCCTTGCATTTCCAGCAGCGAAACGATGTTTTGGTCGAAGCCCGGATTGTTTTTGAATTGCTCGACCAAATTGAAAAGCACGTCCGGCTGAAAGCTCTCCATTTTTTGCCGGACAAGATCGACATCGTCGAAGATCGCAAGGTGCTCGGCGTTGTGACCGAGCTCGCCGAGCGCCTTCATCACGTTTGCTTCGGTTTCCCATTCCTCGGTCTTCATCTCCTCGCTCAAATCGGCGTCGATCGGCGTCGGCTGCACGCCATCGAACAAGACGAGGACTTTGAGGTTCTTTTTCACGCGATTACTTCGTCCGTTTGAATTTCCCAGTGAACAAATAATTCATCACCAGCGTTGTGAGATATGAGGCGACGCGAAAATCCTGCTGAGGATCGTCGTTCTGCACACGCAAGCCAAGCTCGTCGCTGCGATCGATCAAGCGCGCGAGCAGCTCATTGATCCGGAACTTCTTTTCATTCGTCCATTGCGCGACCGAATTCATCAAGCGTCGCCGACGTTGGCGCAGATAACTGCTCGCTTTGATCCCGGCCGGCGCAGAAAACAACTGGCGAAGATCGACATCGTAAAAGCCGGGATACTGTTCTTCGTAAAGTTTTCGTTTCCGCGCGTAGTAAGTCTTCAGCTTTACGTTCAGGAAATTGTATTCCGCCTCGCGATATCTCGGCATGAGCGTCGGCGGTTTGCCGGCGAGCGATTTCATCAACTCATCGACGTATTCCAATTTTTGGAGTGCTTTCCAGCCGGCGTAACGCTTTCGCCAATCGAAGTCCGGCGTCAGCCAGATAGCGAACGTTTCGGCGAAATCTTCGTCTGGATGCGCTTGCGCGTACCAATCGTCCAGATGTGTCACGAAACTGCGGCTGAACGGACGCGGCCGGTAGAAACTGGGCGTCTCTTCGTCGGACGTTTGCCCGAAAAGTTCCTGCCACTTTTTCTTACGGGTCAGCCTGTAGGCGTACATGTAAGCGTGACCGGCCTCGTGCCGCATCAACTTCATGAACCAATCCGGCGTTTCGCCCTCGACTTCGAGCATCATCGTCCGCTCAAGCGACCGCAGCCGATCGTGCACCAGAAAAAACGGGACGAAGATCGCCGGGATGCCGATCGGCACGAACCATTCATCGCCGACGTGGGTTGGCGGATGAAACGCGAGCCCCTTCGCGGTCAGCTCGTTATATAACTGCTGGATTAGGGGCTGGAGCGGCGTGTCCTGGAGGGTCAGTCCGAGCGACGAAATACGGCGCTCCAGCAATTGCTCGTCGCTCAGTGAGGCCCAGTCCGGGGATTCCATGGGAAAGGATAAATTATGAAGGAAGAAGGATGAAAAGGAAAACCACAGGCAGGAGCGGATCGAACAGAAAGCCAGGAAGCCCGCCATTTCTCAGCGCTGCGACTTTTTTGAACATGTTCACGTCGCGAATCGGGGAGCAAAAATAAAGATCGGTCCGGTTCTCGCTGTGGGAGAGGAGCTTACAACTGTTTTCGATCCGGGTTGCTGGACAGGCACGCAACGCGCTGTAAATAAGGAGAGATGAATTTGATCGACTTGCCGACTCGCCGACAGGCTGAGTAAAGGCTCGCTCGATCTCGCCAAGTTGGAGCCCGCACTTTCGCGGCACCCCAGTGGTCGAATCTCAAACCACGCGCGGGTTTTTGCGCCGGTAACCTCGAACCGCATTTCGGGAACAACCTTTAACAATTTAGAAATTTATGAAACCAACACCTCAAATCAGTTCGGAACGACGCTTTCCGTTCACCGATTATAATTATCAACCGACGCTCGATGCGTCACGCACTGGCGCCAAAGAAAAGCGCGGCTCGCATCGGCTGCGCGGATTCTGGAAATTGGGCACCGAATTTCATGGCTCGGAAGCTGTCTATGGCGACGCAGCGGACTTTTTCGTCTTCACCCTAATGGGCGTCATTTGCACCTGGCCGCTTTTTTCGGTCGGAATGGCGATCGTTCACGTATTCCTCGGTTAAGGATCGCTGATTCGGTTTTTCGGATTTCTGCCGTGGTTCGGGTCACGTGCGGGCGCGGCTGCGGCGAAGTCCGTGACAATCTCCCAGGAGTTGTAGAGGCGCTTGTGCCAAGCGCCTATCTATTAATTCGGTGCTTGATACAAGCACCGCTACAACGCTTTCTTCTTTGCGATGTGCTCGAAGATTCTCTTCCCCATCGAACTGCTCGTCGTTGCGACGATTTTCTATCTCGATTGGATTGGCCTTCTTCCTGTTAGCAAAACGCCTTACCTATTCATCCTCGGCTGGATCTCGCTCCGAATCCGCGGTCTGCGCTGGAAAAATGTCGGTCTCAACGGCGAGCAGCCGTTCGTAAAAGTTGTCGTCCTCGGCGTTCTGGTCGGGATCGGGATGGAAGCGCTCGAGCTCTTCGCAACTCAACCGCTGCTGACGAAACTTCTCAATAAAGGGCCCGATCTCGAAGAATTCCGCCGGTTGATCGGCAACACAACGCTCTTAATAATTGCGATCACTCTTGCCTGGGTCCTCGCAGCGTTCGGCGAGGAAACGGTTTGGCGCGGTTATTTTACGAATCGCGTCGCTGACGTTCTTGGAAGATCGACATCCGCTTGGATCGCCGCCGCAATTCTCGCGACGTTGCTCTTCGGCCTCGGTCATTTTCCGCAAGGCCCGACCGGCGTGATCGAAAACATCATCGACGGCGCCATCCTCGCCGCGCTGTATTTCGCCACCGGCAGAAACTTGTGGGCACCAATCATCTCCCACGGAATTCAAGATACCGTCGATGTTCTTTTAATTTACTCGGGGCATTATCCGGGTTTGTCCGAGTCGGGTGTCGCACTCCTCCAACATTGACAGATTCACATATTCGCGGTTGAGAGTTAGCCGGTGAGCCGGGTTTTAATTGCCGATGATCAGCGCGATGTGCTGGAGGCACTGAGGATTTTGCTCAAGGGCGAGGGGCACCAGACCGAGTCGGTCACGTCGATCAGCGGAATTTTCAACGCACTTCAGCAACGCGATTACGCGCTGTTGATGATGGACCTCAATTACACGCGCGACACGACGTCTGGCCAGGAGGGTCTCGAGGTGATCCCGAAAATCATGGCGTTGGACAGCACGCTGCCGATCGTCGTGATGACGGCGTGGGCGACGATCGATCTCGCAGTCGAGGCGATGAAACGCGGCGCGCGCGATTTCGTGCCGAAACCGTGGGACAACGAGCGGTTGCTCACGATTGTCCGAACGCAGATCGAGCTCGGGAGCGCGTTGCGCAAAGGCCAAAAGCTCGAAGCGGCGAACAAACTTCTCGTCGGCAACGTGCCGAACTTGATCGCGGAAGCGCCGTCGATGCGGCCGGTGATCGAGATGATTCAACGCGTCGCGCCGTCGGACGCCAACGTGTTGATCACGGGCGAGAACGGCACCGGCAAAAGTCTCATTGCCCAAGCGTTGCACGCGCTCTCGCCGCGCGCGTCGCACAGCATGATCACCGTGAACATGGGCGGCTTGTCGGAGACGTTGTTCGAGAGCGAACTGTTTGGTCACGTCAAAGGCGCGTTCACCGACGCGAAGACGGACCGCGCGGGAAGGTTCGAGCTGGCGGACGAAAGCTCGCTCTTCATGGATGAGATCGCGAACATCCCGCTCAATCAGCAGGCCAAACTGTTGCGCGTGATCGAGACCGGCGATTTCGAGCGGGTCGGTTCATCGAAAACATTGCACGCGAACGTGCGGATCGTTTCCGCGACGAATTCGAATCTTGCGGACGAAGTCGCGGCCGGAAAGTTTCGACAAGACCTCTTGTTTCGATTGAACACGATCGAGATCAAGCTGCCGCCGCTGCGCGATCGCCGGGAAGATATCATGCCGCTGGCGAAGAAATTCCTCGCCGACCACGCCCAGCGTTATCGCAAAGAACTCGCGGGATTCGACGAAACGGCGCGCGATCGATTGATGCAACATTCATATCCTGGAAACGTGCGCGAGCTGGATCACGTGATTGAGCGCGCGGTGTTGATGGCGCGCGGTTCGCAGCTCAAGGCGAACGATCTTGGCCTGACGACGGGCGGCGGCGAATCGAAGAGTCTGGAGGACATGAGCCTCGAAGAAGTGGAAGCGTTTTTGATCAAAAAAGCGCTCGCACGGAACAACGGGAACGCGCGCAAAGCGGCGGAATCGCTCGGGCTGAGTCGAAGCGCGTTTTATCGCAGACTTCAGCAGTACGGTCTCTGATGCCACGAAAACCGAAAGATCGACATCGGTTTTCGCATCAGGGCAAGTTGACGTGGCTGATCCTGGGCGCAGTCGGGCCGGCGCTGCTGATCGTAATGTTGATGCTGTGGATGGGAGATTACAGCGCGAAAGTGCAATGGACGCTGACGATCCTGATTCTCACGTTCGCCGCCTCGTTCATTTCCGCGGCGCGCGATCATGTGATTCATCCGCTGCAAACGATGAGCAATCTGCTCGCGGCGTTGCGAGAAGGGGACTATTCGATCCGCGCCCGCGGCGCGCGCGGTGACGACGCGCTCGGCGAAGTGTTGCTCGAAGTGAACACGCTCGGCGAAACGCTGCGGGTGCAACGCCTCGGCGCGTTCGAAGCGACCGCGCTTCTGCGCACGATCATGGCCGAGATCGATGTCGCGGTTTTCACATTTGATCCGGATCACCGGCTGCGGCTGGTCAATCGCGCGGGCGAAGACTTGTTTGGACAACCGATCGACAAGCTTCTCGGGCGGACCGCGAAAGATCTCGGACTCGACGCGGCCTTCGATGTCGACGAAGACGAACCGTTGACCTTGTCGTTCCCGGGCGGTTCGGGACGCTGGGGTGTGCGCCGAAGCACTTTTCGCGAACGCGGACTTCCGCACGAACTGCTCGTGCTCACCGATTTGAGCCGAACGCTGCGCGAAGAAGAACGCCGCGCGTGGCAACGGATCGTTCGCGTGCTCGGTCACGAGATGAACAATTCGCTCGCGCCGATCAAATCGCTGGCCGGCAGTTTGGAGAATTTGCTTCGCCGCAAACCGATGCCGCGCGATTGGCACGAAGATGCCGAGAGCGGATTGAAATCGATCGCGGCGCGCGCGGATTCATTGAGTCGATTCATGCAAGCCTACACGCGACTGGCGAAACTTCCGCCACCGCAAATGGAGGATGTCGATCTTGGCGAGCTGGTGCAACGGGTGGTGAATCTCGAGCCGCGTTTGAAAGTGCAAGTTGTGTCGGGATCGAAAATGCAAATCCACGCGGACGCCGCGCAGATCGAGCAGGTGCTGATCAATCTCGTGCACAACGCAGTCGATGCCGCGCTCGAGACGAAAGGCGCGGTGACGATTCGTTGGCGTGAAGCGGGCGATTGCGCGGAAGTCATTGTCACGGACGAAGGCGAAGGAATCATGAACCCGACGAATTTGTTCGTGCCATTCTTCACCACGAAGCCGGAAGGCTCGGGGATCGGATTGACCTTGAGTCAGCAAATCGCGGAAGCGCACAACGGCACCCTGAGTCTGTCGAATCGGAAAGATCGCACTGGCGCGGAAGCGGTCCTGCGTTTGCCGAAGTGAAGAAGTGACCAGTGACCTGTGACAAGTGACCAGTTGCTGCAAACCGTCTGAAAAGATTCCTGGTTTCCTGCTTTCCTGATTAGAAATTGGTCGCGCGGTCGTCCCGAAATCGGGACAGAATTGTCCCACAACCGAATCACTTCGGCCTTTTCGAAAAAATCGAGGATAACTTTTAGTCTCTGATCATCAGTGACTTATGACTTTGTTTCCGACCGTGGCATGGCCATTGCAATAGAGATTCTCGAAATGAAAAAACTTTTGAATCCAATGAGCAGTCAGAACGCTTCTCATTAGAGACGAAAGGGAGAGAGGACTTATGAAACCAACCATCAATAAAAATAAAGACGCGCGGAAATTCCCGTTCGTTGAATTCCAATATCAAGCTTCGAGCCTGGAAGATTTGTCCGGCCGCTGCACAAAATTGTCGAATTCGTTTCGCGACATCAGCCGCGACTATTTCGACAAGGAAGAGAACAAGGATTTTCTGAGCAACGCCGCGATCTTCATCGCGATGCTCGCGTCGGCGTTGATCCCGATTGCGGCGAGCGCTTCGGAAGTCGTGCATCTCGTCCGCGTGTTGCCGTCATTCTAGTTGACCCGTGACTCCACAACCCCAAAAAGAAGAGGATCACACGATCGTGCGGCCGAGCGGGTTCACCTCGGGCCTTTCATCGATGGACGTTCCGCGAAAAGGCGTAGCTGAGAAAAAGCGCAAACGCCGGATCATGATCATTGCCGGCAGCGCGGTCGGCTTGATTTTGGCGACGTTCCTTTTGTCGCGCTTGAAACCGGCGGCACCGAGCGTCGACCGCTCGAGTGTTTGGATCGATACCGTGAAGCGCGGCCCGATGGTCCGTCAAGTCCGCGGACTCGGGACGTTGGTTCCGGAAGAATTTCGCTGGTTGCCGGCGACGACGGAAGCAAGCGTCGAGAAAATTTTGATCTGGCCGGGAACAAAAGTCGAAGCCGGTGACGTTATACTAGAGTTGACCAGTCCAGAATTAGAACAAAGCGCGCACGAAGCGGAATCGAAAGCGAAAGGGGCGGAAGCCGAACTCGCTACCGAGAAGGCAACTTTGCAGCGCGAATTGCTCGAGCAGGAATCGAAAGCGGCGACCGCGCACTCAGCTTACGAGCAGGCGAAAATGGAGCGGCAAACGAACGATCAGCTCGCGAAGAACGGGCTGGTAGCTGAGCTCGTTTACAAGACGTCGAAGATTAAAGAAGAGGAACTAGCCAAGACTGATGAAATCGAGGCAAAGCGATTTACCTTTTCCCGCGATTCAATTGAGCCGCAGCTGGCGTCGAAACAGGCAGCGGTCGATCAAGCGAATCAGCTCGCAAAATTGAAGCTCGATCAAGTCGAAGCGCTGCATGTGAAAGCTGGGATGTCCGGCGTGTTGCAAGCGTTGCCGGTGCAAGTCGGTCAGCGTTTGAAACCGGGCGACAATCTCGCCCGCGTTGCCGATCCGTCGAAGCTCAAAGCGCAAATCAAGATCGCGGAGACGCAGGCGAAAGATATTCAGCCCGACCAGCAAGCGACGATTGACACCCGGAACGGCGTCGTGAAAGGCCACGTCAAACGCGTCGATCCGGCGGTCGAGCAGGGAACGGTGACGGTCGATGTGGCATTTGATGAAGAATTGCCGAAAGGCGCGCGTCCGGACTTGAGCGTCGATGGAAC
Source organism: Chthoniobacterales bacterium (assembly GCA_035257485.1). GTDB lineage: Bacteria > Verrucomicrobiota > Verrucomicrobiia > Chthoniobacterales > UBA10450 > AV40. The sequence continues at coordinate 47,878 of DATEWZ010000108.1, forward strand.
GATCGAGCTCGAGCGTTTGGACAACGTTGTCTTTGTCGGCCGCCCGGCGTTTGGCCAGGAAAACAACACCGTCGGCATGTTCAAGCTTGTTGCGGGCAGTAACGAAGCCGTGCGCACGCCGGTGAAACTGGGCAAGAGCTCGGTCAACACCATTGAAATTCTCAGCGGCCTGAATCCAGGCGATCAGGTCATCCTCTCCGACACCAGCGCCTGGGATTCACACGAAAGAATTCGACTCAACTAAAACCAAACCATGCCAACCATGACCACAACCTCACCTAATCCCCATACCTCAACGCCCAAAAACGGGGCGACGCCGTTGATCCGGCTCGATTCCGTGACCAAAGTGTTTCTCACTGACGAAGTCGAGACGCACGCGCTCTCCGGTATCCATCTCGATATCCGCAACGGCGAATACGTTTCCATCGCCGGCCCGTCGGGCTGCGGGAAATCGACCTTATTGTCGATCCTCGGCCTGCTCGACACTCCGTCGAACGGAAGTTACGCGCTCAAAGGCGGCGAAGTCGCGAATCTTTCGTTCGCCGACCGCGCGCGAATTCGAAATCGTGAGATCGGTTTCATTTTCCAGAGCTTCAATTTGATCGGCGACCTCACGGTTTACGAAAACGTGGAGTTGCCGCTGACCTACCGCGGCATGAGCGCGGGCGATCGCAAAACCTTGGTGACCCAAGCGCTCGATCGCGTCGGCATGGCGCATCGAGCGAAACATTTGCCGAGTCAGCTCTCGGGCGGTCAGCAACAACGCGTCGCGGTTGCGCGCGCGCTCGCCGGCAAACCGGCGATCCTGTTGGCCGACGAGCCGACCGGAAACCTCGATTCGCGAAACGGTGAAGCGGTCATGAACTTGCTCAAGGAACTGCACGCCGGCGGCGCGACCATCTGCATGGTCACGCACGACGAGCGGTTCGCGCAGCATGCCGATCGTACCGTTCACCTGTTCGACGGTCGAGTGGTGGAAGACAGCCGGATCGCGGCCTAACGAAATGTAAAATCGACAATCACCAGCGATTATGCTGAGCGAAATCAAAGTGGCGCTGCGGGGCCTGACAAAAAGCCCCGGGTTCACTGCGATAGCGATTGTCACGATTGCATTGGCGATTGGGGCGAACACAGCGGTGTTGAGTTTGGTCAACGCGTTGTTGATTCGCCCGTTGCCTTACAAGGACCCGCAGCAGCTCGTCCTGATCTGGGAACAACGGTAGATCCCATGCAAGCACTTCGGACCGAGTAGCGCTGTATGATCCAGGACGTCAAATTTGCCTTTCGCCAGTTGTTGAAGACGCCGGTGTTTACTTTCACGGCCGTGATCGTGCTTGCTTTGGGAATTGGAGCGAACGCGGCAATTTTTAGCGCGCTCAATGCGCTTCTGCTCCGACCGTTACCGGTCCGGGATATTGATCGATTGGTTTTCAGCGTTGCGTTGCGCGAAGGGTTTGATCCCTTCGGCTCATCTTTTGTTGAGTACGCCGCTTATCGAGACCGCAGCCACGCTTTCGAAAGCAGCGGTGTCGCGACGCAACGTTCCTTTTATCTAACGGGTCGCGCCACAACGGCGCGAGGGGGATTGCGATGATCAAGCTCAAAAACGTCGAGCGTTCGTATCCGTTGGCGAAAGGAAAATTCTTTTTCGTGCTCCGTGACATCGACATTGAAGTTGCGGAGGGCGAGTTCGTTTCGGTGATGGGGCCGTCCGGCGCCGGCAAGTCGACGCTCCTTCACCTTCTCGGAATGCACGATCACGGCTGGAGCGGGGAATATTTTTTCCATGACACCGCCGTTCACCATTTGAAAGCCAAGGAACGTGCCGCCCTCCGCAACGAGCATATCGGTTTTGTTTTTCAGCAATATCATTTGCTCGACGATTTGACGGTTTACGAAAATCTCGAGATCCCGCTCTCGTATCGCAAAGTGAGTCGCAACGAGCGGGCCGCGATCGTGGCAGACGCGCTCGATAAATTTCAAATCGTCGCGAAGAAGGACCTTTATCCGCGCCAGCTTTCCGGCGGCCAGCAACAGCTCGTCGGCGTTGCGCGCGCGATCATTGCCAGTCCGAAACTGATCCTGGCCGACGAGCCGACCGGCAACCTTCATTCGAGCCAGGGCGAAGAGATCATGCAGCTATTTCAAAAACTGAACGCCGAGGGCACGACCATCATTCAAGTCACGCACTCGGAAAAAAATGCAGCCTACGGAAATCGCGTCATCCAACTGAGAGACGGTTGGGTGGTCGAGCCCAATAGAAAGTAAATCATTATGATACTGGATTCGTTTCGGCAGGATGTGCGCGTTGGACTACGCGTATTGTTCAAGGAGAAATCGTTTTGCTTTCTGGCCGTGCTCGTGCTCGCGCTCGGAATCGGCGGCGCAACGACGCAGTTCACCGTGGTTAATACCATTCTCTTGCGCGGGTTTTCGTTCCCGCATCCGGAAGAACTGGTCAGCGTTGGGCTGATCGACCCCAAGGCGAACGATCAAATTAATAATTTCGGCAACGGCCAGATCCCGAGCGAGCAAGATTTCGAAGACATCAAAGCGGCGCAGAAGTCGTTCTCGATGATGTGCGGCTATCTGAGTGGATCGACCATCAACGTTACCTTCAAGAACAACCCTCAGCGTTACACCGGCAGTTACTGCACGGAGGACATGTTCAAGATCGTCGGCGTGTCGCCGGTAATGGGCCGGGATTTCACCGCCGAGGACAACAAGCCGGGCGCGGAGAAGGTGGCGATCCTTGGGGACGAAATTTGGCGCCGCGATTTCGGGGCCGACCCCAATATTGTCGGGCAAAGCGTTCGAATTAACGGCAAACCGGCCACGATCATTGGCGTGATGCCGCCGGGCTTTAAGTTTCCGTTCTCCGAGGAACTTTGGACCCCTCTATATAATGAGTTCCCGGTAACGCCACGCGCCAGCCTGTTCATCGGCGCCAACAATCGGTCGCCATTCGTGATGGGCCGTTTGAAACCCGGCGTGACTTTCGATCAAGCGAACGCGGAGATGATTGCGATCGCGAAGCACATAGCGGAGGACAATCCGAAGACGAACCAAAATTTCACATCGGCCAGCGTTCAACCGCTCTTGAAAGCGTTCACCTTCGTAGGATTGAGACAGACCGTTTGGGCAATGTTGGCCGCGGTCGTTCTCGTTTTGCTGATCGCATGTGTGAACGTGATGAACATGCAATTCGGACGCGCAGCGTTGCGCGCGAAAGAGCTCGCGATCCGCGGAGCCCTCGGAGCAACGCGTTGGCGGCTCATTCGGCAAATGTTGACTGAAAGTCTTGTGGTCGCGGCGTTTGGCGCGGCGGCCGGCGTGCTCCTGGCGTATTGGTCGGTCGATTTACTCGTGCGGGCGTTCAGCGCGGGGCCGTTTCCATTGCCATACTGGTGGCAATTTACCATCGACGGACGTGTTCTCGCGTTCACGCTTATTATCACACTGGTCGCGACCGTCGCTTCCGGATTGGTGCCGGCATTTCTTAGCGCGCGAGCCAACGCCGCCGAGATCATGAAAGAGGGCGGCCGCGGCAACAGCAATCGTCTTGTCAACGGCATCACGCGCGTGCTGGTCATCGGCCAAATTGCATTGACCGCCGCGCTTTTGATTGCGGCGACGTTGCAGATCAAGTCGATCCGTAATCAAACGAAACTCGATTACGGCTACGACGAAAATGCGGTCTATGCCGCGCGCATGGCGCTGATGGAAGGCGCGTATCCCAACGAAGATTCGCGTCGCGAATTTTTCCAGCGCGCGGTGCGTTCGTTGCGGTCCAATTCGCAATTCGAAGCCGCCGCCATGAGCGATCGCTTTCGCATGACGTTTGCGGCCAGCGGACAATACGAAGTTGATGGCCAGAATTATTTGACGGATCGCGATCGTCCGCGTTGCAACTTCGAATCCGTCTCCGACGGCTATTTTACGACCCTCGGCCTGAAAGTTTTGGGAGGCCGCGACTTTACGATCGACGACATGGACACCAAACAACCGGTCGCGATCGTGAACGCGAGCTTTGCCCGAAAACATTGGGGCAATCAAAGCGCGATCGGTCACCAGGTCCGCGTTTTTAATCCCGGTCAGCCGGTCCCATGGCGCACGATTGTCGGTGTTGTCCCGGACATGTTGATGCAAGGCCCGTTCGATCAACAAACCGAGACTGCGGGATTTTACATGCCGCTCCTCGGCGCTTCGCCGGCGACGCAGTTTTGCACGATCGTCGTTCGTCCGCGTGCCGGCCAGCGCGCTGAGACTATGGGTCCGGCGTTGAGTCGTGCCGTGACCGAGCTCGATTCGAATCTGCCGACTTATTTTCCAGGGACGCCGGCCCAATTTCATCATGAAATTCTAAATGGCAATCGCCTGATCGCGACGCTCTTCACGATTTTTGGAATGGTCGCCTTCGTCTTGTCCGCAGTCGGTCTTTACGGCGTGATGAGCTTCTCAGTCAATCAACGCACGCAGGAATTTGGAATCCGAATGGCATTGGGCGCGGACGCGAACCGGATTTTCCGAATGGTGATGACGCAAGGCGCGTGGCAGCTCGGGATCGGCCTCGCTCTCGGCGCCGGCGGAATCGCACTGCTTCTCGGCGTGGTCGCAGCGGGGGCGTTGAAGACGATGTTGTTTAAAGTTAACGCGCTCGATCCGACGATTTACTTCGCGGTCGCAGCATTGTTGACCGCGGTTGCGGCTGCTTCTTGTCTCGTTCCCGCGCGCCGGGCCACGCGAGTCGATCCAATGGTCGCGCTTCGTTATGAGTGATTCGCCAATGTCGATCTTATCAACCCATCAACCCCACTTATGCGTACCATCCTACGAAACCTATTGGTCCTTTGCGCCGTAGCGCTCACTGCTTCGGCTGCTTCGGAAGAAAATGTTACCCGGCAACTTGATGTCGCTCCCGGCGACAAACTGAGTGTCGATGTAGATTTTGGCTCAATCGATGTAAGCGCGGGGGCCGATGGCAAAGTGGCCCTGGAAGCGCACCGCAAGATCGATTTCGGAAACGAAACCAAAGAGAAAGAATATCTCGCGGACGTTCCAATCACGATCACCAAGGAAGGAAACGTAGTCACGATTCGTTCGCGCGGAAAGAAAGTGAACAATTGGAACATTTTCCATTGCACAACAGACGCGAGTTACATCGTTCACGTTCCAAAAAAATTTGAGGTGGGCCTGCGAACGGACGGCGGCATGATAGTGGTCCGCGATATCACCGGGAATGTTAACGCGCACACGAGCGGCGGCCGCATGGCGTTCGCCCGGTTGGAGGGAACGCTCGATGGAGAAACGAGCGGGGGAGCGATTGAGGCCGAAGATTGCCGCGGGCCGATCGGCATTGAGACCAGTGGCGGACATATAAAAGTTGCTGGCGGTCAGGGCAGTCTCAAAGCTCACACTTCGGGCGGTCGCATCGAAGTCCACAATTTTTCCGGCGATACCGAAGTTCGAACGAGCGGAGGAAGTCTCGATTTTGAAAAGATTTCCGGCAAAATCGTTGGAAAAACCTCCGGCGGAGGAATTCGGGTCTGGCTTCCGGAACTTCTCGGGGATGTAAAATTAGAGACCAGCGCCGGTAGCATCGACCTGGCCGTGCCCACCTCGGCTGCGTTCACGATTGATGCCAACACCAGCGTCGGGGGCGTCGAAAGTCGTCTGCCCTTTCAAGAGCTCGATGCGGGCCGAGAACACTTGCACGGCACGTTGAATGGCGGCGGCAAGTCCATTCGCCTCGCTACGTCGGCTGGCAAAATCACGATTCAGCCGGCGGCGGGCGAAAGAGTCAATCGGTAACGATTTCGTATGTTGGAAGATCTTCGCTTCGCATTCCGGCAGCTCATCAAGCAACCGGGCTTCAGTTTGATCGCGATCTTTGCCCTCGCGCTCGGGATCGGCGCCAACACCGCCATCTTCAGCGTGGTCAACGCGGTCTTGCTGCGTCCGCTGCCGTATCCCGAGTCGGAGAAATTGATCGTAGTGCGGGAGCGTTCAAAGACCTTCGAGCGCGGTTCGGCCGGCTATATGAACTGGCTCGACTGGCACGCCGGTCAACGGAGCTTTACCGATCTGGCGCTGGTCCGTCGCGAGAATTTTAATTTTTCAATGGGCGCGGGCGTCGGCGCGCCGGAACGCATTCTCGGAGTGCGCGCAAGCGCGGGTTTTCTGTCGGTGATCGGATTCAAGCCGGTGATCGGTCGAGATCTCACTCCGGCCGAAGACCTGTCCGGCGCGCCAAATGTTATCTTGATCAGCGAAAATCTTTGGCGCAAACACTTCGGCGGTTCGCCGTCCGTTCTCGGGCAAACCGCGCTGATCGATGGGTTGCAACGCGAAATCGCCGGCGTTTTCTCCGACCAACTTCAGTTCGGCCGCAATCCGCAAGTCATTGTCCCGTTAGGCGAGATCGTGGCCGATCCGAGCATGCAAAGCAGGGACAATCACCAGGGTTTTGCGGGACTTGGACGACTCAAGCCGGGCGTGACCATGCAGCAGGCGAACAGCGATTTGGACGGGATTGCGGTGGACCTGGAACAAAAGTATCCGAAAAGCAACACCGGTCGTCGCATTCACATGCGGCCGCTGTTCGAGACCACGGTCGGTGATTATCGCGCCAGTCTGAATCTTCTTCTCGCCGCTGTCGGTTGCGTTTTACTGATCGCGTGCGCAAATGTCGCGAACCTGCAACTTGCCCGTGCGCTCGCGCGCGCGAAAGAGATGGCGGTGCGGGCCGCTCTTGGCGCGAGCCGGTGGACGATCGCGCGTCAGCTCCTGATTGAAAGCACCCTCATCGCTGTGATCGGTGCGCTCGCCGGCGTGTTGCTCACGATTTGGAGTTTGGATGCGATCATGGCGCTCACTCCCGCGAATGTGGCGCGGTTTCACGAGACGAAGATCGACATCTCCGTGCTCGGGTTTACCACTCTGGCCGCATTGGCGGCCGGAATTCTCGTCGGCCTCTGGCCGGCCTGGCGAATCTCGCACGCTGCTTCCCTTTCGGTCGCGTTGCACGAAGTCGGCGGACGCGGTTCGAGCGACGGCGCGGCCGCACACCGAATGCGTTCCGGTTTGGTCATCACCCAGGTTGCTCTCGCCATCGTACTGCTCGCGGGCGCCGGGCTCACCTTGAAAAGTTTTTGGCACGCGCAAAACGCGCCCCTCGGTTTTAACTCGCAAGGCATTGTCACTTTTCCAATTTCGCTTCCGGAGGCGAAGTACAAAAAGGACGAAGAGAAGGATGCGTTCTGGACGCAACTTCTCGATCGAGTGAAAAACATTCCGGGCGTCGAAGCGGCCGCTATCAGTCCGAATAGTCCGTTCGATGACAACGAATGGGACAGCGGTTTTCATGTGACCGGAACGCCGCCGGCCCCGCTTGGGCAAAGGCCGCCGGCCGAAGTCAGCTGCGTCTCGCCAGATTACTTCCGCGTGATGGGAATGCCGATCCTTCGGGGTCGCGCTTTCGGTCCGGAGGATTTGCCGGGTGAAAAGGGACACTCGCGCTCAATCATTATCGACGAATCGTTCGCCCGGAAATATTTCCCGGGAAAAGATCCGATTGGCCAGCACATCGACGATAACCAAACGCTCGACGAAAACGCGCCGCCGATGACGATCATCGGCGTTGTGCCGCGCACGCGGAACGAAGCGCCCGGCGAAGACAACTCAGAAAAGCTCGAGATGGTGGAAGAATATTTGCTCGCGTCGCAGGCTCCGCAGGGCGCGAACAACCTTCACCTTCGCAGCAACGCCAAAGACATTGGACCTCTGGTCGCCGCAGTGAAACACGAAGTGCAAGCGCTCGATTCCGATCAACCAATCGGCCAGATCACAACCATGGATGAAGCCGTTGCGTCCAGTCTGGCCACGCGCCGATTGACGATGGTTTTGTTGGGAGCGTTTGCTCTTCTCGCCTTGGTCCTGGCGAGCGTCGGCCTCTACGGCGTGATGGCGCTGACCGTAACGCAACGCACCCGCGAGCTTGGGATCCGGATGGCGCTCGGCGCGGCGCGCGCGAATATTTTCCGGCTGGTTCTCGGTCACGGCATCTCTCTGGTCGGCGTCGGTATCATCCTTGGCCTCGTCGGCGCAATCGCGGTTGGCCGGGCCTTGATGTCCTTATTATATAATGTCGGCGCGCTCGACACCGGCGCCGTCATCACCGCGATCATCGCGCTTTCAACCGTTGCGCTAATCGCCTGTACTGTTCCCGCGCGTCGGGCAACGCGCGTCGATCCCATCGTCGCCCTGCGAACTGAATAAACTCTATGACAAATCTTCTTCGTTTTGCGCTCAGGCAGGTGATGAACAACCCGGCGTTCTCGGTAATCGCGATCCTCACCCTCGCGCTCGGCATCGGCGCGAACACCGCCATCTTCAGCATCGTCAACGCGGTCTTGTTAAAGCCGTTGCCGTATCCGGACGCGGACCGGATCATGGTGCTCAACGAATCGGGCGACGGTCAGGAATTTTCTGTTTCCTTGCCCAACTACGAAGATTGGAAACGGGACAACACGGTTTTTCAGTTTCTCGCGATCACGCGGCGCGAATCGCGCAACTTGAGCGATGTCCCCGGGCAAGAAGCGCAGCGAATTCAAACCGCACATGTCTCGGAAGAGTTTTTCAAGGTCATTGGAATCTCGCCGAAGTTGGGTCGGACCTTCACCGAAGAGGAATCAAAAGCGGGCGGCCCGCCCACCGTTGTAATTAGCGATCGGCTTTGGCAACGCGTCTTCTCGCGCGACGCCAATGTTTTGGGCCGCACGATCAAACTTCACAATCAGGGTTACACCATCATCGGTGTAATGCCGCCGGAAATGGCGTCGCCTCAAGACACGGATGTCTGGTTTCCCTTCGCTCGCCGAATTCCTCCGTTTTGGAACGACCGCACCATTCATCCCATGCTCTTTGTCTGGGGGCGATTGAAACCCGGAGTGACTGTCGATCAAACGCGAACCGAAATGAAGGGAATCGCCGCGCGTCTGGAGAAGGAATATCCAGCCACCAACGCGCGAGCGAGCGTCACGGTGAAACCATTGCTCGAAAATCTGATCGGCAAATATCGAACGAATCTCGGATTACTTCTCGCGGCGGTGGTTCTGGTGTTACTGATCGCGTGCGCGAACCTGGCCAATCTCTTTGCCGCGCGCGGCGCTGCGCGGGCGAGAGAATTCGCGATCCACGCCGCGGTCGGAGCCACCCGCGGCCAAATCATCAAGAAGCTCTTGATCGAAAGTTTCATCATCGCGCTCATTGGCGGCGCGCTTGGTTTCTTGATCGCGGTTTGGGTCCGCAACGGCTTGATCGCCCTTAGTCCGGCAGACGTCTCGCGGTTCCAGGAAATTTCCTTCGATCTTCCCGTCTTGGGTTTCACCTTCCTGATCGCATCGCTGACGACGGTGCTTTTCGGCTTGTGGCCGGCTTGGCAGGCATCACACGGGAACGTGCAGCTCAACTTGAAGGCTGGCTCAGCTGGCAGCGGCGATTCGCCGGCGGCAAAGCGCACCCGCGACTGGCTCGTGATTGGTGAGATCGCGCTCACGCTGACTCTGCTGATCGCAGCCTCGCTTGTTCTGAAAAGCTTTTCCCGCATGCAGGCTCTCAAACTCGGTTACGAGCCGCGCGGACTGATTAGCGCCAAAATGGATCTTCCTTTTCGCGTTTATTCGACGCGAGAAAAAGTAACTGCTTTTACGAACACGCTCCTCGAGAAAGTGCGAGCCCTCCCAGGCGTCGAAAATGTCGGGATTGGTTCCAACTCCCCCCTCATGGGTGGATGGCAAACCGGTTTTTATCGAGAAGGAGTTGCGACTCCCACACCGAGCGACATGCCGAGCGCCGATCTTGAAGTTGTTGCCGGTGACTACTTCCCAGCGTTCAAAGTGCCGCTGCTGCGTGGCCGCACATTTAATTCGGGCGATACCGCGAATTCCCCGCGCGTGATTGTTGTTGATCAGACCCTGGCCGAGCAAATTTTTCCGGGCGACGATCCAATCGGCAAGCGTCTGATGGTTGACGTCGGGAACGACGAGGAAGGCTATGCCGTTGCGGAAATTATCGGAGTTGTCGCGCGGATGCG
>DATEWZ010000109.1:0-5417 GCA_035257485.1 Chthoniobacterales bacterium
ACCCAACCGGAAACTTCTTCGAGAATCTCCGGGTTCTCGCCCATCGCCGCGCCCATTTTTCGCTCGGGCAATCCGTGCGGACAGGAAAAGTTCAGCTCGAACGCGTCCACGCCAACGTCCTGGCAGCGCTCGACAATCTCCGTCCACGCGTCGCGATTGTATTCCTCCATGATCGACGCGATGAGGATGCCGTCCGGAAATTGATCTTTGCACTTTTTGAATTCGTCGAGCCAGATGTCGAACTTGCGATCGCTGATCAGCTCGATGTTTTCCCAACCGACGACGTCCTTGCCGTCGGCGGCGAGCAGTTTCGCATAACGCGGCGTGACGTTGATCACTTTCGAGGCGTCGAGGCTGATCGTTTTGGCGATGACCGCGCCCCAACCTTCGCGAAACGCGCGGGTGATGACGTTGAGATTTGTCCCGGGCGGGCCGGAAGCGATCACGAGCGGGTTTGGAAGTTTCAGTCCATCGACAGTGGTAGCAAGCGTTGGCATTTGGCCTCCTTTGAAAACCCTCCAATTTACCAGTGACAAGTGACAAGGACAAGGTAGGGCGATCGCCGCCAATCTCGCTCGCCTTCAGTTGCTGTTCTCGTCACCCGTCACATGTCACTTGTCACTGGCAATCCATTGGATTGCCTTGTCTGCGAGCTTGTCGAAGGCGGTGACCGCCAGCTCCAAGTGCTCTTCCTTCGTATCCTCAATCTTGTTGTGACTGATCCCGCGCAAACTTTGCACGAACATCATCACGGTCGGAACGCCAGCACGGGAAACTTCGGCGGCATCATGCAATGGACCGGACGGGAGGCGGTGCGGTTTAGCTCCAACCTCGGCGATGGCTTGATCGCAAAAATCGATCAATTGATTATTAAATAAGATTGGCTCGATATTCCAAATTCGCTCCCAGGAAACATCGACATTTCCTTCCTTGGCGAATTTTTCGCTCGCGCTTTTCGCTTCGCTCAACATTTTTTGGAGCGCTTTGGCGTCGAGATGGCGTTGATCGAGCGTGATCCGGCATTCTTCGACGACGCTGGTCACGATTCCTGGTCTTGTTGTGCAGGAACCAATCGTGCAAACTCCGCCCGTCCGGCTCGGACCTTGGCCGCTGCGTTTCGCGATCTCGTAAATCTCCGGCGACATTTTCGCCGCTGCGAGAAACGCATCGCGGCGGCGATTCATTGGCGTGCTGCCGGAATGCGCGGCCTGTCCGCGGAATGTGATCGCGTGGCGTTCGACGCCGAAAGTCCCGAGGACGGTGCCGAGCGGAAGATCAAGATCGAGCAGGACGGGACCCTGTTCGATGTGCAATTCGATGTAAGCGGCCGCGTTTTTTAATTCCTTCTCGGAATCCGTTACCTTCTCGAAATCGATCCCGTGTTCTTTCACCGCATCAACCAGACGAATGCCGTCCTTGTCTTGGAGTTTTCTCGTTTCCTCCATGTCGATCTTGCCCGAGCACGCCGACGAACCGAAAAGACTTTTACCGAAGCGCGCGCCTTCCTCATCGCACCAATCAACGAGCCTTACCGTGACCGGCGGTTTGCCGTCATATTGTTCAGCAATGCGCCGAAGAATTTCGACTCCGGCGAGTGTGTTCAAACATCCGTCGAGCCAGCCGCCGTTCGGAACTGAATCAATGTGGCCGCCGATTAAGAGCGCTTTGTCGGATTTGCCGGACAGTGTTGCCCAAAAATTTCCAGCGGCATCGTTATGAATCTCCGCGCCGGTCGCTTCGACTTTTGAGCGCAAGAATTTCCGCGCCTTGGCCCAGGTTGGCGTAAAGGCGACGCGTTGCGCACCGTTTTCATCGCCAGTCAGCGCGCGCAATTCTTTCAGCTCGGCGACAGTTCGCTTGGGATCGAGTTTGCTCGCCATATTTATTTCTTCTCCGACAGGCGCAGATGATCGCCGTTGCCTTTACGTTGCACCTTTGGGTCCTATCGAATCGCGCATCGCAGAATGAAATCGTGGAAGAAGACTTAGGTTGCAAATAGCGATTTTCCGATCGTGACGAATTAGCCGCGCTCGATCTCGACGTAATGAAGCTTCGCGACCAAACATACAATCGAAGGCGTTAATCAGCACTGAAAGATTACCAGTCATTGCTGCTAAGCGTCGAAGCAGGGGTGTTTTGCTTTTAAATAGACAAGCAAAGCTTCGAGAGCGCGCTGGTTCGAGGCCGAACAGTCATTACTAATAACGAAGCAGGGGTAGAAAGCTTCTGTACATCGCTGCAAAATCACTAAGCAGCGCTGCTTGGCGATGGAATATGTAAGGAAAACGTCTGCGCAGCGCTGTGAATGACGTCAGCAGCGCTACGTAGCCTCAGTCCAACGCTACAAAACGCCCAAACAGCGAGTAAAAATCGGCCTGCACCTTACTTTTGCTCGAAAAATTGCCTTTTCGTGCCGGATTGGGCATTGACGGGAATATCCGCGACGAACACCTAGATCGAAACACAAAGGGCAAAAACCCGGCGCGGAGGGAGCGCATCTGAGAAGGCCTGCTCCGACAGTCTACTTCTCACCTAATTGGATGGTGTTGGGGTTGGTTGGGTATGGCATTTATAGTCGTCCTTCGATAGGTTCTGGGTGTGGATGATCGAGAACTGCACGCACCTCCGCCTCAATATTTATCCCGATGGCGGAGTTAGCCGGCTCCGAGTCTGGGGAACTTTTGCATGAACGATTTTGATCTGCTCGTGCGCGGTCGCGAACAAGACCTCGCGATTGCCAACGGAAAATTTGTTTCTCTCGGCCGGAATTTGCGCGGCAGCGCGCGCGAAGAAATCGACGCCACGACGATGTCGATCTTTCCCGGCGTGATCGACGCGCACGTGCACTTCAACGAGCCGGGCCGGACAGATTGGGAGGGATTTCAATCAGGCTCACGCGCTGCGGCCGCCGGCGGCACGACAACGATTTTCGAAATGCCGCTCAATGCGCATCCGCCAACAATCGACGGCCCGAGTATTGATGCGAAGCGCGCGGCCGCGGAAAGAATTTCGATAGTCGATTTCGGTTTGTGGGGCGGGTTGGTTCCCGGAAATCTCGATCAACTGGAAACGCTGCGCGATCGCGGCGTTGTCGGTTTGAAAGCGTTCATGTGCGAAAGCGGTGTCGATGATTTTCCGTACGTGACGATGTCGATCTTGCGCGAGGGAATGAAACGCGCGGCCGATCTCGATCTGCTCGTCGCCGTTCATGCTGAATCGCAGGAAATGACGCAGAGGCTTGCCGCAGAAAAAAAATCGACTAACGCGACGAGCCTTTACGATTATCTCGATTCGCGTCCGGTTCAGGCTGAACTCGATGCGATCAAAGCCGCGATCGATCTCGCGGCGGCAACGAAATGCCGGTTGCAGATCGTCCACGTTTCGTGCGGCGCAGGCGTTGCGATGATTGCCGATGCGCGCAAATGCGGTGTTGATGTTTCATGCGAAACTTGTCCGCATTATTTGGTCTTCAACGAGATTGACATGGAAAAGCTCGGCGCAGTCGCGAAATGCGCGCCTCCACTTCGATCCGAACAAGGTCGACAATCGCTATATGATCGGCTTGGCGATGTCACTACGGTCGGCTCCGACCATTCGCCGTCGCCATGGTCGATGAAGGACCGACAAAATTTCTTCGAGGCGTGGGGCGGAATTTCGGGTTGCCAACATTTGCTGCCTCTGATGATCGATGCGCAGATTCCGACGGAGCGGATCGCCGAGCTGCTTTGCGGCAACGTCGCGGATCGATTTCGGATGAATCAAAAAGGCGGGATCGCGATCGGCAAAGACGCGGACTTTACGATGGTCGACCTGAACGAGGAGGAAACGATCACCGCTGATTCGTTGCTCTATCGGCATCGTCACAGCCCGTACGTCGGGCGGCGATTGAAGGGTAAGATCATTCGCACCGTGCTGCGCGGTCAGACAATTTTCGATTGTGGCGAGCTCGTTGGTCGGCCGAGCGGCCGGTTTGTGCGACCCGATCGCACATAAATCTTCACGCCGCGCCCGGGGATATTGTGCTCTTTGACGCTGGCTCGCGCCAACGAGATCGCTTCGTCCATCCATCGCGCGTCGGAATTCAAGGGCGGCGATCTTACTCAGGGAATTTTCGTTCGTGAACCTCGTTTTTATTCCAAACCGCGCTCACCAATGCGGGCAAAATTTCGCCGGCTTTGCCGAGAAAAGAGTGATCGGCGAGGGGAGTGAGCGGCGTTGGATCTTTGTTGATCTCGATCACGAGCGCACCGGCATCTTTGGCGCGTCGCCACAAGTCGGCCGCCGGGTAAACGAGGCTGGAAGTTCCAATCGAAAAGAACGCGTCACAGTTTTCCGAAGCGTCGATCGCTTTTTGGAGCGCATCGACCGGTAACATTTCGCCGAACCAAACGACGTCCGGGCGCAAATTGCCGCCGCAAGATCGACATCGTCGTTCTTCGGGATCAAAATTCTCGCTGCCGCAATCGTTTTCGAAACAGCGAAAGCGATGAATGTTTCCGTGAAGCTCGACCATTCGCTCACTGCCGGCGCGGGCGTGAAGTCCATCCACGTTTTGGGTCACGAGCAAAAATTCCGGCGCGCATTTTTCCATTTCGGCCAGCGCCGAGTGACCGGCGTTTGGCTTCGCCGCGAGCGCTTGCTCCCGCCGCCACGCATACCAATCGGAAACAAATTTTGGATCACGACGAAACGCATCAGCGGTCGCGAGCTCTTCCGGTCGAAATTTGCTCCAGAGTCCGGTTTGGGCGTCGCGAAAAGTGGCGAGCCCGCTTTCGGCGGAAATTCCTGCGCCAGTGAGAGCGACGATTTTCTGCGCAGCGCGCAATTTAGCGACCAGCTCGGGCGAAAAATTCATTGAGAATAGTGAAATGAGTTGGCGCCTTTCAGTTTGCTTAACTTGGGCACTATCGCTATCATAATTCCGCGGGGTGGAGCAGCCTGGTAGCTCGTCAGGCTCATAACCTGAAGGTCGCTGGTTCAAATCCAGCCCCCGCAACCAAATTTCTTGCCCTGTGCCAACGGATGCGCAAGTTTTGGCGCTCAATCGAGCGCTAAAGAAAATTCCAGAGTAGCTCAGTGGTAGAGCGGTCGGCTGTTAACCGATTGGTCGTAGGTTCGAGTCCTACCTCTGGAGCCATGCGAAGCATGGCGGAAGTATTCTTCCGAACGCGGGACGCGCAAAAATGGATCGCGCAAGGGGCGCAATCCTACCTCTGGAGCGCTAAGTAGTTCGAAGCCAATTGCTTGTGGTACAAGCTGTACCTACAAAACGTCTTCGGTGTATGCGTTTTTTCCGAGGGGCCAAGCTTTCAGGCGGGCAGTGGCACGTAATCAACCGGTGTAATTCGATCTACCGCGACCGGGGTGCTCCGACGTGAGATACTTCTTTTCCTTTTAATTCCGGCGGGAGGATGCAA
>DATEWZ010000110.1:0-3827 GCA_035257485.1 Chthoniobacterales bacterium
GGGAAGCAAACTGCTTCCCCTACAGCAGGAGTTTGACTCCATCGCCTCTTTCTTGGACGATTCTCGCTTAACCCTTTGTCGATCTTATGAATAAATTTGCGATCGGTTGCGGCGGCTTAGTTGTCATTCTCATTATCATCGCCCTCGTTTGCGGCATGGCCCTGATGGGCAGTTACAATCGTCTGGTCACGCTCGATCAGAACGTGAACAAAAAGTGGGGCGACGTGCAGACGGTTTATCAACGGCGCACGGACCTGATTCCAAACTTGGTCAATACGGTGCAAGGCGCGGCCAATTTCGAGAAATCGACGTTGACCGACATAACCAACGCGCGCGCCAGCGTCGGACGAGTACAGCTTGATCCCACCAAAGCGCCGACCGACGCGGCGCAATTGCAGGAATTTCAAGCGGCGCAGGGACAATTGAGCAATGCGCTCTCTCGTTTGCTAGTAGTCGTCGAGCGTTACCCCGAGTTGAAGTCGAACCAGAACTTCCTCGGCCTTCAGGCTCAGCTCGAAGGGACGGAGAACCGGATTTCGGTCGAACGAAATAATTTTAACGGCGCGGTCCAGGACTTTAACGTCGCGGTCCGGAGATTTCCGACAAATCTGATCGCGGGAATGTTCGGCTTTTCCCCGAAGCCGTTTTTCCAGGCACAACAGGGCGCGGAGAAAGCGCCAACCGTGAATTTTAATTTCGGTTCGCCCGCGCCGGCGGCATCCCCAGCAGCGACTGCGGCCGCCACGCCATAACGTTGTCGATCTTAGAATAGCGTGAAACGAATCGCGCTTTGTCTCGCGGCATTGGTCGCGATTCAATTAAACGCTGCAGAAGTCATTCCGCCGAAACCGGCGGGCTATTTCAACGACTACGCCGGCGTTGTTTCGAAGGACGCAGCGCTCCGGTTTAACGAGCAGCTTGCCCAATTCGAACGCGAAACCTCGAACCAGGTCGTCGTCGCGGTTTTTCCAAAAATGCAAAGCGATGACGACATCGCTGCCTACACGCACCGCATTGCGGAATCGTGGGCAGTCGGCCAAAAAGACAAACGCAACGGTGTCGTTCTGTTCGTCTTCCACCAAGACCGCAAAATGTACATACAAGTTGGATACGGCCTGGAGGGCGCGCTGCCCGATTTAACCGCGTTCGACATTACTGAATATAGGATCAAGCCGCGTTTTCGGAGCAACGACTACGAAGGTGGGCTCGCGATAGGAATCGATTCGATCTTCAAAGCGATTCGCGGCGAATATCAGGGCATTGGCAAGACGGTTCTGGAACGACGACGTGGCAACCAACCCTCGTCGAACCTTTTATTTTTTATCATCTTCTTCATCGTGCTGAGCATCGTCTCTAGAATCATGCGAAAGCTCGGAGGGTATAGCTACTCTTCGGGTCGACGCGGTCCGATTTTCATTCCTATGGGGTTTGGCGGCGGTGGAGGAGGCGGCTGGTCTTCCGGCGGAAGCGGCGGAGGATTTAGCGGATTCAGCGGCGGCGGCGGAAGTTTTGGTGGTGGAGGGGGAGGCTCGAGCTGGTAGTAATGAGGACAAAAGAATTTCTCAGCAAGCTCGAGCACGACGCGATTGTGCAGGCGATCCGGGACGCGGAAGCAAAAACTTCCGGCGAGATCCGCGTCTTCATTCAACGCGGCGAAGTAAAAGGCGATCCGCTCCATGCCGCGCAAAAAAGGTTTCATCGATTGGGACTGCATAAGAACGCGCACCATAACGACGTTTTGATCTGGGTGGCGCCGCGCGCCCACAAGTTCGCGGTCGTCGGCGATGAAGCGATCCATCAGAAATGCGGTGACGCCTTATGGCAAAGCCTCATCGAGAAAATGAGAAAACATTTTCGCGATGAGAACTTCACCCACGCGCTGGTCGACGCGATCCACGCTATTGGCGATGCCCTGGCCGAGCATTTCCCGCGAGGATCGACCTCCCATGGAGGGGCGCCCAACGAGGTTATCGAGGGGTAAACCGGCCCTTGCAAAAGGCGCGAAATCGTCTTTATTCCACGCTCCGCAGCGAGTTTTGTAATTACGCCGTTGGTCCCTGGGTCTCAGTCGCTTGGCTGAAACCGCACTCGCCAGGGGAAACCCGGCCCTGAAAGGAATTTAGCGATTTAAAGATTTAGCGATCTGACGATTTGCTTTCTGCATTCGTTAAATCACTCACTCGGTAATTCGCTAATTATTAAGAATATGCCAGTTCGTTACGGTCGTTTTGAAATGCCGAAGACTCTCTCGAAAGATGAGAGCACAGCCACTGATACCTACGCCAAGTTCACCGCCGAGCCGTTTGAAGCCGGTTACGGTCACACGGTTGGAAATTCGCTCCGCCGCGTTCTGCTTTCATCACTCGAAGGCGCCGCCATAACTGCGGTGAAAATCACCGGCGCGCAGCACGAGTTCGCCACCTTGCCGGGCGTTGTTGAAGACGTCACCGACATCGTGCTCAACCTGAAAAAGGTGAAGTTCAAATCGAGCAACGGTCACGAGCCGAAAAAACTTTCGCTCAACGTGAACAAAGAAGGTGAAGTCACCGCCGGCGACATTCAGGAAGTTTCCGGTTACGAAGTGCTCAATCCGAAGCAGATCATCTGCACGATCGACAAGAAACATAAATTTGATGCCGAGCTCGAAGTCCGCTTCGGTCGCGGTTTCGCCACCGGCGAAGAGAACAAACGCGCCGACCAGCCGATCGGCCTCATCCCGATCGATTCCATTTTTTCACCGGTCACACGCGTGAAGTACGCGGTCGAGAACACGCGCGTCGGTCAACGCACCGATTATGACAAGCTCATTCTCGAAGTCTGGACCGATGGCCGCCTGACTCCGGACGATGCGCTCCTGCAAGCGTCCGCGATTCTCCGTCATCACCTCGACGTCTTTGTGAACTTCAACGAGGAAGTGATCGAGTTCGACGAAACGCCGGCCGGCGTGAGCGAGGAGAACATGAAGCTGAAGAAGCTCCTCAACATGAGCGTCAACGAAATCGAGCTCAGCGTCCGCGCCGCAAACTGCTTGAACAACGCGAACATCACCACCGTTGGTCAGCTCGCGCAAAAGACCGAGAGCGAAATGCTCAAGTATCGCAACTTCGGCAAGAAATCGCTCAACGAGATCAAGGACAAGCTCCAGCAGCTTGGTTTGAGTTTGGGAATGAAATTCGAAGCCGGCTTGGTAGAACCCGTCGCCGGCGGCGCCTCCGCTGATGTCGCGTCCGGAAACGGCGCGGCCGCGGTTACGACCGATCGCGTTTAATCAACAGGCCATACTGCGATGAGACATCAAAAGAAAACGGTGCGACTCGGCCGCAAAGCCGAGCATCGCAAAGCGTTGCTCGCGAACCAGGTTTGCAGCCTGATCGAGCATCAGCGAATCAAAACCACCCTCGCCAAGGCGAAAGCGGTCCGGCCGCTCGCCGAACAGATGGTGACCCTCGGCAAGGAAGGTTCGATCCACGCGCGACGAATGGCCTTCGCCACATTGCGTCAAAAAGATGCCGTGAAAAAATTGTTCGACCAGATCGCGCCCGCTTCGACCGAGCGCAACGGTGGCTACACGCGAATCATTCGCCTAGGCCAACGTCAAAGCGATTCCGCTTCGATGGCGTTCATCGAATGGGTCGACGCGCCGGCCACGGTTGAAGAAAAGCCGGTCGAAGAAAAGAAGGCGAAGAAAGAGAAAGCGCCGAAGGCCGAAACCAAAGCCGAAGCGACGCCGAAAGAACCAAAACGCGAAGAAGCCACGGAAAAAACCGCCGAAGAGCCGAAGAAAAAACGCCGCTGGTTCGGCCGGAAGAAAGACGAATAGGTAGGGG
>DATEWZ010000111.1:0-13637 GCA_035257485.1 Chthoniobacterales bacterium
GCAAAAGTTGAAAGTAAGCCGGCAGCCGTGCCTGCTCCGGCTGAAGAAAAGCCGATCGCTAACAAGACCGACCTCAATCCCGAGCTCGAGCGTTCGCGCTATGCCAATTTCACGAACACGCTCGGTGACATGATGATTTTCGTTCCCTCGGCCGAGTTTACGATCGGGAGCGTGGGTCGTGAAGCTGCACCGAACGAGCGACCAACCAGCCAGGTGACCGTTAGCCGTTTCTATATTTCGCGATACCTGGTCACAAACACCGCTTACGAACAATTCGATCGCGCGCACAAATCAAAGCGCGCACCCGGTGCGGGCGATCATCATCCCGTCGTTTACGTCAGTTATCTGGACGCGGTGAGATTTTGCCAGTGGTTAAGCGCGCGCGAGCGCCGCAAGTATCGTTTACCGACCGAAGCGGAATGGGAATTCGCCGCAAAAGGTAACGATGAGCGCAAATTTCCGTGGGGAAATTACCAAGGCCGCGGCGACCTCGCCAATTTCGCGGACAAGAACACCGTTTTCGCCTGGAGCGATCGCGAGATCGATGACGGTTATCCTGAAAGTTCGCCCGTGGGCGCGTTTCCACTAGGCGCGAGCCCATTCGGAGTCGAAGACATGGCCGGCAACGTTTGGGAATGGTGTCTCGATTATTACGAGCTCTACCGGCCCGGTCCGAAAGTGAATCCGCATGGCCCGAGCGCCGGGACCAAGCGCGTCCACCGCGGCGGGAGCTGGAAATCGCGCTTCAGCAGTCTGCGCGCGACTGTTCGTAGCTCCAATCTTCCCGGATTTTCCTGCAACGATTTGGGATTTAGGATTGTCTGCGAGTGTGATTAGGTAGCGGCGGTTGACCTCAATCGGCATGGCGGTTCAGTGAACCGTCGCTACCTCGAGAAAAAGAAAAAGCCCCGAAAATCTTCGGGGCTTCTCAAAATCGAATAGTTATCGATCTTACGCAGTAAAGCGGAACTTGGTCCGGCCGCGCTTGGCGTTGTTCTTGGCCTTGCGGCGGTGCTTTTGGTTCGGCGTCTCGAACGCGCGCAAACGGCGCACTTCCTCGAGAATACCCTCCGAATCAAGCTTGTTTTTCAACCGCTTGAGCGCGCGATCGACCGGCTCTCCTTTGCGAACAAGTACTTCTGGCATCGTGTTTCAACTCCAATCCTAGCAAATTCTTTGCCCCACTGGGCGACGCCGATTTTAATCGGGAGCATTGATTTCGTCAAATCGAGGCCTCAGGCTGGATGCGATTCCAAGTTGGATGAAGCGAACATCTGAAGAAATCGCGAACACGATCGAAGGCTTCATTAACGGCTCCGGCGATCAATGGGCCTGGGACGGGTTCATCTCCATCCGCATCGACGATCCCGACGTCGAAGCCGTCCGGAAGAAATGTGTCGCCATTCGCGATGAGTTTCCGCCATCGGATCCCAAGGCCTATTGCAGCGAAGCCGGTCTCGATTCAATGCGGCAGATCGTTCAGGATTTACGCGCTCGCTCCGCCGTTAACAGGACTTAGGACTCGCGCGCGTGCTTAGTGCGGTGCCACGCCATATTCGAAGTGATTCTCGGGTGGATTTATGCGCACGTCGGGAGCGACGCCGGTATTATCGCTATGGTTGAACCGGCTGAGGGTTTGAATGTTGTCCACCGACACGTTGTTCGTGCGTCCCAGCCCATCCACGTCGACCCAATGGCCGCCAAGATGGGAGGCTTTTTCGTCAGGCAAGTAGACCAGGTGCGTCGCTCTCGCCCCATAACGCCCGGTGAGATCGAAGTTGAGCCGGCGCATCTCACCTGACTTGGTCGTCGCATTATTGATCGACGCCTTGACCTTTCCATCGACCAAAAGAGTGACGCGGTAAATGCCGGCGTCCAAATTGTCGAAGGAGTAATGGCCGTTCGCGTCGGTCCTGGTCGTGTTTGGGAATTTCTGTTTTGCTTCGATGCGAACGATTGCATTCTTGATTGGGTTCCAGTTTCCGTCCCTGACCGTTCCCTCCAGAGCACTGGGTACGGCGTCGCTCGATCTTAAGGTTGGAGTGACCAGGAGAGAGAAAACTGCCACCGTCGTAATAGAGAAGAAGCGAGTATTCATAAGTTCCTTTCGGTTTGCCTTTCAATAGTTCCTACAGGAACGAGGCGGCGAAGTTCCCAACCGATTAGATTCCGGCGAAACCTGTGAGGCGTCGTATTACTTGGCGAAGCAGGATCGCTATCGCGCGAGCGGGTTCGCGGCGGTCGGTTTTTGGGTGATCTCTTTGCGAAGCGTGCTGGTGCTTTCGCCGCCAGCGCGCGTCCACCAGAGAACGATCGGCGAAGCGATGAAGATCGAGGAATACGTTCCAACCACGACGCCGACGATGATCGCAAGCGAGAAGTCGCGCAGGACCGGGCCGCCAAAGAAAAACAAACAGAGAATTGGAATCAGTGTGACCGTGCTGGTCAAAATTGTTCGGCTCAATGTCTGGTTAATGCTCGAGTTCATGATCTCCTCGATCGAACCGCGTTTGCCGCTGGCGAGACCTTCACGGATTCGATCGTAAACGACGATTGTGTCGTTGATCGAATAACCGGCAATAGTGAGGACCGCGCCGACCATGGTCAGAGTTAGCTCGCGATTGAACAGCGAGAAGACGCCGACGGTGATAATTACGTCGTGGAAAAGCGCGACGATGGCGCCGACCGCGAATGAAAGCTCGAACCGCAAGGTCACGAAGATCAAGACGCCGAGAATTCCGAGCGCGAGTGCGATGAGAGAACTCTTCGCCAGCTCACCGCCCACCAACGCGCCGACGCGCTCCGAGCGTTCGACTTTGAAATTCGCCTGCGGCATTGCCTGAATCACCTGCTTCTCGACCTTGTCACTCGTGTTCAGCGGCGTTCGGATAGTGACGTAATTCTTTCCGCCCTGCGACGATTCCTGGATCGACGCGTCCGCGAAACCGAGCGGTTTCAGTCCGTCGCGCACTTGTCCGACATCGATGACTGAAGCCGAGCTCAAGGTGATCAAATCGCCGCCACGGAAATCGACGCCGAAATTCTTTTCGCCCTTGATGTAAAACGAAGTCGCACCGGCGAGAATGATCGCAAGCGAACACATGCAGGCGAGGAAGCCTTTGCCGAGGAAGTTGATGTGCTGCGACGAGATGAGGTGCAACATCGAAATCTTTTTCACTTTGCCGGCATCGACCAGCCAGCCAAGCGCATTGCGCCCGACAATGAGCGCGGTGAAAAGCGAAGCGAGAATGCCGAGCGTCAACGAAATCGCGAAGCCCTTGACCGGCCCGCTCGCTTTCCAAAATAGAATCGCGGCCGTGATCAATGTCGTAACGTTGGCGTCGAAAATGGAGCTGAACGCTTTTTCGTAGGCGGTCTCGAGCGCGACCTTGAGCGATTTGCCAAGGGCCATTTCTTCGCGGAGCCGCTCATATATTAGTACGCTCGCATCGACCGAGAGGCCGATGGTCAAAATAATTCCCGCGATACCCGGCAAGGTGAGCACGAACCGGAACATCGTTAGCGCGCCAATGAGCAGGATCAGGTTCACGATCAGCGCCAGGTTCGCGACCAGGCCTGGTAAGCGGTAGTAAATCAAAACGCAGATCATCGTGATCGCGAGGCCTAGTAAACCGGCCAGGATGCTGGCCTTGATCGAATCCAATCCGAGCGTCGGTGAAACGCTCCGCTCTTCTTCGATCGACACCGGCGTTTGCAACGGGTTCTCGAGCACGCTGGCGAGCCCGCGCGCTTCCGTTTCGCTGAAACTTCCCGAAATCCGCGCGCTGCCGCCGTAAATCGGCTCGCGAATGTTCGGCGCGGATTGGATCACGTTGTCGAGAACGATCGCGAAGCGGTGATTCACGTTAGCGCCGGTGATCTCGCCAAACTTTTTCGTGCCCTCGCTGTCGAAACTGAGACTGACTTCCCAGCCTTCATTCCCGAAGCCGGCGCTCGCATGCGAAACGTGGTTTCCGCCGAGGTCCGCTTTCTTTTTCACGAGCAACCGTTCTTCGACCGGCGGTTGGTCGCCCTCTTTCGCATGCTTATAATTTTCAATGCGGTATTCCGGCGGGATCACGTCTTTGCCGCCGTCGATCGCTTGCAGTTTTTCACCTCGGTCGGGAAAAACCATTCGAAACTCGAGTTTCGCAACGCGTGAGAGTTGTTCGCGCGCTTCCTGGATTTTCTCGGTGCTTAGGCCGGGAATCTGGACCAGGATCCGATCGTTGCCGACCGGACTGATGATTGGTTCGCCGCCGCCAAAATAGTCAACGCGCTTGCGGATCACTTCGACCGCCTGATCGAGCATTCCTTTGTTCACGTCCTTATCGCCGCCCACCAAGCGGATCAGGAATGAGGTGCCGCCTTGAATATCGAGACCGAGTTGAATTTTTTCCTTCGGCGGCCAGATCGTCGCGATGCTGAAGGCGACGAGCAGCATCACCAGCGTAGTGGCGAGGACTCGCTTTCGCAGGCCAACGTCGGTTGCAAAATACCAGCCAAACAAAACGAGCAGGCCAAGGCCGCCAAAAAATGTCAGGGCAGGACTCATTCGGACTTCACAACGTTCGTGATCGCCGATTTTTCCACTTCGATCTTCACGTTATCGGCGATCTTCAACATCACGGTTGTCTCTTTCACGTTCGCGATCAACCCGTGAATGCCGGCGTTGGTCACGATTTTATCGCCGGTTTTCAGGGCGGAGATCAACTGCTGTTGCTGTTGCTGCCGCTTCCGCTGCGGCCGAATCATCAGGAAATACATGATGACGATGATGAAGAACCAAAACGGGAGCAGGTTGAGAAAACCGCCCGCGCCACCGGGAGCAGGGGCTCCGGGCGCGGCGGATTGCGCTTGAGCTAGTAATTCAAACATCATCGAAAATTCGGGAGAGGTCGGAGTTTAAACGCGAACGCCCTCCCTGCAATCGAGAATCGCGCCGAATTGCCTATTCGTTTGGGTCGGCATCGTGGGTCTCGTAGTTCGAAACGAACTCGCTCCGGAACTCGTCGAACGTGCTGTTGTCGATCTTCGCCCGCGCCTGGCGCATGAGATCTAAATAGAAATGGAGATTGTGGAGCGTGATCAGCCGCAGCCCGAGGATTTCTTCAGCCTTGACTAAATGGCGGATGTAACCGCGGCTGAATTCGCGGCAGGCCGTGCATTCACATTTCTGGTCGATGGGGTCCCTGTCCTTGGCGAACTCGGCGTTCTTCAAATTGATCGTGCCCGTCGTTGTGAATGCGGTCCCGTTGCGCGCGAGCCGCGTTGGCAACACACAATCGAACATGTCGATGCCGCGCGCGATCATCTCGAGTAGCTGCGGCGGCGTTCCGATGCCCATGCAATAGCGCGGTTTGTCCGCCGGCAAAAGCGGTTCGCTCGATTCGATCGCCTTAAACATTTCCTCAACCGGTTCTCCAACGCTGACGCCGCCGATCGCGTAACCGTCGAAATCAAGATCGACAATTGCCTGCGCGCTTCGTTTACGAAGTTTTTCAAACGTCGCGCCCTGAACGATTCCGAAAATCAACTGTCGCGTTTGAATTTCTTCCGTAGCGGGCTTCTTGTCGGCAGGTTTTGCGGTCCTAAACGCGTGCTCATGTGCCCAATCCCTGCACCGTTTCGCCCAGCGCGTTGTCATTTCCGCGCTTTTCGCCGCGTAATCGTATTCGCAGGGCCACGGCGGACATTCATCAAGCACCATCGCGATATCGCTTCCGAGGGTCGCCTGGATCTCCATTGCGCCTTCCGGCGAGATAAATGCCGGACTTCCATCGACATGGTTTTGAAAATGAACGCCGGCCTCGGTGATTTTTCGCAATTTCGCCAACGAGAAAATCTGGTATCCGCCGCTGTCGGTCAGGATCACCCGGTCCCAGTTCATGAATTTGTGCAGGCCACCGAGATGTTTGATCACTTCAACGCCCGGCCGCACGAACAGGTGATAAGTGTTTCCAAGAATGATCGGCGCATTCAATTCGCGCAGCTCCGCTGGACTGACCGCCTTTACGCTGCCTTGTGTGCCGACCGGCATGAACGCCGGCGTTTCGATCGCGCCATGCGCGGTCGCCAACCGCCCATGCCGCGCGCCCGACTCGCGATCGTTGGCCAAAAGGTCGAACGTTTTTTCCATCCGAAAATGAGGTCTCCACGTGTTGCACAAAATGTGCACGGGCGCACAAAATATTCTTTGCGGGACGCGATTTTCTCCTCTATAGTCGCGGCTCACCGCATCAGGCGCGTGACAGTGTGTTAACGCGTTTGAGCGGGTTTTTTTGTCGCCCGGATTCTGACCCCATTTGGGCGGCGCTTTGGTGAACAGAAATGCCCACGATTAACCAATTAATTCGGAAAGGACGCCGGAAGGTGTCGGTGAAATCGAAGTCACCGGCCCTGGCTAATTGTCCCCAGCGTCGCGGCGTGTGTGTGCAGGTGATGACGCGCACCCCGAAGAAGCCGAATTCGGCATTGCGCAAAGTGGCAAAAGTGCGGTTGACGAATGGCCAGGAAGTGATTGCCTACATTCCAGGCGAAGGGCACAACTTGCAGGAGCACTCGATCGTGCTCGTGCGCGGGGGACGAGTGAAAGATTTGCCGGGCGTGCGCTATCACATTGTGCGCGGCTCGCTCGACAGTCTCGGCGTCGATGGACGGCGCCGGAGCCGCTCCAAATATGGAGCGAAGCGCCCGAAAGGTGGCGCAGCTGGTGGAGGCGGCGCAGCGAAAGCAGCGCCCGCAGCCGCGGAGAAGAAGTAAATTTTGAAACAGAAGATCGACAATGTCGCGACGGAAGAGAGTCTACAAAAAGGAAGAGCGCGTCGATTCCCGCTACGGGAGTCCGGCGGTTGCGCGCCTTATCACCACGGTGATGAAGCGCGGCAAGAGATCGCTCGCCGAGCGCATTGTTTACACCGCGATTGAGAAATCGCGCCAAGGATCCGATTCAGTCGATCCGCTCGAAGTCGTCAATAAGGCGATCGAGAACGTTCG
The DNA here is from genome assembly GCA_035257485.1 of Chthoniobacterales bacterium. Classification (GTDB taxonomy): domain Bacteria; phylum Verrucomicrobiota; class Verrucomicrobiia; order Chthoniobacterales; family UBA10450; genus AV40. Next base: position 6,997 of record DATEWZ010000111.1, read on the forward strand.
TCCGCGGCTCGAAGTAAAATCGCGCCGCGTCGGCGGCGCCACGTATCAAGTGCCGATGGAAGTTGCTCCGGCACGCCAAATTTCTTTAGCCACGCGCTGGATCGTCATGTACGCCGACACGCGCAAAGGCATGCCGATGGCCGAAGCGTTGGCCGCCGAAATCAAGGACGCGGCTACAGGTCAGGGCAACGCGATCAAGAAACGCGAAGACACTCACAAAATGGCGCAAGCGAACCGCGCGTTTGCGCATTTCCGCTGGTAAATTTTATGGCGACCGCGACCGCAGAAAAAAAATCAGCAGCTTCGAAAGGTCCGAATTCGCCAAATCGGAAATTCCCACTCGAGCGGACGCGCAACATCGGCATTGCGGCGCACATCGACGCCGGCAAGACGACGATTACCGAGCGCGTGTTGTTCTACACCGGCATGATCCACAAGATGGGTGAGGTGCACGAAGGCACCACTGTGACCGACTGGATGGAACAGGAGCGCGAGCGCGGAATCACGATCACTTCCGCGGCGACGACTTGTTCCTGGTCGCAGAAAAAGGAAGAAGGCGTTTACAAAATTTTCGAAGGAATCAAAGAGCGCATCAACATCATCGACACACCCGGCCACGTGGATTTCACGGCCGAAGTTGAGCGTTCGTTGCGCGTGCTGGACGGCGCAATCGCGGTTTTCGACGGCGTCGCCGGTGTGCAACCGCAATCAGAAACGGTTTGGCGGCAAGCCACCAAATACAACGTTCCGCGACTGGCGTTTATTAATAAGATGGACCGCGTCGGCGCCGATTTCGCGATGTCGGTGGACAGCATTCACAAGAAACTCGGCGCAAACGCGTGGCCGGTCTTGTTGCCGCTCGGCCGGGAAGATCAACTGCGCGGGCAGCTCGACGTTATTAATAGGAAGGCGATCATTTATTCCGAGGACGATCAGTTTGGATCGACATACGAAGTAACGGACCTGCCGGAAGAGCATGTTGCGGCTGTGGACAAGGCTTACAAAGAACTGGTCGAACAAATTTCGAATATCGACGACGAGGTCGCCGAAGTCGTTTTGGAAGAGAAGCCGGTCACGCCGCAGGTGTTGAAGGCAGCAATTCGCCGGCAAACGATCGCGAACAAATTTGTGCCGGTGATCGGCGGCTCGGCGCTGAAGAATATCGGCGTGCAGTATTTGGTGGACGCAGTTGTCGATTATCTGCCGAGTCCTTTGGACATTCCGCCGGCCAAAGGAATGGAACCGGACACGCACGAACCATTGGAAGCGCCGACAGACGACAATGGGAACTTCTGCTCCCTCGCGTTCAAACTTTGGAGCGATCCATTTGTCGGAAAGCTCGTTTTCTTCCGTGTTTACTCGGGCACGCTGAGCAAAGGCGACAACGTTTACAATCCACGGACCAACAAGCGCGAACGCATCTCGCGTTTGATTCAAATCCAGGCCGACAAACGCGAAGACATCGAAACCTGTTATTCGGGCGACATCGCCGCGATCGTCGGAATTAAGAATATCACGACTGGCGATACACTTTGCGATGAGGACCATCCGATCCTGCTCGAGCCACCGACGTTTCCCGATCCGGTTATTTCAATGGCGATCGAGCCAAAGACGAAGCTGGACCAGGAAAAAATGGGCGTGGCGCTGCAGCGTTTGTCCGAAGAAGATCCGACGTTCAAGGTTTATACGCACGAAGATACCGGCCAGACCATCATCGCTGGAATGGGCGAGCTTCATTTGGAAATCATTCGCGACCGCATGTTCCGCGAATTCAAAGTGGACGCGAACGCCGGCAAACCGCAGATCGCGTATCGCGAAACAATCACGACGAATGCTCACGGTGTCGGCAAGTTAATCAAACAATCCGGCGGTCGCGGGCAGTACGGCCACGTCGAAGTGGATCTTCGTCCAGCCGAGCGCAGCAAAGGTCTGGTGCTCGAAAACAAAATCATCGGTGGCATTATTCCGCGCGAATACATCCCGGCCTGTAAGAAGGGTATCGAGGAAGCGATGCTCGACGGCGTCCTCGGCGGTTATCCCGTGGTCGATGTTGAGTGCGACATCGTGTTCGGAAGTTTCCACGAAGTCGACTCGAACGAGCTCGCATTCAAAATGGCGGCGATCTTCGCGATGAAAGACGGCTTCCGCGCGGCCAAGCCGATCCTGCTCGAGCCGATCATGAAGGTGGAAAACATTACACCGGAAGAATATCAGGGAGACATTTGCGGTGACTTGAGCCGTCGTCGCGGAAGTATTCAAAGCATCGAGTCGCGTGGCAATCTCGCCATTATTCACGCGATGGTCCCGCTCGCAGAACTTTTCGGTTACGCGACCGCGATCCGCTCGTTGTCCAAAGGTCGCTCGAGTTACTCGATGGAGCCGTCGCACTTCGAGCAAGTGCCGGCAAACCTCGTGGCCGCCATTCTTGATCAGAAGGAGAAGAAGTAATGGCCGAGGGACAAAAAATTCGGATTCGCCTGAAGGCTTTCGATCATCGAATGCTCGATCAATCCGCGGTTGAGATCGTTGAGACCGCGAAACGAACCGGCGCGCGTGTGGCGGGCCCGATTCCGTTGCCGACATTGATTGAGAAATTCACGGTGAATCGTTCTCCCCACGTCGACAAAAAATCGATGGAACAATTTGAGATTCGCACCCACAAACGGCTGCTCGACATCATCGAGCCGACCGCGAAGACGGTGGACGAGTTGAAGAAACTCAATCTGCCGGCCGGCGTGGATATCACGATTAAAATTTAGCGGCTTGAGACTTTTAGAAGATCGACATCATGAGCATCGGGTTACTAGGACAGAAGATTGGCATGACCAGCGTCTACGACGCCAACGGTCGACTTCATCCTGTGACCGTGATTGCCGCGGGCGATAACGTTCTGTTGGGCCGACTCACTCAGGAAGGCGAGGGTTACTCGGCCGTGCGCGTCGGATTCGCGACCCAAAAAGAATCGCGGGTGACCAAACCCGAGCTCGGAAATTTCAAGAAAGCGAACGTCGAGCCGCAGCGGTTCGTACGCGAGTTTCGTTTGAAGGCGGATCTACCGGAAGGCGAAGTAAATTTAAGCGTTACGCAATTTCAGCCCGGTGATTTCGTCGATGTGATAGGCCGCTCGAAAGGAAAAGGTTTCCAGGGCGTGATGAAGAAACACAACTTCCATGGACAAGGCGCGGCCCACGGTTCGAAGACGCATCGTCGCAACGGCGCGGTCGGAAATCGTTCAACGCCGGGACGCATTTGGAAAAACATGGGCATGCCCGGTCATCTCGGTGACGAACGCGTGACCGTGCAAAACCTTCGCGTTATGCAGGTGCGCGAAGCCGAGAAAGTAATTTTAGTGAGCGGCGCGGTGCCTGGCTCAAACGGCAGCTACGTCGTTATCAGACCGGCAATCAAGAATCCGGGCGCGCTAATCGCGTTGCATCAACAGCACGCAAAGGCGGACGCAGCTGCGCTCGCCAAGAAACCGAAGAAAGCAGGGGAATTGGCCGAAGAGAAGAAAGCCGCAGCCAAGGAAGCCGCTAGGAAATGAGCGCGAAAGTTTTAACCAAAGCCGCAGCCAAGGAAGCGAAGATCGAGATCATCGAAGACGGTCGCGGTTCGCAAGCGGTCCACGACGTTGTCGTTGCGATGCGCGCGGCGCGTCGATCCGGAACGGCGAGCGTAAAAACGAAGGCGACCGTCGATATGTCAGGCGCGAAACCTTGGAGACAGAAGGGAACTGGACGCGCGCGCGCGGGTTACGCTTCGTCTCCGGTTTGGCGTGGCGGTGGTGTCGTCTTTGGGCCGCATCCTCGCGATTATTCCAAAAAAGTTTCGAAATCGGTTCGCCGTCTCGCCCTGCAAAAAGCGTTGAGCGAGCGAATCAAAGCCGGGGACGTTCTCACGATCGACAAGTTCGCGGTTTCGGAAATCAAAACGAAAGCGTTTGTCGATCTTGTCCGGAAACAAACGGACGCCGAGAAAGTGCTGATTGTTTCCGAATCGTTCGATGACAACACGCACAAATCGGCGCGTAACGTGAAGCGCGTAAAACTCACGACTGCGTCGGACGTGAACACCGAGCAGCTGCTCGCGTTCCAGAAGATTTTGCTGACGCCCAAAGCGCTCGAAAAATTAGCGGAGAGATTGCAATGAGAGAGCCGCACGAAATTATCGAGACCGCGTCGTTGACCGAAAAATCGACGTTGCTGGGCGAAAAGCACAACAAGTACGTGTTTCGCGTCAGCCCGCGCGCCAACAAAATCCAAATCAAAGACGCAGTGCAGCGTTTGTTCCAAAAGAAAGTGGTCGATGTGAATACCTGCAACTACGCCGGCAAAGAGAAGCGCGTCCGCGGACCGCTCGGCCGGCGCCCGCATTGGAAGAAAGCGATCGTGACCCTCGCGGAAGGCGAGAAGATCGAACTGGTTTAATTTTATGGCCCTAAAAAGTTATCGCCCCCTCACACCGGTCCAGCGTTTCAAACAAACGCCGGCCTTTGACGAGATCACGAAGTTTTCTCCGCAGCGCAGTTTGCTCGAGCCGAAGAAAAAATCCGGTGGCCGCAACAATTACGGCCGCATGACTTCGCGCCACATCGGCGGGGGACACAAACAGCATTATCGTAAAGTGGATTTCAAACGCCGCAAGCACGGTGTGGCCGCGGAAGTGGTCGGAATCGAATACGATCCGAACCGCTCGGCGCGGATTGCTCTTATTAAGTACAGTGACGGCGAGCTGAGCTACATCCTCGCGCCAAACGGGCTTCGGGTGGGTGCGAGAGTTGTCTCGGGCAACGACGCCGCGCCTGATCTCGGCAATTCATTGCCGCTCCGCGCGATTCCGCTCGGCACGAACATTCACAACATCGAGCTCAGTCCCGGTCGCGGCGGTCAAGTTGCGCGCAGCGCCGGTCAGCAGGCGATCCTCAACAACCTCGAAGGCGGTTACGCGCTCGTGAAAATGCCGTCGGGCGAAGTGCGCCGGATCCACGAGAATTGTTTCGCGACCATCGGTCAGGTTGGAAACGTCGATCACATGAACGTGGCGAGCGGCAAAGCTGGTCGCACGCGTTGGCAGGGACGCCGGCCGCACGTGCGCGGAATGGTGATGAACCCGATCGATCACCCGATGGGCGGCGGTCAGGGTAAATCGAAAGGCGGCGGTGGCCGTCATCACCCGGTGAGTCCGTGGGGACAGCTGGCAAAAGGATTCAAGACCCGCTCGAAACGCAAACCGAGCGACCGATTCATTTTGGAACGCAAGCGCGACAAGAAGAAAATTTGATTTTTATGGGAAGATCACTAAAGAAAGGACCCTTCGTCGAATCGCATCTTCTCGAGAAGATCGACAAGATGAACTCCTCGGGCTCGAAAAAGCCGATCAAGACCTGGTCGCGCCGCTCGATGGTAACGCCGGATTTTGTCGGCCACACGTTTTTGGTGCACAACGGAAAGATCTTTAATTCCGTTTTCGTCACCGAGAACATGGTTGGACATAAACTTGGCGAGTTTTCGGCCACGCGAATCTTTAAGAAACACGGTTCGCATACGGCGAAGGTCACGAAGTAGTTGAGAATTTTTTTGGCAGTTTGCGGGTGCGCCGTCGCGGCCTCGGTCGCGCAGGCGCAGGGAAATAGTTCTTTGACAGAATCCAAAATTGAAAACGCGGAAACGAAAGTGACCGCGGCAGCGCTGCTCGCGCAAAACGAAGATTTGCACAGGCAATTGTCGATCCAACAGGAATCGCTCAAGACTTTGACGGCGAGCCTGGCGGAATCGAACGCCGAAGCGGAGGTGTTCCGGCGCAAGTTCGCGGATTTGGAATCCCGAATGGAAACGTTGGGACTCGCATCGGCGAGCAAAGATCGCGCAAAGCTCGAGCAACGATTGCTCGCAGCGGTGAGCGACTTGCGGCTTGCGCAAAAAGAACGCGATGAACTTCGCGATCAATTGCTCGGTCTGAACGAATCGCTCCTGCGATATTTGAAAACCGTGGAAGGCGGCGATGCGCAGGCGCGCGCGGATGTGGAAGCGCAATTGCGCAAAACGAACGACCTGGTGGGACGATCGATAACTGCCCGTGCCAAACAAACGGAAGCGAGTTTGATGGACGCGAGCGTGGTCAGTGTGAAGGACGAATGGTCGTTTGTGGTTGCGAACATTGGCGAGCAACAAGGCGTGAAGATTGGAATGCCGCTTCGGGTGATGCGCGGAGAGCAAAAGATCGCGACACTGCGCGTGGTAGATGTGCGCCAACGGATTTGCGGCGCGGTGATTGAGGATTCTGGGAAGGAAAAAATTAAAGTGGGGGATCGGCTCCAGGTCGATGTCTCAAAAGTGAGTTTAAAATAATGGAAGTTAGATCGATACACAGATATGCGCGGATTTCGGCGTTTAAGGCGCGTGAAGTCACGCGAGAGATCCAGGGTCTGCCGGTTTCGGCGGCGCTGGATGTTCTCGCTTTCACGCCGAAGAAGGCCGCGATCCTGGTCAATCAAACGCTCAAGAGCGCGATCGCGAACGCGGAGAACAACGCGAACCTGAAAGTGGACGGCCTGGTGGTGAAGGAAGCGGTCGTCGGCGAAGGGCCAACTTTTAAGCGGATGAAGACCCGCGCGCGCGGAAGCGGCTCGCAGATTTTGAAAC
>DATEWZ010000112.1:0-12639 GCA_035257485.1 Chthoniobacterales bacterium
CCTCGACACCGACAACGCGCGCCCGAACAATCAGTATCGCAACAGCGACGTCGTCGCGGATTTCGGTTTGTCGCCCGATCCGCATCTTCGCATCGGAAGTTTGTTTTTGTATTCGCTGAGCGACACGGGCAACCCGAATTCGATTTTCGATCCGAAGCCGTTCGATAATTTTCTGACCGAGCGCTGGTTGATCGGGCCCCACCTCGATTGGCGTCCGACCGATTGGTGGGAGCAGCGAATTATTTTCGATTACGATCACGAGCGCCAGCTGAACGATCCGAACCAGGACGGCTTCGTTGGCCCGACGCGCGCGTTGTTCCGGCAAACGCAGCTCGATTATCAAAACAATATTCGGCCGGTTTCGTGGCTGACGTTGACGGACGGATTCTTTTTCTACGACAATAAGGTCGGCCAAGAACGACCGTTCGTTTTGTTCGGACCGAAGTTGATCAGCGATCAGACGGAAGAAATCGCCGGATATCTGCAAGCGGTCGTGAACATTTACAATTTCGTTTTCGTTGCCGGCGGCCGGATCGATCACTTTAACGAATTTGGCGACGTTTGGACTTATCGAATCGCGAGCAGCTACAAGATCGACAAGACCGACACGACGGTGCACGCGAGCGTTGCGACCGGATTCAGTCCGCCGAGCAGTCAGGATAAGATTTTTCGATTCAACCCGAATCCGTCGCAGCCTCTGCCACCGCTGCAGCCGGAAAAGGATTTCGGATGGGACGCCGGAATTGAGCAACGGCTTTGGGACCGCCGCGTTGTGATCGGCGCGACCTATTTTCACAACGATTTGTCGAACGTGATCGGATTCAACGGACAATTTCTCACCTTGAATCTGGGCGCGGCCGAAACGCAGGGCGTCGAGACGGAATTGCGTGCGATGCCAATTCCCGGTTTCGATCTGCGCGCGAGTTACACTTATCTCGAGGCCGAAAAGACCGACAACGCGAATATTACTCAGCCACAAGGATCGCGCCTGCCCCGACGCCCGCGCAACGAGGTTTACTTTTCGGGTTCTTATCTCTGGTGCAAGAAATTCCGGACAACCGTTGAAGCGAAATTCGTGAATGCGCGCCAGGAATTGAATTTCGGCGGCCCGAACTTCGACATTGAAGACTACAGCTTTCTCAACGTGGCTGCCGAATACGATATTAATCCGCACCTGTCGATCTTTGGCCGGGTCGATAATTTGACCGGCGAACATTACTCGGAAGTTTTCGGTTTCCCCGCGCTCGGAACGGCGTGTTACGGCGGAATGAAGTTGCGGTTTTGATTCCGCCACTTGTCATTCCGAGCGAAGTCGAGGAGTTTCTCACATCAATTATGAACCCCCTGACTTTTCTCTACATAGTGGTCGCATTCTTCATCGGCGCGGCGGTCGTGTTCCTGCTGATGCGGCAAACGAAGAGTCAACTTTCAGACCATCTGAAATCCCTTTGCTCGGATGCCCTTCGAGACAACAGCCAGAAGTTTGTCCAGATCGCAAAAGGAGAACTCGAGTCAGTTCAGAGTGCAGCGAAGAACGATTTGGAGAAGCGCCAACAGGCGATTGATGGGCTCGTTCAACCCGTTCGGCAATCGTTGGACAAACTCGACAAGGAAATTCGCGACCTCGAAAACAAGCGCACAGGCGCATACTCCGAGCTGTCGCAACAAGTTCAATCACTTCTCCAAACGGAAAATCAATTGCGGACCGAGACGGGAAAGTTAGTCCAAGCCCTCCGTTCGCCGATTGTGCGTGGTCGATGGGGCGAGATTCAACTGAGGCGCGTGGTGGAGTTAGCGGGGATGATCGACCACTGCGATTTCACTGAGCAGACTACGATCAGCACTGAAGAAGGACGATTGCGCCCGGACTTGATCGTTCATTTGCCGAAAGGCAAGACAGTCGTCGTGGATACAAAAACGCCGTTGAATGCGTACCTTGATGCGCTTGAGGCAGACGAGCATGCGAAGGCTCTGTTACTAGTTCAGCATGCGAAACACGTTCGTGCGCAGATCGAGGGTCTTTCACGCAAATCCTACTGGGAGCAATTCGACCACGCTCCAGAGTTCGTTGTTCTCTTTTTGCCGGGCGAAATGTTCTTTAGCGCGGCGCTCGAGCGCGACCCTTTACTAATAGAATTTGGTGCCGAAAGACGAATAATACTCGCTACGCCTACAACATTGATCGCGTTGCTGCGCGCTGTGCATTACGGCTGGAGCCAGGAAAAGTTGGCCGAAAACGCTCTCGCGATCAGTAAACTTGGTGCCGAACTCTACAAGCGACTCTCCGTTATGGGTGACCATTTCACAGCGCTTGGTAAGAGCATTAATGCGTGCGTGAGCACGTTCAATCGAATCGCCGGGAACATCGAGAGCAGAGTTTTCGTGAGCGCCAGAAAGTTTAAGGCACTTGGTGTCGCAGAAACCGGCGAGGACATTGCGTCACTACCGCAACTAGACCAAGTGGCTAGAGAGATTCAAGTGGACGAGCTCGGTCATCAAAAAGAATTAGAGATGTAGATACGAAGCTCACAGCACGGCGTCCCATTTCGATTTGTCTTTGAGCATTAGCTCGCGGAGCAATCGAATCGGCGGCATGCCGTGATTGGTTAGCTCGTTGTGAAATTTTTGGGTGGAGAAATTGCCGCCTTCCTGTGCTTTGTAATCGTCGCGGAGTTTCAGGATTTCCATTTTGCCGAGCGTGTAATTCAAATAACCGGGATCGAACGTGCCGCGCATCGCTTCGGCGCGTGCCGGTTTTTCTTCGTAGTAACAGTTGTCCTGAAAAAACCTGGTCGCTTCGTCCACGGTCATCTTCTGGGTGTGCATTTTGATCGCGACGCAAAGCCGGCAGAGGCGAAGAAGCGCTTCATCGGCCTGCGCCAGTCGATATTTCGCGGCGCGTTTCACGTCCGCTTCGCTCGGGTTCGCGACCGTGCCGTAGCCTTCGTCGATCATGAGCTTCTCGCAGTAATGCGCCCAGCCCTCGATGAATGCATAACTGCCGAAGATTTTTTCGACCTTGGTTGCGGTCGAGGCGTTCAAGCGCAGGAACTGCACGTAATGTCCCGGATAAACTTCGTGAACCGAAACGACGTCCGCGGTGTAGGCGTTGAAGGCGGTCAGCCATTCGTCCTTTTGCGCGGGCGGCCAATCGTTTTCCGGCGGCGTCACATAATAGTAGGCGTCGGTGGCGCGTTTCTCGAATGCGCCCGGCGTGTCCATCGACGCGAAGGAAGTCGCGCGGCGATATTGCGGCGTTTCTTTCACCCGCGCGCGGACCTCGGACGGAATGGTGACCAGTTTGCGCGTGACGACGAACTTCCGGATCGACTCGAGATCTTTGTTAATCTCGGCAAGCAATCCCTCCGGCGTCGGATGCTCGTTCTGCACATCTTTGAAAATTTCACGCGGCGTTTTGTCTCCGTCGATCTTTCGGGCCGCGTCCACGAACGCTTTCTGTTCCTTGTAAAGTTGGTCCATTCCGATCTCGAGAATTTTTTCCGGCGGCAAATCGACCAACTCAGTCTCCTTCAACATCCGGGAAAACTTCTCTTCTCCGAGCGCGAAATCGTCGGTCGCCTTCGGCAATTTCTCGCGCTCGAGCCACGCCGCGTATTCGATCAAGGCCGCGGCCGCTCTCCGGTTCGCCTCGAGAAACTGGGACCGGATTGCTTCGTCTTTTAAGTCGGCGACCGCTTCGACCAGGTTTTTTCGCAGAAAATCCGCGGAACCTCTGGCGATCTGGATCGCGAGCTCGACGTACGGCTTCGGCAGGACCGGATCGAGATTGGTCCGGGCCGCGATGAGAATGTTTGGGATTTGGGATTCGATCGCGACGATGCTGTGAACGCGGTCATCAAGGGGCGCAAAGTTGCGCTGGATGTAAATGTTCACGTCTGCTGCGCGCGCGTAAACCATCGGATTCCGCTCGTAGATCGACATCGTCTCGCGTTGGAAAATTTCCTTCCGAATACCGGCCTGAAGAATTCGCAGATCGATCGATTGCCGCTGACTCAACTTACTGAGCTCGAACTTTTGCAGCCGATCCTCGAACCGTTTCAAACGCGAAAGCTCGGCGTCGAGCGCGAGGTGGCTGAAATCGGAGATTTTCCCGTCATATTCATGCAGGCCCTCGCCTGTCCCGAGCAATGGTCGCGCGGCGAAGTAACCTTTGATGAATTCCTCGGCCACTGCTTCGTATTCCTGGTCCGGCGTCTGAAGGGCAAGAACGCGCGTCGACGGAAGGCAAAGTGCGGCGGCAACGAAAAGGCAGCCCAAAGTCTGCTTGAAACGTAGGGTGAGCACGGCGCGCCCATTCTAGACGACGCTTTGCACGTTGCCAAAAATTTTGGATGAGCGAATGTCCGACCGTTTCCACCATTCAACCAAGATGAAGCGCCCTATTCTTATCGGAGGGTTCGGTTTGTTGGTTCTCGCTGCGCTGCTCGGGATCGGTTTTCACACTTTGCGCGCCGCCGAGCAACAGGAGGATGACACCGGCTACTCCCAGATCGCGATTTTTGCCAAAGCGGTCCAGTTGATCCGCCAGGATTACGTCGATGGAAACAAAACGAGCTATCACGATCTGATCACGGCCGCGCTCAAAGGCATGCTGGGCTCGCTCGATCCGCATAGCCAGTTCATGGACCCGAGCGATTTTCGCGACATGCAGGAAGACACGCGAAGCCGCTTCAACGGGCTCGGCATCGAAGTCGCGATCAAGAATGGTCTGCCAATGGTCGTGACCCCGATGGAAGACACGCCGGCGGCGCGGGCCGGCATTCTTTCCGGCGACCAGATTTTGAAGATCAACGGGACATCGACCGAAAGAATGGATTTGCAGGACGTGATCAATCACTTGCGCGGCTCGCCCGGCCAAAAAATTTTACTGACATTGCTTCGGCCTTCGACCAAGGAAGTGAAGGATTACCAGCTCGAGCGCGCGGAGATCAAAGTGCAAAGCGTCAAAGGCGCGAAGCTGCTCGATCCCGACCTGACCGGCTCTTTCAGGATCGCCTATGTGCGTTTGATTCAATTCAACGAGCCGACTGCGGACGAGCTTTCGAAAGCGCTCGATGATTTGCAGAAGCAAGGAATGCAGGCGCTGATTCTCGATCTTAGAAATAATCCCGGCGGTCTGTTGAACAGCGCGGTGGATGTTTGCGCGCAATTTTTGCCGGCGAACACAAAGGTTGTTTCGACGCAAGGCCGCGTCGCATCGCAACAGCGCGAGTATACAACGTCGGGCGTGGCCAAAGACCGTCCGAATTTTCCGATGGCGGTTTTGGTGAACGAAGGAAGCGCGAGCGGCGCGGAGATCGTTTGCGGCGCATTAAAGGATTTGCATCGCGCGATCGTTGTCGGTGAAACCACCTTTGGGAAAGGGTCCGTCCAAAATGTGATGCAACTTCCGGACGGCTCGGCCTTGCGTTTCACGACCGCGAAATATTACACGCCGGGCAAGCAGGTGATTCACGGCAATGGCGTAGCGCCGAACATTCGCGTGCCGATGAGCGTCGACCAGGAGCGCCTGCTTTTCGCCGCGCGCAGCAGTGGCGACACGATCCGGCCGGATGAGGACAAGAATTTTATCAAGAGCAACGATCCGCAGATGTTGCGCGCGATCGATGCGCTCAAGGGCGTGATGATTTACGCCCAGCAAAACGCGGCCAAAGGCGAAGCGACCAAGAAATAAGTTGTTGAGAAGTTGAGCGGTTGAGCCGTTGAGTAGTCAGGATGCCTCAACTTCTGCTGGCTCTCGAAACTTCCTGCGACGAAACCGCGGTCGCGATCTTGCGCGACGGTAAGTTAGTGAGCAGCGAAGTCGCCTCGCAGATTGCTAAACACGAGAAATTCGGCGGCGTGGTGCCTGAAGTCGCTTCGCGCAATCATCTCGTGCACGCGCCACGCTTGCTCGAGCGCGCGACGCGCGACGCGAAGATCGACATCTCGCAAATCGACGCGTTCGCAGCAACGAGCGGACCCGGGCTTGCCAGCTCGCTGATGATCGGCGCTTCAATTGCGAAAGGTCTCGCGATCGGTTTCGGCAAACCATATCTCGCGATCAATCATCTCGAAGGACATCTGCTCTCGCCATTCTTCGGCGAAGCGAAAATCAAACCTAATGTTTCGCTCGTCGTCAGTGGCGGCCACACGATGACCGTTTTTATGCGCGGCATCGGCGATTATCAAATCATTGGGCGAACGGTGGACGATGCGGCGGGCGAAGCGTTCGATAAAATCGCGAAACTCCTGGGCCTCGGTTATCCCGGCGGACCGGAGATCGAGAAGCGCGCGGTCGGTGGCGATCCGAGAAAATTCGATTTGCCGCGCAGCATGCCCGACTCGGAGAATTTCAGCTTTAGCGGATTGAAAACGGCCGTGCGGTATTTGTTACCGAAATTGAAAGGCGATTATCTCGCGGATGTTTGCGCCTCAGTTCAGGCGGCGATTGTCGATGTTCTCGTTCGCAAAACAATCGATGCCGCGAAAAAGCACGATGTCGATCTTGTGACGCTGAGCGGCGGCGTCAGTTGCAACCAAGAGCTTCGAAAACAAATGATTGCCGCGAGCAAGCGTCGCGGCTTCGAAGTTAAAATCGCCGAACCGTGGTTGTGCACCGACAACGCGGCAATGATCGCATTCGCGGCGATGTTGAAAGCGCAAAACGGCCTCAGCTCAAACGTGACTGAGGAGATCGATCCGAATCTCGCCCTCGCGACTTAGTATTCGCGCTTGAGCAAGTAGTCGGCGAGGGCGTGCAGGGTGTCGCCTTTCTTCCCAAAGATCGACAACGCGTCGTGCGCTTTTTTGGTGAGACGCTTTGCTTCCGCGCGCGATTTCGCCAAACCGATGATCGCCGGATAAGTCGCTTTTTGCGCGGCAACATCTTTGCCGGCGCTTTTGCCTAGCTTCTCACTGGTTTGCGTGACATCGAGAATGTCGTCGATCACTTGAAACGCGAGACCGAGCGCGCGGCCGAACTTTGTGATCGCGGCGAGCTCTTTTGCGGTCGCGTTCGCACTCATCGCGCCGAGACAAACGGATGCGGTCAAAATCGCGGCGGTTTTGTTTTGATGAATGTAACGAAGATCGGCCAGCCCAACTTTTTTCCCTTCCGCTTCAAGATCGGCCACCTGGCCCGCAATCAGTTTGCGACTTCCGGCCGCGACCGCGACTTCGCGCAAAAGCGTAAACGGGTCGTAGCGATGTGGCGGCTTCGCGCGCGAAACAATTTCGAACGCAATCGTCAGCAGCGCGTCCCCCGCGAGGACTGCGATGCCTTCGCCGAAAACTTTGTGGTTGGTCGGGCGACCGCGTCGGAAATCGTCATTGTCCATGCTCGGGAGATCGTCATGGACGAGCGAATAGGTGTGGATGCATTCCATCGCGCAGGCGAGCGGCAACGCGTTGTCGATTTTTCCGCCGCACGCTTCCGCGGCGGCGAGTGTCAAAATCGGCCGCAAACGTTTTCCGCCGGCGAACAAACTGTAACGCATCGCCTTGTGGATCGTCGCCGGCCGCACGTTCTCCTTAGGCAAATATCCATCGAGCGCGCGGTCGATCAGCTTCTGGCGGGACGCGAGGTAGGACTTCAATTGCATCGCTGCTTACAGTGAAAACCGCGCGACGCGTTTGGCAACGCAAAATCGCGTCAATTCAGAGCTAAGCTTTTCGCCCTTCCGGTGTCTAACTAGCCAGTATGATGATGTGGCTGGCGAAAACGCGACGATGACAGAAAGCCAACAAAACGTGGAGGAGCTTTTACGGCGATTTGAAGTGCCCCTTCTTCAATATGCGACGCGAATCACCGGCAACAGCGAAAGAGCGAGAGATGTGGTCCAGGAAGCATTCATCAAATTTCAACGGAACGGCGCGGTCGCTCCGGCAAAAACGGCGACCTGGCTCTTCACGGTCTGCCGCAACGGCGCGCTCAATGTTTGCCGGAAAGAAAAACGAATGATGTATCTCGACGAGGAAATCATTGAATCGCGACCGGACGAGCAGCCAATGCCGTTCGAGCGAATCGAGCAACGCGAAGCGAGCGGATTTCTGATGAAGATCCTTGCGACCCTTCCGCCGCGGCAACAGGAGGTGCTCCAACTCAAATTTCAAAACGATCTCAGCTATCAGGAAATCGCCGAGATCACGAAAACAACGGCGAACAGCGTTGGCGTCTTGATCCACACCGCGCTCAAAACATTGCGCGAGCGTTACGCGCAAAGCGCCAGGGAATTTCTGCCGTTTGAACCCCGAACAACCTGAACATGAACATTGATGATCCAAAATTAACGGCCTTCGCGCTCGACGAACTGGACGAGCCGGAGAAATCGACAATCGCGCGCGAAATCGCGCAATCGCCGGAAGCGCAACGCGTGGTCGATGAAACGCGCGAGTTGGCGCGCGCATTAAAGAGCGAATTCGCGGCCGAGCTGAATCAAAAAGCAAAACCGCCGCTGAGCCTGAGTGACATTCGCGACGATCCCTGGTTTTGGGGAATCGGACGCCCACTCGCGATCGCAGCTGTGCTCGCGATCGCGGCGATCATTGCGGGCATTGCGATCAGTCCGCTTGGAAAGAAGAGCGAGGTTGCGTACTCGCCAGTTAATCTGCCGGCGGAAAAATCAGCTGACGTTAAAGCAGAAGTAACGCCGGAATTTCACGAAGAGCTTGAGGCGACTGCTCCCGCCACAAGCGCGATCGCGAAAAACGAGAGCGCTGCGGTTGATGCCTATCGTCGAGACGAAACAAAAAGCCTGGCGCTTCCACCGGCCGCGCCAATGCCGCCTGTTTCTATCGCACAGAGCGGGATTGCCGCGGGTCGCGCGAAATCGGCAATCGGAGGTTTCGCCCGGGCGGCAAAGATGGCACCAGCACAAGATTTTGGGAGCAATCGTTACGGCGACATCCGCCAGCCGAGCGGCGAGTTCAACACCGCGGCCTACGATCACATTTTCGAGAATCCGTTCCTCGAAGCGAAATCGAATCCCCTTTCGACGTTCTCGATCGACGTGGACACGGCGTCCTATTCAAACATTCGGCGATTCGTGAATGAAGGTTCGTTGCCGCCGAAGGACGCGGTGCGGGTCGAGGAGATGATCAATTACTTCACTTACGATTACGCGCAGCCGGCGGACGGGAAGCCATTTGCGATCCATGTCGATCTTGCGAGCTGTCCGTGGGAGGAATCGCATCGGCTGGTGCGAATCGGCTTGAAAGGAAAAGAGATCGCGACCGACAAACGTGGTCCAAGCAATCTCGTTTTCCTTCTCGACGTTTCAGGATCGATGACGCCGCCGGAGCGATTGCCGCTGGTGAAACAGGCGATGCGGTTGCTGGTTGAAAAACTTACCGAAAACGATCGGGTGGCGATCGTGGTTTACGCCGGCGCGTCCGGACTGGCCTTGCCGTCTACGCCCGGAAACGAAAAAGAGAAAATTCTGACCGCGCTCGAAAGTTTGGAACCAGGCGGATCGACAAATGGTGCGGAAGGAATTCAGCTCGCTTACAAGACGGCACAGGACAATTTCATCAAAGGCGGCGTGAATCGCGTGATTCTCTCGACGGACGGCGATTTCAACGTCGGTGTCACGAACCAGGGCGATCTCATTCGATTGATCGAAGACAAAGCGAAAAGCGGTGTGTTTCTCAGCGTGCTCGGCGTCGGCACCGACAATTTGAAAGATTCGACGATGCAGAAGTTGGCCGATAAAGGAAACGGCAATTACGCGTATCTCGACTCGCTGGATGAGGCGCGAAAAGTTCTGGTGCAGCAAATGAACGGAACGCTGGTCACGATCGCGAAGGACGTGAAGATCCAGGTCGAGTTCAACCCGGAAAAGGTGGCGTCGTATCGGTTGATCGGCTACGAAAAGCGAATGCTGCGAAAGGAAGACTTCAACAACGATAAGATCAACGCGGGCGAGATTGGCGCCGGTCACACGGTGACGGCATTATACGAAGTGGTTCCGGTCGGCGGAAAAGTGAATCCGGCCGCGAGTGTGCCGCCGGTCGATCCGTTGAAGTATCAAGCGAACAACTCGAAGAAGACGTCGCAGAGCGACGTGGCTACAGCCTCCAGCGAAATGTTGACGGTGAAGTTGCGCTACAAGAAACCCGACGGCGACAAGAGCGAACTGATCGAGAAGCCGGTGATTGATTCGAACGCGGCGTTCGCGAGCACGTCGCCGGATTTCAAATTCGCCGCCGCGGTCGCTGAATTCGGAATGCTGCTGCGCGATTCCGAGCACAAAGGGAACGGAACGTTTGGTTCCATTTTGGAATGGGCGCAGGAAGGAAAAGGCAGCGACGCGAACGGATATCGTGCGGGATTTATCGAGCTGGTGCGCAAGGCGCAGGCGTTGAAGAAATCCTAAATATTCTCTGCGGTCTCGGTGGCGGCGATTGGTTTGGTGCGCATGGCAAGGAATGCACCGACGAGGAGAACGGCGGCGCTGATCAATTGCGGAGGAGTCAGGCGTTCGTGAAAAATGAGCGCGGACAATCCGAGCGCAACGAGCGGACAAAGAAGTTGCAGGCTTTGGGACAAAGCGACGCCGATTTGCTGGATCGCGACATAATACAAAACGTGCGCAAGCGTGATACACGTGACCGCGGAAACGATCAGGATCCAATTCACGTCGGCGCTTACTTGAATCGGCGTCGCTATATTTCCGAAGGCGAGCGTCAACGGGAGCAGAAGCGTGGTGGTGATGACACTAACGATGCCAAAGCTACGGATGGGGCCGAGTCGCGCGGATGGTCGTTTAATGAGAGTTGCGTAAAGTGCCCAGCAAAATGAAGCGGTGAACGCGACCAGCAATCCCGGCAACGCGATGTGACGGTCCTGGCCGTTGGTTTGAAACCAAATGACGCCGAATGCGCCGACCAAACCGAGCAACGTGCCGACTTGAAACTGCCACTGCCGAATGACGGAGCGTTCTTCGGGAAAAATCGCGAGCGCGAGCAAAGCACTAAAGATGACCGAAGAGCGAATGAAAATCGCGTAGACCCCGGGGCCCATGTAGAAGAGCGCGACGACCTGCGTGATTTGGTGGACGACGTTCGGGAGGCAGGGAACCAGGCAGAACGCGACCGCGCGGATGTCGATCCTGGGACCGCGGCGGAATTGAAAGAGGACAAATGGAATGATCGCGAGGCAGGCAACCAGATAGCGGTAGAAATTTTGCGCCCACGGATCGTAAAAGCGATTGAGATAAAACTGAAAGAGCGACGGCACCGACCAGATGATGACGGTCGAGAAAAGAGCAGCGTATCCCTTGGTGAGTTGGTCGCTGCGCGATTGCATGGAGGTAATTGTGACATGACGCGGGAAAATCTCAGGTGCGAGCCGCACTGGCATAAATTTGCTGGCCTGCGCCCTACGAATCGCTCAACAATGAGGGCGAGGAGATGATCACATGAAGATCCGAACAACCCTAATTCTGTCGATTTTATTGTGGACTCTGGTTCTGACACCGGCGGTCAACGCGAAGAAACGTGGCGGAGGGGGAGGCGAGGCTGAGGATCACCGGCGCAAAGCGCTCCAGTTGATTGACGCGAAGCAATTCGATAAAGCAGTCGAGGAATTCACCAAAGAGGTGCAAGCTGCGCCGGATAATCCGGAAGCGTATCGCGATCGTGGAACGGCTTATCGCGCGGCCGGCAGAGCGGCGGCGGCGGCGAACGACGGGCCGGCGGCCGCGGAAAGATTCAACCAATCGGTGGCGGACTTTACCAAGATGATCGAACTGTCGCCTAAGAGTGGGGCCGGGTACATCGAGCGCTCACAAACTGAGCTCGCTCAAATTCAATACGATGCTGCGCTCAACGATTTGAACAAAGCGCTCGAGCTGAAGGGCGATGAAGCGCTCGTCTACAAGTTCCGCGGATTTGCCTATGTCGGTTTGAAGCAATGGGACAAGGCGGTCGCCGATTTTACGGCGGCGATCCAGAAGAATCCGAACGACACGCAGAACTACGACCAACGCGCATTGGCCTACCGTAACCTGCGCAATTACGACGCGGCGATCGCCGATTATACGGCAGCAATCGAGAAGAATCCGACCTACGAACCCGAATATGCGCGGCGCGGTTACACCTATGCCTTGGCGGAGCAGTACGAAAAGGCGGTCGCCGATTATCAGGCGGCGTTGAAAATCGATCCGAACGACCAGGAAACCGGCGAACGTCTGAAGTACGCGCAAAACCAGATCGCGAACAGAAATGCGCCGCAAGCGACGCCAACCCCGACGCCTGGTCCGAGCTTTTTCACGGCGCCGAAGATTTTCTTCGGCCTGATCGTGCTCATTATTATTGCGGTAGTGGTGCGGCTGGTCACGCGCGGCAAGCCGGAGCCACCGCCTCCCACTAGCACGCGGATTCGTTGAGGAAACCGGTCCGTTTTTGGCCGATTTTCCCTCTGAATTTGAGGGTTCGAGCGAGGCGTTTCTGGTCGAGAAAATTGCTTTGACACAAATCACCGCGCGACTACCGTTTCGGACGCTTTTTGCGAGAACGAGGCGGTCCCATGGTCGTTGCAAGTTGACGCGGCTTTGGGACTTTTAGTTCTACACGCGGGAGGCAAACCGGCCCATGTAGCTCAGTTGGTAGAGCACGTCCTTGGTAAGGACGAGGTCA
>DATEWZ010000113.1:0-50131 GCA_035257485.1 Chthoniobacterales bacterium
GCGCGGCCGCGCGCCACGCCGGCGCCGATCAGCAGACTGCCAAGCGCGAGACCTTCCGGGATTTTGTGGATGCACAGCGCGGAGAAGAGTGACCATTGACCGGCCGGCGTGGTCTGACTTTCCTGTCCAATGCCGAGCGCGAGGCCATCAGTTGTGCTGTGGACTGCTAGCGCAACGATGAGGACTGACGCGATTTCACTGAAGTGTCGCGTCGCATCGGCATCGAAATGACTCGCGGCGCAGGCCGGACAAACGTGATGAACATATTTGCTGATTAAAAAGAAAAGCGCGTATCCGCTCGCGGCAGCGAGCAAAACCCACCACCAATTGCTCGTCGCCAGACTTTCCGGCAAAATTGCGAACATCGTCACGCCCAGAAGTGTTCCGGCCGCGAAACTGATCAATGCGCAAAGCGGTTTGTGCGTTAAGCGCAGCGTGGTGCTGACTGCGCCACCGCCGACCGCAAACGCGTAGGCCGCCGCGACCTGCCAGAAGGTGAGGTTGCCATTCAAGTTGATTCGCTTTCTCCCGAAAGCTCACCCCTTCGGGCCGCCCGTCCATCTCGCTCGACTCCCGTCGGCTCGATTGTCGATCTTGAAAAGTCCACGCGCGTTTTCGTCCGAGGAATCATGGGGCCAGCGAACACGCCTCCGCGTTTCGCTCGACCTGAATAGTGGAGTGCTCGATTCCGAAGTTGCGCTGAAGATGTTCGCAAACGTGGTGGAGAAATTCATCGCTACCGGAGCCGTCCGGCATTTCCAAATGCACCGTCAGCGCGATGCGCGTCGTGCTGAGCGGCCAGATGTGCAAATCGTGCACCGCGGTCACACCGTTGAGCCTTTCCAGATAACTGCGGACCGCATTTGGATCGACATTCGCGGGAACAAGATCGAGCGCCATGCCGAGAGAGTGACGCAACAAGCCCCACGTTCCCCAAACAATCACCGCGTTGATCGCGAGACTGGTCACGGGATCGACCCAGTGCCATCCCGTGGCGATGATGATCAAACCGGCAATGACCACGCCGGCCGAAACCGCTGCGTCCGAAGCCATGTGCAAAAACGCGGCTTTGATGTTGAGATCGCTCCCCTGACCGCGCACAAACAGCAACGCGGTCACGCCATTGATCACGATTCCGAGCGCGGCCACGATTATCACCGTCTTGCCGGCGACTTCGCCGGGATCGCTGAATCGTCGAATCGCCTCCCAGGTGATGCCGCCGACCGCGATGAGGAGCAGAATCGCATTCGCGAGCGCGGCGAGAATCGATGATCGCCCGAGTCCGTAAGTGCGGCGCGGAGTGGCGCGCGTTTTTCCGAGATAAATCGCGCACCACGCGAGCAGGAGCCCGAGGACGTCGCTAAAGTTATGTCCGGCGTCGGCCAGCAACGCGAGGGAGTGCGCGGAAATTCCGTAAAGAACTTGGGCGACAACGTAAATGACGTTCAACGTGACGCCGATGGCGAACGCCGCGCCGAGGCGTTCCGCCGTTGGCAGATCGTGCTGATGCGAATGATCGGACGGTGGCATCGCGCGAAAGATACCGCGATTTGCGGAACGTGAGCAAGAAGACCGAGCGCGCCGATCAACTCCTGGCAACGCGCGCCCGAATCATTCCATAGCCGGAGACCACGATGAGCAGCGCGCCGAAGGTGCAGACAATTGCCGCGCCCGAAGGCAGGTCCCACCAAAAGGACAGAAACAATCCGGCGACTCCGCCAATGAGCGCGATGATCCAGCCGATCAGTAATCGATTGCCAATCCGCCGCGCGAGATTGATTCCGCAAACGGCCGGCACAATCAGATAACTGAAAACCAGAAGAACGCCGGCGATCCGAACAAAGGAGTGGAAGCGACGTCTTGCGCAAACGAGCCGCTTGCGAAAAGAAGAAGTCCGGCGGCGAACGAGAGAAAATTTTTCATGTAGGCTCCAGTCTTACGTCGGTTGGTTCAGACACGTAGTAACGCGCCACACTTTTGCCACATAAGACGGCGCTCGCAATGACGCCACTCACCGCCGGCTCAGCAACCTCAGAAATGTGTCAAGGTTTCGTGATCTTCACGGCATCGTTGTGTCTCGATCGTTACGTGGACTAACTCTTCGTGGTCCTGAAGTAACTTACGATATTCATCGGAGTTCTTCGGTTCGTGGGCAACGATCGAAACAATGGCTGCGAATTTTCCAGTGCCGACCTGCCAAACGTGGAGGTCGGTTACGATTGAATCACCATCGCCTTCCACGGCATGGCGTATTTCGTTAGGCAAATCGGAAGAGAGCGGTGTCCGGTCGAGCAATATACCGCTGGTATCGCGCAAGAGTCCGTAGGCCCAGGAAAAAACAACGCCACTGCCGACAAGGCCAACGACCGGATCGAGCCACGACCAGCCAAAGAGTTTTCCAGAAGTTAGCGCGATGATAGCGAGAAACGTCGTGAAGGCGTCGGCCAACACGTGCAAGTAAGCAGCGCGCAGATTCAGATCGTGCGGATGCGAATGATGTCGATTTTCACCGTGGTGATCGGGCCCGTGATGATGGTCTTCCTTGAGCAGAAATGCGCAGACAACATTTACGCTGAGCGCGATGCAAGCGATACCAATCGCTTCGTTAAAATGAATTTGTAGTGGAACAAAAAGGCGATGGACCGACTCGCCGGCCATCAGCAATGCAACCACTGACAGCACGACCGCGCTGGCAAATCCGCCGAGCACACCAATCTTGCTCGTTCCAAAACTGAATTGCTCATTGGATGAATGCCGCCGCGTGAAATAATACGCGATGGCGGTGATGAGGAACGCGGTCACATGCGTGCTCATGTGCCAACCGTCGGCCAGCAGTGCCATCGAGTGTGACAGGACGCCGGCGGTGATTTCCACGACCATCATCACGCCGGTAATCGCGATGACGATGTGCGTTCGGCGTTCGCCTTTCGTGAAATCGCTCACGAAATTGTGCGAGTGCCGAAAATGCGAGCGATCGACTCGGTGCATGTCGATCTAAAATAGCTCGATTCGGAAAATCAGTCTAAAAATCATAGGCGACGGTGCCGTAAAATCCGCGGCGCTGTCCGAATTGCGGCGCGCCGACGCCGATGCCGCTGCCATCTCGCAACTCGTAAATTTTGTCGAAGAGGTTCACGATATCGATCCGGATTTTGAAGCTGCCCGGCCATTTCGGAATTTTTACAATTCGCTGAAGGCCCAGATTAACGGTTCCGTAATCAGGGACGCTCTTAGTGTTGGCGAAACCGCGACGAAGCCCGCTTCCGTAAAGGAATTCGCTCGACAATCTCCAATCCTGCCAGGTGTAAGCGCCGCCTGCTGTCGCAGTCCAGCGTTGGTCGTGGTCAAGAAACACCCAATGTTTGTTGATGAACGCGTACTCATCCGGATCGAACAAGAATTGCGCCGAGCTCACATGAACGCCGCGCGCCCATTCCCAGGCTGCGTTGCCGTAGAGCGAAAATGGGCCGTGGTCGTAGTTTGTCGTTAACTCGCCGCCATAAATTCGGCCGCGCTTGTAATTGAACGAGGACAGAATGAGCGCCTGCCCGAACTGGCCCTCGTCGATAACCGAGTGCGTGCTTTTATAAAAGCCGTCGAGTCCGACGTTCCACCCTTCCATGATTTTTTGGGTGATACCGATGTCGAAGTAATGGGCGCGCTCGGCGCTGGTCGGCGAATCTTTCGTGATTGCGGACTCGTTCGTCGTTCCGGCGAACTTTGCGATCGTGCTTTGCGGAACAGCTTCGAGTGGCGGGGGGGTGAAATAGCGCGCATAACCGGCGTGCAACGCGGTTCCGTCCCACGGCTTGTAGACGACGTTGGCCCGCGGGCTAAGCTGGTTTTCATCCACGAATGCGTTCGCAAAATCGAGCCGGCCGCCAAAATTAATCGTCAGCTCGTCGAGGACTTTCCATTCGTCCTGCAAATAGAATCCGTAGAAGTAGCCGTACTTGTCGTGATTATCGACGATGCGTTGCGGTATGGTACTGGTTTGGTTGCCGTTGGCGTCCACTGGGAACACCTCCGTTACTGTGTTAACCGTGGCGTATTGCTCAGTGAAAATTCCGCCCGCCCGGATGGTATGCTCGTGATTTAACTTGTAGCTCGAATCAAACTCGAAGCCGTTGGACTGAATATCTCGATCCACCCGCGAGGCGACTCCGTTGAAAATCAGATCGCCGACGTCGTCGGGTCGGAACAGAATCGAGCTGTAACGATTGAAGCCCGAGATCTGGAAATTGAAATCGCCGACCTTCTTTTGATAGGTCAGGATGTCGTAGAGGTTATCTTCTGACTGGTTTTCATCGAGCTTGGCCGAATTGAAATTGGATCTCGTGCCGACCGTGAACACTGGGGTTTGACCCGGATTATTTGGAATCTGGAAATCGTTGTGATCGACTCCGACCAACAAAGAGAAGCGGCTGGTGTCGTCGATGATGTAAGACAAATAGGCGAATTCTTTTAATTGATCGGTGTCGTCGTGAATCGGATCGTCGCTGCTCGTTGGATTTTCGACGCCGATCCCGCTGTGGAAATAACTTTGGGTCACGTAGTAGCTCAGCTTTCCGGTGACTCCGCCTCGCTCGAGGCTTTCCTGGAAAGTGTCGAAACTCCCTACCTGGATCGAGGCTTCGCTGCCGGTAAAGCCGGCACCATTTTTGGTGTGAATGTCGATCACTGCGGTTTGCCGAAAGCCGAATTGCGCCGGCAGCGCGCCGGTCATCAACGAAATATTATCGGCGAAGCGCGTCGCTAGTTCCGGCCCGAAACCCGGAATGCTTTCCGGAACCAGGACGTCGTCGATTCGGTATTGGAGATTGCCGTGCTCGCCGCGGACGTGGAGCTGGCCGAATGAATCGCGCGCCACGCCGGGAAAGCGCAGAATGGTTTCATTGAACGGCGCGTTCTCGCCTTGCGCTTGAGAATCGAGTCGATCGGGGCCGATCGTGTAACGCGTCGCGCCAAGATTCGGCACGATCGCTTCGCGCGAGATGTCGAGTTCCTGCGATGTGACGGTGACGCTTTGGGCCGTCGCCGTTTCGGAACCAGCCGAAGGCGAAGGCACGGGCGTTGGAGCTGAAGTAGTTTTTGTGATTGAAGCCGCCGGTGTGGAAACGGCCTCCTGGGCCATTGCGATGTTCGTCATCATGAACACTGCGCCGGCCAAGATTGGAAATTTTTTCATTAAGTATTCTCGTTTTCAAAATTTGTTGATTGGTTGTGGCGTTCGTTTTTAAGCGAAGCCGGGTGAAAGCAGACGCATCTGCACAAATGCGAACCGCGAATCACGCGAAGGGCCCTAACAATTGACTCCGCGCGCCGACGCGGTCGGACTTGTGCTAGCTCAGAGTTGGAGGCGCGTGTTCGAAAACACTCGCAATAAGGAAAAGTGGGCCGACCCAAAGCGGAGTCAGCTCCGGAAGCTTTTCATCGAGCGGGACCGGCGCGCTGATAAGAAGCGCGACCGGCGCATGATCGATATTTCCAGAAGCGACAAACGTGACCGCGCATGCGTGATCGACGCGATTCGCATCGGAGTGGATCCGCGCGTGGAGTTGCGGGGAAGCGCTCAGCGCAAGCGTCCAGAGAAAAGCCGCCGAGGCGATAATCGCGACCGAAGCACGCCAGCTCGTGCTGCTCTTCATTGGCTCGATTCTCTGATTGCCTAACAAAGTTGGCAATAGTTTTCTGCGGCCACTCAAAAGTGGAAGGAGAACCCGCCGCGGATCCTGTAATCGGGCACGGCTTGAAGCGCAGTGTTGTCGATCAAAGCTGGGAACTCGGTGGCGAACTCGGCGCTCCACCGACCATGCGAGACCACGATCCGCGGTCCGAGAAAAACCGAGGTGACGCCGGTGTCGTCAGCCGGTTTGCCGCGGAAGCGATCAACATCTTTATATTCGCCGGACAATTCGAACTGGAGGCCGGCGATCGTTTGCGCGTTGCGCAAAAAATAATATCCCGGCCCGCCGCTCCAAACGAGGTCGTTGGCAAAATGGTATTGATGATCGCCGTCGCCGCGGAGAGTGAATTGCACATTGGTTTCCGCGAAAAAGCTTTTGTATCGCAAAGAGTTTTGTTCGCCAAAGATCCCATCGAACGACCCGGTGCCGAGAGTGAGATCGTGTCCGTGGATTGCGTTGGGTGGCGCGCCGGGAATCTGGACTTCGTGAAATTCTTCTTCGAGCCGGCTGGTGTCGCCGGTTGGAAATTTTATCCCGGTGAGCAACACGGCCGAGAAAGTAAGATCGGGCTGGTGCTCGATCGCGACCGGATTTTTGCCGGTAACATCGAACTCGCGGCCACCGCCGGAGGAATAAGTGTAGGCGACGGTTCTTAATAGAAGCGACGTGTCGCCGATTCCGAACACGGTCCCGTGCTGAATCGTGAATCCCTGCGGCCGTTTAAACTCGCGATAAATGACCGGGAGATTCAGCTGAAGCGCGAAGCGGGGATTAATTTCGTAACCGGCGAACAATTGCGTGATTGAGCTGGCGAGATATTGGCCGGTCGGGTTCGGAACTGTGTCGCCGTTGAACTTGAGCGTTCCAAAATAGGTGAACTGCTCGCTCAGTCCGGCGTACCAGCCGGGCTCCATCGGTTGAACGCTCGGCTCAGCGACTTGCGGCGTAAAACAACCGCAGAGATCACACGCTCGCGTAATTGCAGGCAGAGAGATCGCGGCAATAAGTAAGACTGCGCAAAAAACTTTGATCGTTATTCCTCCAAAATGCTGCCGGCGCGCTTTACACGCGCGGCAAGGTTGTGGCTCGACCGGCAACTACGTCACGTGCACGCGCACGGCGCAGGCCGAATCGTTTCACTCAAGCGGTCGTTGACCGCGGCGGAGGACCTATTGGATGATCGCTGCGTTCCTTTATTGGGAAATCAAACAACGAGTAATCGAAATCTTTCCACACGTTTGGATGCGCGCGAAGTGTTGAGGCGCAAAGCAAATCGGGTTTGCCGGCGCTATGCGGCGCCTGAGGTTTTTTCGGCGCATGTTGTTCGGTGGAAATATGTTTGCAGAGATTGCAGGGATGCTGGCCGTCGAATGTTTTTGCCACCGCCTCGGGCAGGGAACACTCGCGTGAATATTTCACGATCATCATTCCCCACGCGATCGATTGCATGGTGATCCAGTGAAGACCGATCGATGCGCAAAGCATCGCAACTATCAGAATGCGACTGATCGATGCCATCACGTTACCAAAGCTATTCCGCCACCACTCCTTCGGTCAATAGCGTGATCACTATTCGGGATACACGATGGGAAAGATCGTGCGCGAGAAATAATGGCTACTTCGTCAGGGGCTTGATCGATTCAGTGTCTTTTCCTTTATCGCCCCAGAGATGGAAGGTATAAGTGAACACAACGTAGCCCATCAAGCGACTCGGATCGTCGTTGCTGAAGTAGATCGCAGGATTCATCTGAAAATCGCGCGTGATGTTGCAGGTAAACCCGATGGTGGATGAATTTTCTTTGCCGCTTTGCCAATCGACCTGGACCCGCCAGGTTTTGTTGAAGTCGTAAGCATAACCGAGGATCGCTTCGTTTTTGTAATCGGCGTGAATGGCACCGACGATGAATTTGTGGTGCTCGGTGTAATAACCGGCCTCGATGTACGGTTGCGGATCGACATCGAGGTGAGGGGACCAATTCACGAATCCGACCGACAACAAGAACGGCTCCGTTCGCAGGATTCCGATCTCTGTCCCCATGATCCATTCGTCGGGATCGAAGCCGCGAAAGACCGCGACCTCGCCCCACTTCGTGAGACCCGCTTCAAGCTGAAGCTCGTACGGGTTCCCAATTCGTTTATCTTGAATTTGGAGACTCGTTGAAACGTCGCCCTCATCCTGCAAATCCGGCGTGACGATCTGGCTGAGACCTTTGGTCGTGGCGAACGCAGACTCGCAGATGCAATTGGCGAGAGCGATTACGAGGATGCCGATCTTTGGATTGGCCCGCACGTCGGAACGATTACCGCCACTTGCGCCCGAGTCGAGCGAAGATCTTTCGATTAGACCGCCTGCTGACCAAGCCATTGCACGGCCATGCGTGTGACTTGCCGCGCGTTTTTGAGCTTCAATTTCTCTTTGATGTTCGTGCGGTGGGTCTCCACCGTTTTCGGGCTAACGCCGAGCGCTTCTGAAATTTCGCGCACTTCGTGGCCTTTGCCGATCATCTCGAAGATTTCGAATTCGCGATCGGTCAACAACGCCATCGGGTCGTTGGTCGGAAGCGCTTCGGCGCCGGGCCCGTCCGAATGCATTTGCGCGGCGATGATCGGACTGAGGTAGCGGCCGCCGTTCAAAACTTCGCGGAGCGCGACCACGATGTTGTCGATCGCATCCTGTTTAACAATGTAGCCCAGGGCGCCGGCGCGAAGGGCGCGGGTCGCGTAAAGCGCTTCCTCGTGCATCGACAGAATCAACACCGGAATTCTTGGGAACTCCGCCCGAATCGTTTTGGTCAGTTCGATTCCGCTCGTTCCCGGCAGTCCGATATCGACAATCACCAGGTCGGGACGAAGATCGCGAATTTGAATCATCGCGTCGGCAGCCGTGCTCGCTTCGCCGCAAACGACGAATTCATCTTTCGCGTCGATCAGCCGCACCAGCCCTTTGCGCAGGACCGGATGATCGTCCACCAGCAGAATCTTCGTCGCGTTCGTTTTCGTCGCCGTCACGTCCCTTGTCCTTCCAGCCACTGCACGGCAAAACGCGTGACTTGCCGCGCGTTCTTCAAATTCAATTTCTCTTTAATGTGCGCGCGATGGGTCTCAACCGTTTTCGAGCTGATGTGCAACGCCTTCGCGATTTCCCGAACATCACGGCCTTTGCCGAGCAACTCCAGAATCTCCAGCTCGCGATCGCTCAACTTGTCGGTCGAGTTCGCTTCCTTGGAGCCGCCGGCAAAATTCGTGATCAGTTGCGCGGACATTTCGGCGCTCAGGTAGGGCCGGCCGGCAAACACTTCCCGGATCGCGACGATCACGTTTTCGAGCGCTTCCTGTTTCATAACGTAACCCTGCGCCCCGGCGCGGAGTGCGCGCAACGCGTAGAGCGATTCGTCGTGCATGGAAAGAATCAGCACCGGCAGTTTTGAAAATTCCGCGCGGATGTTTTTGATCAGCTCGATCCCGTTCGCGCCGGGCAAGCTAAGATCGACAATCGCGAGGTCGGGTTTGAGCTGGCGGATCACCGCCATGCCTTCGGCCGCGTCGCTGGCTTCGCCGCAAATGTGAAAGGTGTCTCCCGAGCTGTTGATTAGTTGTTCGAGTCCTTTTCGAAAGAGCGGATGATCGTCCACGACGACGATACGCTTTCTCTTGGCGTTCGTTTGCGGGGACTTGGCATTTTCCTTTGTCGCAGTCGCGGTCTTCATTTTGTCAGCGAAATCGGGATCGAGCACATTACGCACGCCCCGCCTTTCTTTAAGGACTCCAATTCTAATCGCGCGCCGATGGAGTCCGCACGGTATTTCATAATATGGAAGCCGAGGCCCTGGCCCCTGGGTTTGCTCTTAAACCCAACGCCGTTGTCGGTCACGGCAAAGACGTAATCGTTCTTGGAGCGCTTGACCTGGAGCACGACCTGACTGGCGCCGGCATGCTTGTTCGCATTGAGGATGGCTTCGCGCAAAATCCGGTAGAGCTGCGAGGCGACGACGTCGTTATCGATCTCGAGGCTGGTTTTCAACTCCAGTCGGCAGGAGGTTTGCCAGATTTTGCGCTGCACGAGGTCGCGCAGCGCAGTCACGAATTCGGCCGCGTCGATCTCTTCCTTGTGCAAGTCGCGCGCGATGTTGCGCGCATCCATGACCGAACCGTTGATCAGTTGCGCGATCCGTTCCAGATCGTCCACCCGCACGACGCGATGGTCTTTCAGGCGCAACGCAGTCGCGCGCGCCAAAAATCCGATCGCGGTCAATTGCTGACAGAGCCCGTCATGCAATTCCTGGCCGAGCCGTTCCTGCTCGCGATCGCTTATCTCCAGAATCTGGCCTTCGAGTCCTTTGCGCCGCCGGATTTCGCTTTCCAACTCGGAGTTGGCGACTCGCAAGGCGCGCGTGCGGTGCAGCACCAATTTCTCCAGCAATTGTTTGGATCGTTGCAACTCCACTTCGGTTTGTTTTCGCTTGGTAATGTCCGAGTTCGTCTCCAGGATAAAGGCGCGCCGGCCAAGCTGATCCCGGTTGAGCGCCCAATGACTCATGACAACAACTCTGGCGCCATCTTTGCGCTTGTGAACAAGCTCGCCGCTCCAGCGAGTCTCTCGCTCGAGTTTTGCGAAAATTTGCTCGACCGGTTCGGAGTACTCGGTTCGCAAGAGTTTGTGCGTCACTTTGCCTAACGCTTCCTCCGCGGGGTAGCCGTAAAGCTCTTCGGCGCCACGATTCCAGTAGGTGATGCGGTCTTCGCGGTCGCGGACGAGTATGGCTTCGTTACTGAGGTCGAGCAGACGCGCCTGCTCGGTCAGGCGCCGCTCGGCTTGTTTTAATTTGGTGATGTCTCGTGCGATTTTCGAAACGCCGATAATCTTTCCGTTCGCGTCTTTGATCGGCGAAATGGTGAGAGAAACATCGACCAGCCGGCCGTCTTTTCGCCGGCGCACAGTTTGGTAATGCTCGATTGACTCGCCCCGGCGAATCTTGCTTAGAATTTCCTTCTCTTCGCTCTGTCGAGCTTTCGGAATTAAGGTCAGGATCGATTTGCCGATGATTTCTTTTGCCTTGTAGCCAAAAATTCGTTCGGCGCTTCGGTTCCAGTCGGTGATGACTCCATTCAAGTCTTTGGCAACAATTGCGTCGTGGGAGGATTGGACGACCGCGGCCAGTCGCATCGCCGCAATCTCGGAGCGCTTTTGCTCGGTCACGTCGACCAGGGAAGCGATCCATCCGATGACTTCGCCGAGCTCGTTTTTGTCCGGCACATAAACGCCGTGCAAGAAACGCGAGCCAGTCGTTTTGAATGGAACGAGCGCTTCATAGGTCACCGTTTCGCCGTCCAAAACGCGTTCTATGTTGGGCCGGACCTCGGCCAGCGCCTCCTCACCAATGATTTCGATAATCGGCTTGCCGGCGATCTCTTCGGGCGTGTGGCCAAACATCTTCGCGTAGGAGTGGCTGACGTATCGGTAGCGCAAGTCGCGCGTGCAACGCGTGAGCATGAACGGCGTCTGGGTGATGATGCGCTCGAGCTCGGCTTCCTTTTCCCGGAGCGCGCTCTCGGCCCGTTCCCGCTCCGTTAGATCGACAATCGCGGTTTGAAAAAGCTGCGCTCCGTCGCGGACAAGGCTGTAGGTAGGCGTGCTGGACAAAATGACGGAGAGCTGCGGGCCGTTATGTTTCTTTAGTCGCAAATTGGTTTGGACTCGGCGTTCATCGGACCGGCACCGCGCCAGATGGTTGAGAAACAGATCGAGGTCCGCCGGCAAAACGCACAGCGAAAACGGCGAACCCATCAAATATTCGCGCTTTCGGTCGAGAAGGCTAATCGCGGCGAGATTGAAATCCTGAATTCGACCGGAACGATCGAACGCCACGTAAGCGATCGGCGCGAACTCGTAGAGATCGACGTAGCGTTGGATCGCGGGATCGAGTTCTTTCCGGGGATTGCGCCAATTTCTTGCTGCACCGCGCGATCGCTCTCCATTCGCGCTCGTTCCGTTGCCGCGTTGCCCATTGGTTCCGTTACGCCGGCGACGTCCGCTTGCTTTTCGCGTTCGAATAATGGCGGCTCCTTTTGCTTTGTTCATGTCCGAGGAACAAACTCCCGTGCCCGAAGGTCGATCTTAACCGCAAAACCGCCCTGTCGAAAGGGCAAAAGCGGTTCGCAGGGCGCGAACCTTAGGGCGGGATGTGCCGAGCAGAGCGATTGCACGTAGGGCAGCCGGCGAACGGTTTTGGTGAATGGAGCGAATGGGGATGAGCGACATGGCCGGCAAAGCCGCGAGGTAGCGGTCGAGCGCAGCGGGAGCTGCCGAGATACAAAACCGGCGGCTGCGCGATCGGATCAGCTTGCAAGCCATGCGGCCAGGGCTTTTGCCGCCAAGAAACGCCGTGGATGGGTGACGTGCTCGTGATGGATCAGAATCTGTTCGGCGCTGGATGCGTCCACCATTCCGCCGCAGACCGGACATCGGTAACGATTCAAATTTACCTCCGGTTCGGGAACGCAGGATTTGTCCCCGCTTTCAGCAACTCCGCCTGGAGGTTGGCAGATCGTCACAGAGCCAATGACCGCCAACGCGGCCAAAACGCAATCAGGCGGCAAGCAAATCCTTGTATCAGGAAAATTCCTATGGCTTCCGTAGCAGGTCACGCATTGCGCGCCTTCGATGCTCAATACCTCGCCGCGATGAGACCGGCCCCGGGTGCGACGGTGCACAAAACGCGAGCCGCCTGACCTCAGCTAAAGAAACCGCGCGCTCGATCCATCACTTCGCGGGCTTGTCGATCTTTCGCTTTTTGCCGCGTTCGCCTGCGTCTCCGTCAAGATCGACAACGCCCAACCGAACGATCATCGAATAAAGATATTTGAGCGCCGTCTCAGTATTGTTCCCAACACGAGGCGGTTTCCCCGGAAGTCTTACATCTGAGACATGAATTACGTAGCTATTTAGATGGAATGAATGTACACCAAGAAGAGGCGGTCCCCTGATGCGCAAGCTTGCTAAGTTGATTGAAACTGAACTGGCTGAACAAGAGATTTGCGCGGTTTATAATTCCGAGCTCGCGCGGGTTTGGCCGCAGACCATGCGCGTGAGCAAGCGGAAGGAAGAGATCAAACGCTTTGCGAAACAGCACGAGCTCGCGGTGACGTTTTACGACGTCGGACTGTGCGCAATTTTTGAAAAAGCGGAGGCGCCGGCCAAAGGCGCCAAGCGCGTGCTTTTGCTCGACGGCAAGGACATCAAGCGGCCAAAAAAACGTCAGCGCTGATTCCTACGCCATCGCGACCGCGGTTCCGTCGATGAACGAATCTGCGCTCAAGGCTCGAATCGAGCGGTAAAAGTTATTCAGGTCCGTGGCGCTGGCCGGATGGTTGAACGCGATCGGCGAGTGGCCGGTAGAGCACAGATGTGTCGCAGCGATCGCAAACGAGTAAAGAATTGCGACGCAAAGCAGCTTTCTCATTCGCTAGATAATCGCCGGTGCGGTTGACCGGAGACGTAACAATTCTCGTTGTCGTGTGCGCCAAGTTCGAAAGACCCCTTTGCCAACGCCCAATGCACTGGCGACGGATTTCGCCTCTACGGATTTGGATGACGTTGCGATTTGCCGTTCGTCCGATTGTCGAATTGAAGTTGTCTCCTAGCTTCTTCGCATGAAACCCGAAACGGCGCGGGGCGGAAAAACCGACGATGGTATGGTTTTTACTCATCACGGACACGCTTGCACCGTCCGGCGATCGCGTCGTCATCATGACCATCACCTTCTTCTGCCCAAGAAGCGCGGGACAATTGTGGAACGATTGTTCCTGCCGTTGCTGCCGCGGTTAAGTTTCGGCGAGATCGTTTAACTGCGGTACGATAGCCGGCGGCTCTCTGAAGTTATTGGATTGACGCAGTCTCGGCTTATTTGGAACGCTACTTGCGGCAAAACGGGGTCTTTCCATGGGCCGATGTCGATCCAAAACAAGCGGGTACCGCTGGGCATTCTTGATTTTGCTCGCCGGCACCGCGGCGGTGTGGCCGCTTCACGCTCAGGTTGTGGAAACGAGTCCGACGCCGGCGCCCCAAACTGAAAAGCAACAGTCCGGTGAAGGCGCATTGATTTTTTCTCCAGCGGTCGTGCCGTTGCCCGCCGACCTGACCCCGACCGGGAACGGCCTCATCACTTCCGCATTTGGTCCAAATACCGGCCCGTTTGAATATGCGATCCATCTCACGATTCGCGGGGCCTACGATGACAACATCGGACTCACGCACACGAACGAGCTCGAGGATTGGTTCGTCGAGATTCAGCCCTGCCTGATGATCGGCATCGGCGATCTGGTAAAGCAGGACACGTTTCTGGCCGCGGTTTACATCCCGAGCTTTTATCGTTACGACGAGCATTCGTCATTCGATTCCGACCAACACGTCATCCACGTTCTGGGCGGAGTAGCGACGAGCAAGCTAACGCTGCGCGCGAGTACGGACATCGCGATTCGCGAGAACATCGTCCTCGCGGCGACCACCGGTGAGCGATCGGCTCTCGGCACAGTGAATGGCCGGACCGATTTGAACACTTACAACACGCGGCTGAGCGCCAACTACAACATGACGCCGAACGATTTTCTGTTCAGCGAGCTAAAGATGAACGCGAGCGAGTACGCGGCCCCGCTCATTAGTTCTGAATTGTACGCGGCTGCTCTCTATTTAAATCACGGCTTCACTAGCCAGTTCGTGTTGGGCGCGGGGGTTGAGCTTGGTTACAACCCGGTTGATTTCCCGACACCCGATCAGCAATTGGTCCAGGCCAACGTGCATCTGAATTACACGCCGAGCAGAAAATTCAGCGTCGACGTGATCGCCGGGGAAGAATTCCGGACCTTCGAACATCGCGCGCGCGGAACGTTCGACACTCCGGTGTTTGCGATCTCCGCTGGTTGGGCGCCGGATGACGATGTCAAAGTCGGCCTGACTGCGACCCGGCAGGTTTTTAATTCCGCCGCGGCGCTGACAATACTGTCCCCCAACGCCGCACCAATCCACGCCAGCCAGGATTACATCGACACGAGCCTGAACGGGTTGCTGCGCGAGCACATTTGCAAGCCGTTGTACTTCACCCTCCTTGGCGGCTATGAACACGTGGAATATTTCAATACGATTGATCTGCCGGTGCGGCTTACGACTTTAACGGACGATTACTTCTATGTTCAACCGTCGGCCGATGTCGTGCTGACGCGTTATTGGGTTTTTGGCGCTTATTATTTGCGTCGTCAAAACACCGGCTCAGTCTCGACCGTCGATTTTCATAGCAACGAGTTCGGTGTTCGCACGACAATCAAGTTCTAGGTCGCGCCGCCCGGAACAAGATCGACAGCTTTAGGCGGCGGGAAGGCTGGGATTGTAAATTCCGCGGCGGAGCGATTGAGTCGGCGGACGCAGGCCTGCCAGATACTGAGCATCGAACGCGCGAAGCGCGGTTTCGACCGTCGGGCCAATGCCGACGATTCCTTCTTCTACACTCGGACCGAGCAGCGCGACCCAAAGCTGGCTGCGATACGACAGCTGAGGACGGTGCGCGGCCGATGGACTCCCTGGATGCCGCGCGCAATAACGTTCCATTCGGTCCATCGCAGCCGTGGTTTCATCCGTCACCTGGCTACCATTTGGTTTGAACCCCGTAGACCGTTTCATCCCACCCTGACAACGCGCCCCCGCCCGGCGGCGGATGTGGCAGCTATGGAAAAAAACGAGGGATCAGATTTTTCCCTACGGTTGGGATCACCGTTCGTCTGATTGCCGGGAGTGGCCGCAGCTTGCGATTCTTCACGCGATGTCGATCCTCGCCCCCATCGAAGTTTCGTCCGGCGACAGACTCGAGCTTTTGCAACGTCTTGATCATTACCGCAAATGGCAATCGCTCGACGAAAAACGTTATTGTCTCGCCTGCGGCCGAATCATTGAAGGTCGCGACATTTTAATTGTCGGCGGAACTCGCGGGACCAGTCCGTTGCGATTGGTTTGCCCGACATCCGGCTGTCACTCGATTGCGATGGATTGGGTAATTCCAACCGACGCCGTGCTGGCAAGGATTGCGCGAATGGAGGAACACCCAACTTTACCGCGCCGATCCACGCCCCATCGTCGCCCGAAGCTCGCCACGCGGCTCTTGAAATTTGCCCAGCAATTTCGGCCGGCCGCCTAGACGACGCGTTTCCCAAGTCCAACGCGTCTAAGAGTTTGACCTATTGGTCAACCGGTGTCTCCCCCGATTGCGGAAGTGTGCACAATTTCTCATCGTGGAGCTACGCAGAAATACATGAGCAAATGGAAAGGCAAAAACTGGTGAGGGACGCACTTATGTTAAATCCAACGTTGCAATACAGCACAGCAAACGGCGCGGGGATCTCGGATGAAGCGCTGATGGAAGCGATCACGGATCATCGGCCCGAAGCGCTGAGCGAATTCTATTCGCGGCACGGCGGCAGACTGAAATCAGTGATCGGCAATGTCGTGCATGAGGAAGGCGATGCCGACGACGTGTTGCAGGACATCCTGTTGCAGATCTGGCACGAGGCGGACCATTATTCGCCGAAAGCCGGAAAGTTACTTGGTTGGGTCGTGACGCTGGCGCGCCGTCGAGCGATCGATCGGCTCCGCCGCAAACAGGCTTACTGTCGCGCCAAGGAGCGCTATCAGGAACATCTCAATGAACAACCGAGCGTGGCGCAGGAAAGTCATTCTTTCGCCGCCGACGACATCTCGCGCTCGGACTTGCGGAGCTATTTGCATCGGCGGCTCGATGTTCTGCCGAAGCATCAACGCGAGGCGCTCGAGCTCGCGTTCTTTACCGGAATGAGTCATCGCGAAATTGCGGCCGTCACTAGCGCGCCGCTTGGGACCGTGAAAACACGATTAGAGCTCGGTTTACAAAAGCTGACTCAGTCGCTGCGGCCGATCCGACACAAAATTTAGAAATCTTAGGGCGCCGGGGGCTCCGTCATAAACACGGCCTCAGGGAAAATGGAGCTCCCGGCAGGGCTTTTAGCAAGTCGATCGTTTCGTTGTCGATCTTTTAATCGGAAAAACTGTTGTCCGGCTGAGTCAGAACGCTGAAGTTTTCCGGCGGTGTGTTATAGTTTGCGCAAATGGATACGCCCCAAATCACCGCTTATTTGAAAACCTATTGTGGCTGGAGCGCCGGAGTTCGTGCCGTACTTTCGAAATACAATTTGCCCTATACCGAAAAGGACATCATCCAGAACCCGGCCTTTCGTTGGGAGATGGAAACTAAAAGCGGTCAGCCGCTTTCGCCCTGCGTCGAAATCAACGGGAAAATGCTTGCCGATATCAGCGGCGAAGAGGTTGAGAAATTTTTGATCGACAACAAACTCGTTCAGGCGAGTGAGGCGAAGACCGACGTGCCGCTCAACGCGCCGTGCCCGAACGAATTGCACGAAGGCAGCGTTAAGCTGAATTTCTAATAAGATGTACAAGCGCGCCTGATGCGCGTTGCTACTCTTCTTCCGTTTCCGGATCGGGCTTGAGCCCTTCTTCCTCCATTTTGCGGAGGACATCGCTCATGTCGTCAACTTCGTCCCAGACTTCCTGGCTGACGTAGATCGGCGCCTTCTGCTGCGTGGCGATGGCAATGCAATCGCTCGGCCGCGCATCGAGCTCGATGATCTTTTTCTGCTGCAATTCGTTTTCCGCGCGAATGATTGCCCGCGCGTAGTAGGTCGCATTTTTCAAATCGTTGATGATGACGCGCTCCACTTTCGCGCCCAGCGCGGTCATGAGATGCGCCATTAGATCGTGCGTCAGGGGGCGCTCCTTGGTGATGTCGCGCATGAACATGGTAATCGCGCTTCCGACGGTTTGATCGACATAAATAATGAAGACCTTGTCGTTGTTCCCAATAAAAACCGCGCACCCGCCGCTCGTGGGCAACACTGCCCGCACCTGCACCTCGATCACCGTCTTGTTCATCCCCGGCGCAACGTTATCCGCGCGGGCCGGAAAAACAAGCCAGTGCAGGCTGCGCGATTCCGCCGCACAAAATTTTCCTAAATTTTTCTTAACTGGGCTTGCATGTTCGCTGCTGTCATTGATTATGCCGATTGCTCCTGATTTCCTCGGCCGAGAAAAATGAAGAACGAGTGGGACGTTGACGCCGCAATCGCAACTTACAATGTCGATGGATGGGGTAGTGGATATTTCACCGTCAATCCGGAAGGCAACGTCGTCGCCAAACCGCTCCAGGAAAACGGCGGCAGCATCAATATTCTCGAAGTTGTAAACGAAGCGCGGGCGCGGGGGCTTAGTTTCCCGCTCGTCATTCGTTTTCAAGATCTCCTGCGTCACCGCGTCGAGTCGGTCAATCTCGCATTCCAAAACGCGATCACCGAATTCGACTACAAAGGCCCCTATCGCGGCGTTTTTCCGATCAAGGTCAACCAGCTGCGCGAAGTGATCGAAGAGATCGTCGACGCCGGCCTGCAATTTCACTTCGGACTCGAAGCCGGGAGCAAACCGGAGCTCGTCGCCGCGCTCGCGATGCACAAGGACCCGGAAAGCTTGATCATTTGCAACGGGTACAAAGACCAGGCGTTCATTCGCATCGCGCTGCTCGGTCGGAAGCTCGGCAAGCTCGTCGTCATCGTCGTTGAGAAACTCGAAGAGCTCGAGCAAACGATCAAAGCGGCCAAGGAAGTCGGCGTCGAACCGGTCATTGGAATTCGCGTGCGTTTGCAGAGCAAAAGCTCGGGCAAATGGGCGCCGAGCAGCGGCGAAAACGCGAAGTTCGGTCTCGACACTACAAATCTCGTCGCCGCGAGCGAAATGTTGAAGGACGCCGGCATGGCGAATTGTCTGAAGCTGATTCATTTTCACGTCGGCTCGCAGGTCCCGGATATTTCGACGATCAAACGCGCGGTGCGCGAAGGCGCGCGCTATTACGCAAAACTTTCCAAGCTCGGACACGAGCTCGGTTATCTCGACGTTGGCGGCGGGCTCGGCGTCGATTACGACGGGTCGGGAAGCGATTTCGACAGCTCGGCCAACTACTCGCTTCAGGAATACGCCAACGACGTTGTCTGGAACATCATGGACGTTTGCGATTCCGAAGGCGTTCCGCATCCTGCGATCGTGAACGAAGGCGGCCGCGCCATCGTTGCCCATCATTCCGTGTTGGTGATAGAAGCTTTCAGCTCGATCGAGAAAACGGTGCCGCGATTAAAAATTGAATCCGCCGAAAAGGATCACAAGCTCGTCGGCGACATTCTCGATGTAAAGCAACGGCTCAAACGCGGGAATCGGATCGAGTGTTTTCACGACATCACACAAATCAAAGAGGAAGCGCAGCAAACCTTCGAGCTGGGTCTGCTTGATCTCGAATCGAAGGCGAAAATCGACGCGCTCTACTGGCAGCTTGCCCAACAGATCGTCAACATGAGCCGCGGGCTTCGTTACGTGCCGGAAGAAATTAAGGAACTCGAAACTTCCCTCGGCGATCAATACATCTGCAATTTTTCCGTTTTCCAATCGCTCCTCGATCATTGGGCGCTCGGTCAACTTTTCCCGATCATGCCGATCCATCGGCTGACCATGCCGCCGGACCGGCAGGGGACGATCGTGGACATCACTTGTGATTCTGACGGTAAGGTTTCCAAGTTCACCGATTTGCAGGACGTGCGCGATACCCTTCCGCTTCATCGCGTTATTCCCGGCGAAATTTATTATCTCGGCGTGTTCATGGTCGGCGCCTATCAGGACATCATGGGCGATCTTCACAATTTGTTCGGCCGTTGCACGGAGGTGCACATTTTTCTCGATCCCGACGAGGAATCCGGTTGGTACATCGAGGAAGTGATCGAAGGCAGCACGATCGGCGAAGTGCTGGCGATGACGCAATGGGACAAAATCGAATTGATGCGCTTGCTCAAGACCCAAGTGGACGAAGCGATCAAAACCGATTTCCTTAAACCGAGCGACGCGATGCGATTGCTCGACGATTACGAGCGGCTCTTGCAGGAATACACTTATCTATCGCTCAACGGCACCAAACTCGTGCCTCAGCCGGGCAACTGGTTGCCCTTGAGTTAATCTAGCAACCAAGTAAATATTCTGGGGTTGAATCGGAAATTCCGCGGATGCTTCGAACGGTCGTTATTCTGACTTTTCTTGCGCTGAGCGCTTCGTTTGCTCAACAAAGAGCGACCCCGAACGTGTCATCGGCCGTTCCGCCAAAAGCGCTTCCGACTGAACCTTTGGAAAAGTCCGAAGACATGCCCGCGCTGTTACGGCCGGACCAGTTTTCGCCCGGAATGGTTTCGCAATTTGGAAACTTCACCAGCTATCAGGTGAATGTGAATTCCAGCGGACAAAATATCGTCGGAGACGCGGCCAATGAGCCGTCGATCTGTGTTGACCCCACTAACCCGCTGAAGATGTCGATTGGCTGGCGTCAGTTTAACAATGTCAGTTCGAATTTCAGGCAGGCAGGCTGGACTTACACAATTAATGGCGGAACGTCCTGGACGTTTCCCGGGGTCTTGGAGAATAACGTTTTCCGCAGCGATCCTGTCCTCAATTCTGATGCAACCGGTCGATTCTTCTATCTCAGCTTGCTGCAGTCATTCTTTGACGACATCTGGCGCTCGCTCGATGGCGGACATACCTGGACCGACATTGCGGGGGCTGATGGCGGCGACAAACAATGGTTCACAATCGACAACACCAACAGCAGCGGACACGGGTTTCAGTATCAAATCTGGAGCACCGCCGGCAACAATTTCGGCGGAAGACAAGCGACCGTAGCAATTCATTGATTGATCGTCACAAAATCGCTGACCGCTTTCGCGATTCTTAGATCGACATCTTCCTGCGTGTCGGTGCCGAGATCTTTTTTGCGAACCGCGAGCGAGTGATCGCCGCCTTCAACGACGTGCAGAAAATTCGGCGCGGTCATTTGTGGGCGGACATTTTCCAGCAAATCGAGCGGACAAAGCGCATCGCGCGTTCCCTGCACGAAGAGAATCGGGGTTTGCAAATCGCGCAGGACCTGGTCGCGCAATTTGGAGCGATCGCCCATTGCGCAGAGCGGATAACCAAGACAAATCAATCCGTTGACCTTTTCTTCGAGCGACACGTGACAGCCGATGCGGCCGCCCATGCTTTTACCGATCAAGAAAATTGGCACGGACGTTTTTGAGCGGGCGGCGGCGAGAGCCTGTTTGTGGGTCTCGATCAATTGCGGCAAACGATCGGGCCGTCTTCGCCCTTGCAGCATGTAGTCGTAATCGAAGGCCACGACGTCGCCGATTTCCACCAGCCGCTTTTTCCAACGCTGCATCCATAGATGCGACGAAGGCGCGCCTGCTCCGGCAGCGAAAAGAAAAAACGGCTTCATTAATTAGATGTCGATCTTGCCAGAGCGGGAAACAACCTCTAAAACGTCTGACTCTATGGCTGGCGTAAATCGACGGCTGCGATCGGCCGCATAATTCGAAACTCTCGCCATGCTTTTCAACTCGCTCACCTTCGTCGTCTTTTACGTAGTCGTTACAACTCTCTACTGGAGCTTGAGCGGTTGGAATCTCCGCAAAAATCTCCTCGTCGTTGCCAGCTACATTTTTTACGGCGCATGGAATCCGCCGTTTGCCGCGCTTCTCTTTTCCACCACCGCGATGGATTTCTGGCTCGGCCGGCAAATCGCGAAGGCGCAGGAACACAAGAAGCGATGGCTCGTCGCGAGCGTTTGCATGAATCTGAGCATGCTCGGCTTTTTCAAATACGGAAATTTCCTTCTCCAGAATTTCCAATGGCTGCTCGCGCGCGTCGGAATCCTTTATCAACCTCCGCATCTCGACATTCTGCTGCCGGTCGGCATTTCCTTTTACACGTTTCACTCGCTTTCCTACACCCTCGACATTTATCGCGGCGTTTTGAAACCAACCCGATCGCTCCGCGATTTTATTCTAGCAGTTTCGTTTTTCCCGCAGCTGGTTGCCGGTCCAATCGTGCGCGCCGGCGATTTTCTCCCCCAGCTCGTTCATCCGCCGCGTCTCAAGCCGAACCAGTTTTTCTGGGGACTTGCGCTGATGACGCTCGGACTATTCGAGAAAATTGTTCTCGCCGACACGTTGCTTTCCGGTCCGGCCGATCGCGTCTTCGGTTATGCCGGGCCGCTTGTCGCAATGGATTCATGGGCGGGCGTGCTCGCCTTCGCCGGACAAATCTTTTGCGACTTTGCCGGTTATTCGCTCACCGCGATCGGAGCGGCGCTCACGCTTGGCTTTCATCTCAAGGACAATTTCCGTTTTCCCTACGCCGCAATCGGCTTCTCCGATTTTTGGCGACGCTGGCACATCTCGCTTTCCACTTTTCTGCGCGATTACCTTTACATTCCGCTCGGCGGAAACCAGGTGCGTCCATCTCGGATGGCGCTCAACCTCGTGATCGTAATGTTTCTCGGCGGACTTTGGCACGGCGCGGCTTGGACATTTGTTGTCTGGGGCTTGTTGCACGGCTCTTATTTGGTGATCGAGCGCGTCTTCAGAATTTTCTTCGAACAAAAACCATGGGCCGGAACCTTGCCCGTGCGGTTGCTTGCAGGCTTCGCGACCTACGGCGCGGTTTGCATCGCATGGGTTTTCTTTCGCGCGCCTGATTTCGCGGTCGCCAGTCGAATGTTAGCGGGAATGTTCGGCGGCCACGCGCACGGCGACATGATCCTTTCCACGCGCGAGCTGTTGCAAATCGGAGCTGTTACCGCCGGTCTCATCTCGATGCATTGGGCCATGCGCGAGGAAGCGTTCGAAACCGCAGTCATGAAATTGCCGGCATGGGGCGTGACCGCGATGTGGTCCGTCATGGCTTGCGCGATCGTTTTTACACAAGGGAGCAGTAATGCCTTCATTTATTTCCAATTTTAAAGAGCGACTGCGATTGCCACGGATGTTTTTCCGGAGGCCGACGCGCGAAGAACAAATTCACGGCGGACCGCCGCTGGAATTCGAGCGACCGATTCCACCCGCGCCGTGGCGTGGAGTCACCGTCGTTGTCACGATCGTTGTGATCGCGGCGACAGTTGCCTGGGAATTGTTCGCTCGCTCGCTCGGTTACGCTCCGACACTAAACGATAACGATGATCTCTGGACCTTGCGACGCCGCGCGGTCGAGCCGGAATCAATCGTGATCATTGGCGACTCACGCGCGTGGTTCGATTGCGACCTTGATGAATTTCAAAAAGGTTTGGGCAAACGCCCGATCCAATTGGCTGCGCCCGGTTCCACCACCTGGCCCGCCCTAGAAGATTTGGCGAAGGACACAACTTTTCATGGCACCATCATTTGCAGCGTCGTGCCGATGCTATTTTTCGCGCCACCGGGATCTCCGCCGATGGAGCGCGCCGAAAAAAATGTGAAACGTTTCCACAATCAAACCCCGGCCCAGCATGTGAGTCAGTACCTCGGCATGTGGTTGGAGGAGCGTATCGCATTTCTAAAACCGGACGATCTCAGTCTGGAAGGATTGTTGAATCAGTTGCCGATTCCGAATCGTCCCGGCGCGCACGTCCCGCCGACTTTTCCGCCCTATTTTAATTGGGAAGATCGGGAGCGTCGCGCGCGGATGTGGGAGAAATGCGACGATCCGAACGGAGCATTGGCCAAGAAGATTCAGCAGATTTGGATCCCGCTGTTCACGCCTCCTCCACCGCCGAGTTACATCCCGAAAGAGATTTTCATGACGAAGATGAAGGAAGGAATCCAGAAACGTTTCGCCGATGTCACCGCCGCCGTCGAAAAAATTCGCGCGCGGGGCGGGAAAGTTGTCTTTGTTCGTCTTCCGCACAGCGGCGGACTGAAAGAGCTCGAGGACAAGATCACGCCGCGCCAACAAAATTGGGACCCGCTCCTCCAAATGACGCACGCGCCGGGAATTTATTATTCGGATTATCCGGAGCTGTCCGGCTTCAATTGTCCTGAGTGGTCGCATTTGACCGCAGGCGACTCGGTTGAATTTAGTAAGCGTCTCGTGCCGCATCTCCGCGACGCGCTCAAGTAACGCCGGACGTCACGGTTTGTTGAAGGGCGCGGCCATCTCTATCTATTTAGCTCAATGACGACTTCGCCGACGCCGATCAAAGATGCGCTGCAAAGCGCCAACGCAATGGACGCGATCCAGGTCCAAGGTTGGGTGCGCACCCGCCGCGACTCGAAAGATTTTTCGTTCATCGAGCTCAATGACGGTTCGTCCCTGCGAAATCTCCAGATCATTGCGCGCAATTCACTCCCTAATTATTCCGACATTCAAAAACTCACCACCGGCGCGTCGCTTCGAGTGAGCGGCGGATTGGTCCCATCGCAGGGCAAAGGACAAAAGTGGGAGCTGGTCGCGGAGAAGATCGACATCGTTGGCTCGGCCGATGATTCCTATCCGCTCCAGAAGAAAGGTCACACGCCGGAGTTTCTTCGCGAGATCGCACATTTGCGCCCACGCTCGAATCTTTTCGGATCGGTATTTCGCGTGCGAAGCCGGCTCGCGTTCGCAATCCACAAATTTTTTCAGGAACGCGGCTTCGTTTACGTCCATACGCCGATCATCACCGGAAGCGATTGCGAGGGGGCGGGGGAATTGTTTCGCGTTTCCACGCTCGATCTCAAGAATCCGCCGCGAAAAGGGAACGAGATCGATTACGCGAAAGATTTTTTCGCGCGCCAAACTTATCTCACGGTCAGCGGCCAGCTCGAAGCCGAAGCATTCGCATGCGCGTTGTCCAAGGTTTACACATTTGGTCCCACCTTTCGCGCCGAGAACTCGAACACTTCACGTCACGCCAGCGAATTCTGGATGATCGAGCCCGAAATGGCGTTTTGCGATTTGAACGCCGACATGGACCTGGCCGAAGAGATTGTGAAATATCTCATTCGCGACATTCGCGAAAATTGTCCAGACGAAATGGAATTGTTCTCCAAGTTCGTGGACGCGGAGTTGCTCGCGCGCCTCGATTTTGTTCTGGATCGCCCATTCCAGCGCACCACTTACACCGAAGCGATCGAACTTTTGAAGAAAAGCGGCGAAAAATTCGAATTCCCGATCGATTACGGCCTCAATCTCCAGTCAGAACACGAGCGTTGGCTGACGGAAAAGCATTTCAAATGTCCGGTGACGGTTTTCAATTTCCCGAAGGAGATCAAACCGTTTTACATGCGTTTGAACGATGACGGCAAGACCGTGACCGCGATGGACCTCCTTGTTCCGGGAATTGGCGAGATCGTGGGCGGGAGTCAGCGTGAAGAACGACTCGAAGTGCTCGAGGAAAATATGCGCCGGCACAAAATGGATCCGGCCGATTACAAATGGTATCTCGATCTTCGCCGCTACGGCACCGTGCCGCAT
Source organism: Chthoniobacterales bacterium (assembly GCA_035257485.1). Taxonomy (GTDB): domain Bacteria; phylum Verrucomicrobiota; class Verrucomicrobiia; order Chthoniobacterales; family UBA10450; genus AV40. Next base: position 25,066 of record DATEWZ010000113.1, read on the forward strand.
GCCGGCTTCGGGCTTGGCTTTGAGCGAATGCTCATGTTCGTGACCGGAGTTTCGAACATTCGCGACGTCATTCCATTCGCGCGCACGCCGGGCAGCGCCGAATTTTAATCGCCCTGTCGAACGGCGTCGGCGAACGCGACGTTGCCCGATTTCAAATCTAGTTCCGCTTCCTGCGGCGTTCCAAAAACGCGCGCTCGCTCTTCGTCGAATTCCTTTTCCCAGCGCGCCACGACTACCGTTGCCAGGCAATTTCCGATCACGTTCACGGCCGTGCGTCCCATGTCCATCAATTCGTCCACGCCGAAAATAACCGCGACGCCAATCGGTCCGAGCCCACCGGGGATAAACGAATTCAACGCGCCGAGCAAAATTACCAGCGACGAGCGCGGCACACCGGCGACGCCTTTCGAAGTAAGCATCAATGTCAGCATCATCGTGATTTGCGCGCCAAGGCCCATATGCCAGCCCATCGTAGTTTCCGCGGCTTGCGCAACGAATACCGACGCCATCGCCAGATACAATGTTGATCCAGTGAGATTGAACGAGTAACCGGTCGGCATGACGAAACCGACGATCGCCGGAGGCGCGCCGAATCGCTCCATCGATTCCATCGCTTTCGGCAAGGCCGATTCGCTGCTCGTGGTCGCGAACGCGAGCGCGGCCGGTTCGCGGATCGCCCGGAAAAATTGTCGAACGGGAATTCGCGCGAGAATGATGGTGATTCCGAAAACGGAAACGACAAAGACGATCAGCGCGAAATAAAGCGAGCCGATTAGTTTGCCGAGGTTCACCAGCACGCCCGGTCCCTGCGTGCCGATCGTGTGCGCCATCGCCGCACCAACGCCGATCGGCGCGAACATCATCACGTAGTTCGTGACCTTGAACATGATCTGCGCCAGGCTTCCCATCGCGCGCACGATTGGCTGGCCTTTTTCACCGACCGCGGCCACCGCAAGGGCAAACAGAACGCTGAACGCGACAATTTGCAGAACGTCGCCGCGCACCATCGCGTCCAAAATGCTCGCCGGAAAAATGTGCACGATCGTTTCGACGAGCGTTTCCGGATGCGTTTGCGCAATCTGCTTCGCGATCGCGACGTTGCCGCTTTCGAGAGTGACACCGGCTCCCGGTTGCACAAAGTTCACAACCGCAAGCCCGATGAAAAGCGCGGCCGTGGTCGCGATTTCGAAAAAGATCAGCGCCTTGATTCCCATCCGGCCGACCTTCTTCAACGCCCCTGCACCGGCGATCCCGACCACGATGGTCGAGAAAATCAGCGGGGCGATGATCGATTTGATCAGGTTGATGAAAATGTCGCGGAGGAAATAAACTTTGTTTCCCCATTCCGGTTTCCACCAGCCGATCAACGCGCCAACGACCAGGCCGATCATGATCTGCGTCGTCAGTGACGAATACCATGGCCGAGGTGACGTTATTCGATCTCCAGATTTCACGGGTTTGCGCAGATTATTAGATTGGGCAGAGAAAATCTGCGTAAATCTGCGTAATCTGTGGACGAATGTTTCTGACCCATCTCGAATGCAGCGCCTGTGGAAAGCAGCACGATTGGAACCGCCTGCAAAATCTTTGCCTTGCTTGTGACAAACCGCTCTTTGCCATAGTCGATCTTGCGAAGGCAGGGCCGGAGCTGGCTCGCGATAAATTGGCGCGGCGTGAGAGATCGCTCTGGCGTTATCGCGAATTGCTGCCGCTACCGCAAAACGTCGAGCCTATTTCGCTGGGCGAGGGAGGCACGCCACTCCTCAAGTCCAAAAAATTCGGCGCCGAGGCAGATGTCGATCTTTGGATCAAAGACGAATCGGTCAATCCCACGCAAAGTTTCAAAGCGCGCGGGATGAGCGTCGCGGTTTCGATGGCGAAATATCTCGGTGCGAAGAAACTTGCGGCGCCAAGCGCGGGCAACGCCGGCGGAGCGCTCGCGGCCTACGCCGCGCGTGCTGGAATAGAAGCGCACATCTTCATGCCGCGCGACACGCCGCGCGCGAACATTGTCGAATGCCGCGAAGTCGGAGCGCACGTGACGTTGATCGACGGGCTGATCACTGATTGCGGCGCCGAGATTGCGAAGCGCAAAGAAAAAGAAGGGTGGTTCGACGTTTCGACATTGAAAGAGCCGTATCGCATCGAAGGCAAGAAAACGCTCGGCTACGAAATCGCCGAACAGCTCGATTGGAAACTGCCGGACGTGGCTTTGTATCCCACCGGCGGCGGCACCGGGCTGATCGGAATGTGGAAAGCGTTCGACGAAATGGAATTGCTCGGTTGGATCGACAGCAAGCGACCGCGGATGTTCTCCGTTCAGGCGAGCGGTTGTGCGCCGATCGTCCGCGCTTTCGAAGCCGGCGAGAAATTTGCCGCCGAATTTCCAAATGCGCGCACGGCCGCGTCCGGTCTGCGCGTGCCGAAAGCGATCGGCGATTTTTTGATGCTGGACATTTTGCGCAAATCAAAAGGCGGCGCGGTTGCGGTTGATGACGAGGAAATGATTCGCACCGTGCGCGAAGTCGGCGCGAAGGAAGGACTCTTCGTCGCTCCGGAAGGCGCGGCCTGTTTCGTTGCGCTGAAAAAACTGCGCGCGTGCGGAAAGATCGACCGCGGCGAGCGCGTTGTGATTTTCAACACTGGCTCGGGCATCAAATATCTAGACGTGTTCGAGTCGTAGATTCATTTTGGTGCGGTGAACGAGACGGCTGAAAATCCGCGACGGCATCTCTGGTTGTTGATCTCGCTTCTGGTGATCTTCATCGTCTCGCCGTTCGTGGCCCCGTTCTATTACGGTCCGACCGTTCTTAATGTCATCGCCGCGATCGTGCTCCTTGCCGCCACTTACGCGGTGAGCCGGCGACGAAGTTTTCTCATCATCTCGCTCTCGCTCTCGATCTTTTCCATCGCGATGACTTTCTGGCTGGCGGCCGCGCCGGGTCACTGGCTGGTCATTATTTCGCACGGTAGCCTCGTCATCGTCATCGTCTTTTTCGTGGTGGCGATCCTTTCCTATGTGCTTGGGAGTGGACGAGTGACTTGGGACAAAATTTACGGCGCGATCTGCGCCTATCTTTTTTTGGGTTACGCCTGGACTTTCGCCTATTCGTTGATCGAAGAACTGCAACCCGGCTCGTTTGTTTCAACAATGTCAACGATGCCCGCTGATCTCGTCGGGCGTGTGATGCAATTGCGCTACTTCAGTTTTGTCACGCTCGCGACCGTTGGTTACGGCGACATCGTTCCTCACACGCCAGCGGCGCGGACAATGGCTTTGCTTGAAGCGATGCTCGGCCATTTTTTCTCGTCGCCTTAATCGGCCGCCTCATCGGACTGCACATCGTTCACGGCGGTGATCCGCGTTCGCGTTCCGATTGAACGTCGCTATTGGACTTTGTAGCGGACGGTCTGGACCAATTCGTCGTCCAGGTAAATGTCGATCTTGTAATCGCCGGGTGGGAAAGTTTTACTGTCGGCGTTCGAAAGTGAGAAATCCGCGCGGAGATTGTCTTCGCTGGTGACCAGCTCTTTCTCCCAAAGTTTCTGGTTGGTTGCGCCGCCGGCATTGAGATTCGTCCAAACGGTCTTGATGTGCGTTTCTTCGCTTCCCTCAGTCAGCGCCACGACGATGTGTTGTGGACTGTCCTCGCGTTTGAAATTCTTCACTGGTTGCAACCGGCTTCCCGCTTCGCGCTCGAGCTTGATTGAGTCGATCCGCTGATCGGTCGTCTCGTCTTGATCCATTTCTTCTTCGTCCTCCGATGTCGATCCGGAGTCGGTGGCGGATTTGACGAGATCAATCGTCTCGCCGCCCTCAATCGCGACGGAGAGTTTGGAAAAGTTCCATTCGCCGCCCGATTTCGTCGCGACTGCATAGATCGTCGCTTTGCCTTTCGGTCCGGAAATCGGGATAGCGAGATCGGCTTCGCCGGACGAACCCTCCACGTTCGTTTTGCCGGATGGGACCAATCCTTCTTTGATCGGCGTGCCGAGCGCAGCCACGACGCGCTGATCGTTTTTCGCGCGCGCGAGTGCGGTTTTGTAAACGTCGGTCGATTTCAAAACGCCGAAGACGAACAGCGTGATGCAAACGATGAACAGCGCGATCAATGCAAGGAAAGTCAGACAGCCGGTCGGAACGAACCATTTCCAGTTGCGCGACCACCAACCGCCGCGTGGCGGTTGTTGTGGTACTAACGGTGGCGGAGTTGTTGGAGGGACAGGTGGCGGAGTTGGTTCTGCCATCGCATCTTTGTGGAGATCGAGAACGTTGAAGTCGAGCAATTTACGCGCGCGCGTATCTTTTCGACTTTCTCGGTGATTCACCGAGAAAGAAAAATCCAATCCGAATATGGCGCGACCAGCGTTCGTCTAATGACTTATGAAGAAGCTAATACTGAGTATGGCATTGGCAGTCGCGGCGCCGTTCGCGTGGGCACAGGTTTCTGAGACCACAACTACTACGACCACGACTGAGGGCAGTGGCACAATCACGACGTTTACGCCGGGAACCAGCATCGTGCTGAAGGAAAGTGCCGGGCCGAGAACCTATCGCTTCGGCAAAAAGGTCATTTATGTGACCAGAAGCGGTAAGGAACTGGACGAAGCAACCGTCCGCACGCGCGTTCGCGTGGGCGTGCCGGTTCGCGTTCACTATGTGGGTGAAGGCGACAACATGCTCGTCGACCGCGTGATCCTCGACGAGGATTAAGAGATAAGAGTTAACTAACATTCGCGCCTTTTCTGGTCGCTGCGCGCGGCCAGAAGGGCGCGTTTTGCGTACCGATTAGTTTCCTGCTTTCCTAATTGATCTCTTTTCTGTGTAAATCTGTGTTCATCCGTGGCTACGAATTTTAACCGCGCATGGGCACTGCTTTTCGCTCGTCTCGTTCTCGGCTTCATCTTTTTCATGGCCGGTGTCATGAAGGTTTTTCAACTGGGACCCCTTGAGCATGCCCGAAAATATTTTCTGCCCTTCAGCGATACATTCTTGCCGACTTGGTCCCTGTGGGCGGTTGGCGTCACTATTCCATTCATTGAGTTGATTGGCGGCGCGCTCGTCATCGTAGGCCTGCGCACGCGCGATGCGCTCATCGCGCTAGGTTTTGTGCTCGTTATCGTTACCTTTGGTCATCTCCTGCACGACGCGCTTTACAGTTTTAGCGGTCATGTCATTCCGCGTCTCGTTTTGCTACTCTTTGTTCTCTGCTTTCCGCGCGAAGACGACCACTTCTCGTTAGACCATTTTTTCACACGCAAGGCATCGTGACACAGGTCACGGTTTGCTCGTAAATTAGGAGGTGACTGAAATCGCAATCATCGGTGGCGGTGCCGCTGGTTTTTTTGCGGCGATCGCGGCGGCGCAGGGCAATCGCCGCTGCCGGGTTTCGCTGTTCGAGCGCAGCTCGCAATTCCTTTCCAAGGTGCGGATTTCAGGCGGCGGTCGTTGCAATGTAACGCACGCGTTGTTCGATTCGCGTTTGTTCACGACGCGTTATCCGCGCGGCGAGCGGGAACTCATTTCGCCGTTCCACCGATTTTCGGCGGAAGACACCGTGGCCTGGTTTGAGGCACGCGGCGTCCGGCTCAAACGCGAAGAGGACGGGCGAATGTTTCCGGTAACAGATTCATCGGAAACGATCATCGATTGTTTGATTAACGAAGCGAAAAACGCCGGCGTTCGGCTCTTCACCCGCAAAAGTATCGAGAACGCGCGGGCTCGAAGCGAAGGCGGGTTCGAACTGAAATTCAGCGATGGCGAATTGGCGACCTGTGACCAGTTACTGCTCGCGACCGGTGGCTGTCGCAGCATCGGCGGCGTGGTCGGCTTGGTTCGTTCGCTTGGTCATGCGGTGGAGCCGCCAGTGCCATCGCTCTTTTCGCTCCATGTGCCAACGCCGTGGCTGCGATCGTTACCCGGAATTTCGGTCGGCGACGTGGAGCTTTCCGTGGAAAAATTGCGCGAGCGCGGATCTTTGCTGATCACGCACAACGGAATCAGCGGGCCGGTGGTGTTGCGACTTTCGGCTTGGGGCGCTCGGATTTTGCACGAGAAGGACTATCGGTTCACCCTGCGCGTCAATTGGATTCCCCAAATGAACGAAGACAAACTCAGGACCGAATTTCAATCGCGTCGAAAAACGGAACCGACCCGCCGAGTGAGCAATTCATCCATCGGCAAGGTTCCGGCGCGACTGTGGGAGAACCTGGTTTCGAACGCCGGCGTTTCTCCGGAAACGATCTGGACTTCACTGACGCGGAATGGAACGAACGAGCTGATTCGCCAATTGCGCGCGACCGAGCTCGAAGTTGATGGGAAATCGCTGAACAAGGATGAGTTTGTAACGTGCGGCGGAGTCCGATTGCGCGAGATCAATTTCAAAACCATGGAAAGCCGGGTCACCCCTACTCTTTACTTTGCGGGCGAGTTGCTCGACATCGACGGCATCACCGGCGGTTTCAATTTCCAAGCTGCCTGGACGACTGGTTGGATTGCGGGACACGCCATGGCTGGAGTTGAACCCAACACCAAATGAGCGCTCGAGATTTCCGTCCCCGAAAATTGCAGGTCGCATTGGCAGAGGTGCGAAAAGTCTATGTCGATCTTGCCCAAAGGCCAATCGAGCGCAATTGCGTGCGTAAGACGGAATGTTGTCACTTCAAACTGACCGGCCGGACTCCGTATCTGACAAAAGGCGAGGCGATCGTTGCGGCCAAAGCATTTCGCGCTACCGGCCGGAAATCGCTCCCGGAAAATGCGGATGGATCGTGCCCAATGCTTCAACCAGAAACCGGCAACTGTTTGATCTACGAAGATCGGCCATTCGGTTGCCGCACACACTTTTGCGCCGCTGCCGGTGGGCCAATCGCGCGCCGCGATGTTCTGGATCTGATTCGGCGCCTCGAAGATGTCGATCTTGCGCTAAACGGAAACGGTCCGCGTCCTTTGCAAAGCGCCGTCGCCAACGCTCTCGACGAATTGCGATGAACGCAAGGATTCGCGGGGAGCGAAGGGCGCATTCTTGTGCACATCGACCTTAGCGTTTTGGATTTTTGGTAAACGCAACGATGCTGCGAGCATGAGGCTGTCATGTTTGGCAGCGGTCCTCTCGCTGGCGTTCGTTGGCGTTAGCTACGCTAACTCGTGGCATGACGACTCGCATTATGTGTCGCTCGGACCTCGGACCGGCTACTACGTGGTGCGAGATGGTTCTCGTTTGTCGCGTCAGCTCGGCGTGGATGATAGTCCTTACGAAGACACGGCCAGTCCGCTTCGCCACGGTTACGGCAAAGACGTTCTCGCCTTTCGTTTCAATCAGGCCGGACAATTGATTGCCGCACCGGCCTACATTGCGAACGCGCAACTCAATGAATTTTACACGCGCCGCATCGGCTCGCTCATTCGCGGCCGCACAACCGTGCGCGATGTGAAACAGCTGTTTGGAAATTCACAAGCGGTTTCAAAGCGACCGGACGGATTCGTGCATTACTACACGATCGATGTCTTCAATCCGTTCGAGCAGTTCGGCGGCGATCGAAGATAGAGGAGCGCCCTGCGGCTACTTCTTCTTCGATTCTTTTTTCGGCTTGGATTCTTTCGCTTCCTTGGCCGGCTTTGAATCTTTTGCGGCGGCTTTCTTTGCTTCGCCCGGTCGATATTCTTCCTGCTCGGCGGCGGCGAATGCTTTCTCCAGTCCCACCATGTCTTCGCCCGGACGGAGTGTGTCGAATGTCTCCGCTTCCTTGCGAAGTTGTTCCTCGCTGTAGTTCGCGGCCTTGATCGAGAGACCGATGCGGCGCTCGACTTTGTCCACTTTGATCACGCGCGCTTCGACTTCCTGGCCAACTTTGAGCACGTCTTTCACTTTCGCGACGTGGTCTTCGCTCAACTGCGAGATGTGCACGAGCCCATCGATGTCGTCCTGCAATTGCACGAACGCGCCAAAGCTCGCGAGCTTGGTCACGTTGCCCTTCACCAAATCGCCGATCTTGTATTTCTGATCGATGTTCTTCCACGGATCTTCGCTCAGTTGTTTGATGCCGAGACTGATCCGCTGATTCGTTTTGTCGATGTCGATGACTTCGGCTTCGACTTCGTCGCTTTTCTTAAACACTTCGCTCGGGTGATTGATCTTTCGGGTCCAGCTCAAATCGGAAACGTGGATCATTCCGTCGATTCCTTCTTCGAGCTCAACGAACGCGCCATACGCGGTCATATTGCGGATCGTTCCCTTCACGTGGCTGCCGATCGTGAATTTCTTCTCGATCTCGTCCCACGGATTCGGTTCGAGCTGACGCAAACCGAGTGAAATTTTCTGTTCGTCCTTGTTCACGCCGAGCACAACGGCTTCGACCTCTTGACCAATGCTCAAAATGTCGGACGGACGCATGATTCGTTTCGTCCAGGAAAGCTCGGAAACGTGAATGAGACCTTCAACGCCCTCCTCGAGCTCAACGAAAGCGCCATACGGAACCAGGTTCGTGATCTTGCCCTTCACTTTTTGTCCGGCCGGGAAGCGCTCTTCAATCTGGTCCCACGGATTTTTCTGAAGCTGTTTCAGGCCGAGCGAAACGCGCTCCTTCTCTTTATTAATATCGAGCACCTGGACTTCGAGTTGCTGGCCGACCTTCACCATCTCACTCGGGTGTCCGAGACGGCCCCAGCTCATGTCGGTGATGTGGAGCAGGCCGTCCATGCCATCGAGATCGATGAACGCGCCGAAGTCGGTCAAATTTTTCACCGTGCCGTTGACGCGATCGCCGACGTTCACGCTGTCCATGAATTTCTGGCGTTTCTCGCTTCGCTCCTGCTCGATCAACTCGCGCCGACTGAGCACGACGTTCCGTCGGTCGTCATTGATCTTAACAATTTTGAAATCGTAAGTGTTGCCGACGAACTGCTGTAAATCTTTCGGCGGCACGATATCGATCTGCGACGCCGGCAAGAACGCTTCGACGCCGATGTTCACCATCAACCCGCCTTTGACGACGGATTTCACTTTGCCTTTGATCAGGCCGTCTTCCTGGAAAACGCTCGCGATCTTGTTCCAGTTCTGGCGATAGGCTGCCTTCTCTTTCGAGAGCACGACCATGCCCTCGTCGTTCTCGAGCCGCTCGAGCAATACGTCGACTTCATCGCCGACTTCCAAATTTTCTACGTCCTCGAATTCCGTGAGTGGAATGACGCCTTCGGATTTGTATCCGATATCGACCAGTACTTCGCGCGGTCGCACTTCCAAAATGCGTCCTTTAACGATCGAGCCTTCCCGGAAATCCGGCATCGGCTTCGACATGACATCCTGCATTTGAACCATAATTAAATAGAGGCTCCTTGGCCTGTTTTAGTCCCGAAACTCGGGGAGAGTTTCCTCGGCGCTAACCGCGGAAAACGGGAGGCCACACTAGGCGTTTTCGCGATCCGGGTCAAACGGAATGGAGGGCGCCGCGCTGTCGGCGCCCTAATGTTTGGGACACGACGGCGCGTGTCCCTCCAATTATCTGATCGTTGAGCCGGGCGCGCTTCTCTCCATATTTATATAATACGATGTCGATCCTACGAATATTTGCGGCACTCGCGCTGTTGGCACTAACCTCCGGCGTTCGAGCCCAGGACGATCTGGATACGAGGCTCGTTAATAATTCCGCCGAGCAGAAGGTCCGCGACGCGATCAAAGCGCCCGAAATCAGCGTTGTCCATCTTTGGGCGACGTGGTGCTCGAATTGCCAGACTGAGCTCAAGAGCGGCGGCTGGCTCAAGATGGTCAAGGCCAATCCGCAGGTGAAATTTTATTTCGTTTCCGTTTGGAACGATGGCGGCGATGGCAAAGCAATGCTCCAAAAATTCCAGATCGCCGATCAACCGAACGTGACCATTCTCGCCGATCCCGGTCCGCGCCGAGGCGATAACAAGATCAAACAGTTCGCCGGCATGCCACTATCATGGATTCCGACGACCTGGGTTTATAAAGAGGGCGATCTTCGCTACGCGCTTAATTACGGCGAAGTCCGCTTCGACGTGCTCCAGCAATTTATCGAAGACAGTAAGAACGAGTGGTCGCACAAGGGTGAACCGAAATTGCCTGAATGACTGTCGCAACACTTTCGCTTCGCAGCTCTAAGACAAAGTTCCGTCTCGCCGGCGGAGCCCAGCCGTTGATTCTCCTCCCGGTCTGCGTGAATGGGCGCGGCCCTTTCGATTTCATTCTCGATACCGGCGCAGGGACTTCGCTGTTGTCATCCGATTTGGCGAAGCAACTCGAGGTAAAGATCGTCGGCTCAAAAGAAGGCCAAAGCGCCGGCGGCAAGGTTTCTGTTTCACTCGCCAAGGTCGATTCGTTCGCGGTTGGCGAAACCAAACTCGACGATGTCGATGTTGGCATTGTCGATCTTTCGCATATCGGCACGACCATCGGTGCGAGGATTGACGGCGATCTCGGCTACAATTTTCTGAAACATTTTCGGGTCACAATCAATTATCGCGACTGCGAGTTGCGGCTGGAAGATCCGAAGCGCGTCGAAAGTTTCGCGCGCGGTAGGCAAACCGAAGTCCCAATCCGCCTCGCGAATCCGGCCAAGCCTCTGATTATTGTCGATGTGCACGCAAATGGCCGCGGACCGTTTCAATTCGCGATCGACACCGGCACGTCAACCACGGCGATCACGCCCGAGCTCGCGAAGCAACTCGGCGTTGAAACCTCACCCGTCGGCGCGGGCACGACCGGCGGCGCACCAGTGGATTTTCACGCGGGATCGTTACGCTCGTTTCAGCTCGGCGGTGCTAAGATCGACAACATGGCCGTGGTCGTCGCCGATTTCTTCACCATGCTCAACGCAGCGATCGGCGCTAAGCTGGACGGCATCGTCGGTTACAATTTTCTCAGCAATTACAAAGTCGTGATCGACTATCCCGGCGAAAGTTTGGCATTATTTTAGTCATGCTCGAAGTTCCGACTGCTGCGACAGCTGCGAAGAAACCGCCAGCTATCCTTTCGATGATCGGCGAGACGCCGCTCGTGGAGATCACACAGTTCGACACCGGGCCGTGTCATTTGTTTTTGAAGTTGGAGAATCAAAATCCGACCGGATCGATCAAGGACCGGATCGCATTGTCGATGATCGAGGCTGCGGAGGAAGGGGGACATCTTCAACCGGGCGGCACGGTGATTGAAGCGACTGCGGGAAATACGGGGCTCGGTCTTGCGTTGGTGGCCGGCGCGAAAGGTTATCGCGTTGTGCTCGTGATTCCCGACAAGATGTCGCAGGAAAAAATTTCGCATGTTAAAGCGCTCGGTGCCGAAGTTGTTTTGACGCGCTCCGATGTAACGCGCGGGCATCCGGAATATTATCAGGACGTCGCGGCACGATTGACCAAGGAAATTCCGGGCGCGTTTTACGTGAACCAATTTGGCAATCCCGCAAACCCGCTCGCGCACGAACGCACGACCGGTCCCGAAATTTGGGAGCAAATGCGACACGATGTCGATGCAATCGTCGTCGGCGTTGGCTCCGGCGGCACACTCACCGGCCTCGGCCGATTTTTTAATCGCGTGAAACCACGACGCGGAATCGAAATGGTGCTCGCCGATCCGACTGGCTCGGTTCTCTACGAATGGGTTAAAACCGGAAAGCTCGTCGAATCCGGCAGTTGGGCGGTCGAAGGGATCGGCGAGGATTTCATTCCCGACATTGCCGACATGTCGCTCGTCACTGAAGCCTACGAGATCGATGACGAGGAAAGTTTCGCGACTGCGCGCGAACTTTTGCACAAGGAAGGAATTTTCGGCGGCTCATCGACCGGAACGCTGCTCGCCGGTGCGTTGCGCTATTGTCGCGCGCAACAACAAAAGAAGCGCGTCGTGAGTTTGGTGCCGGACACGGGTAACAAATACCTCTCGAAGATGTTCAACGATTTCTGGATGGCGGAGCAAGGATTCATTCATCGCCAACCGCAGGGCGACTTGAGCGATCTGATCACTCATCGTTACGAAAAAGGCGAGGTGATCACCGTTGGCCCGACCGACAGCTTGCTCACTGCTTACAAGCGGATGCGCGACAGCAATGTTTCCCAATTGCCGGTGGTCGATCAAAGCGGACGCGCGGTCGGCATTCTCGATGAATCGGACGTGCTCGTGAAAGTCCATCGCGATTCCACGCACTTTAATGATCAAGTGCAAAATGCGATGACGAACAAATTGGAAACGCTTTCGCCTACGGCGAAGATCTACGATTTGCTCAAAGTGTTCGATCGCGGCCGCGTCGCGATCGTGATGGACCGTGACAAATTCCTCGGCCTGATCACGCGCACCGATTTGCTTTCCTACCTCCGGCTCAACATGCCGAAGTCAGCCGCGCCGCGAGAACGCGAATATTCTTGAGGTGACCCGCGGCATTCGCGGTTAGATTCCCGCCTGCAATGAAGAAACAAAAAGAATTCGCCACCCGCGCGATTCATGCCGGCCAGCAACCGGACCCGACCACCGGCGCGATCATGACGCCGATTTATGCCACGTCGACCTACGTTCAGGAAAGTCCGGGTAAACACAAAGGCTACGATTATTCGCGCTCGATCAATCCAACCCGGCTCGCTTACGAAAAATGCATCGCCGATCTCGAAAGCGGCACGCGCGGGTTCGCCTTTGCGTCCGGACTGGCGGCGATGTCTACCGCGCTCGATTTGCTTGAAAGCGGTTCGCATGTTGTCGTCAGCGACGATCTTTACGGCGGCACATTCCGTTTGTTCGACAAAGTTCGAAAACAATCCGCCGGTCTCGAGTTTACCTATGTCGATCTGACCGACGCGTCGCGCTTCGAGAAAGCGATCAAGAAAAACACGCGGATGGTTTGGATCGAGACGCCGAGCAATCCACTTTTGAAAATCATCGACCTGGAAGCGATCGCGAAGGTTGCGCGTGAGCACAAAATTCTTTCCGTTTCCGACAACACGTTTGCCACGCCGTGGATTCAGCGACCGATCGAGTTCGGTTTCGATCTCGTTGTTCATTCGGCGACGAAGTATTTGAACGGCCATTCCGACCTGATCGGCGGCGTGGCGGTTGTCGGTAATAACAAAGAACTCGGCGATCGGATGTGGTTCCTGCAAAATTCAGTCGGCGCAATTCAGGGCGCGTTCGACAGCTTTCTTGTGCTGCGAAGTTTGAAGACGCTCGCGCTGCGAATGGAGCGACACTGCGCGAACGCGCTCGAGCTTGCGCGCTGGCTCGAAGAACAGCCGCGGGTGGAAAAAGTGATGTATCCCGGCTTGAAGTCGCATCCGCAGCACGATCTCGCGCGCACCCAAATGCGCGGCTTTGGCGGAATGGTGACGATCGTTTTGAAAACCGATCTCGACGGAACGAAACGGTTTCTCGAAAACACCAGCCTCTTCTCGCTCGCGGAAAGTTTGGGCGGCGTCGAAAGTTTGATCAATCATCCGGCGCTGATGACCCACGCGTCGGTGCCGAAAGAAAAACGCGACGAGCTCGGAGTTGGCGATTCCCTTGTTCGAATCTCAGTTGGCGTGGAAGATCTCCGCGACTTGATCGACGACCTCCAATTCGCCTTCGAAGCGATCTGATTTCTTTTTTGTTCAATGTCGAACACCTTCGGCCAACTTTTTCGGATCACGACGTTCGGCGAATCGCACGGCGGCGGAATCGGTGTGGTGATCGACGGTTGTCCGCCGACGATCGAGATTTCCGAAGCCGAGATTCAACGCGAGCTCGACCGCCGTCGTCCTGGGCAAAGCAAAATCACGACGCAAAGGAAAGAAGAAGACCGTTGTGAAATACTCTCGGGCGTTTTTGAAGGCAAAACGCTCGGCACGCCGATTGGAATTCTTGTCCGCAACAAAGATGCGCGGCCGGAAGATTACGCCGCCATCGCGAAAACATTCCGGCCATCGCACGCCGATTTCACCTACGAGGCGAAATACGGAATTCGAAATTGGCAGGGCGGGGGACGGGCCTCGGCGCGCGAAACCATCGGGCGCGTTGCCGCGGCGGCGATCGCGAGAAAAGTCTTACGCGCGTTCTATCCGAAGATCGACGTTGTGGCTTACGTTGCGCAAATCCACGAGCTGACGGCGAAAATCGACAAGTCGAAGGTGAAAACGAGCGATATTGATGCGAATATTGTCCGTTGTCCCGACAAGGCGGCAGCGAAGAAGATGATTTCCTTGATCGAGAAAACTCGCGCCGAGGGCGATTCGTTGGGCGGTGTGATTGAATGCATCATCCGAAACGCGCCGGTCGGTCTCGGCGAGCCGGTCTTTGACAAACTCGAAGCCGATCTCGCGAAAGCGATGCTCAGTTTGCCGGCAACGAAGGGTTTTGAAATTGGTTCCGGATTTTCCGCGACGCGAATGCGTGGCTCCGAACACAACGACGCCTTTGAAATGCGCGGCGGGAAAGTTCGCACCGCGACAAATTTTTCCGGCGGGATCCAGGGCGGAATTTCGAATGGGGAGGAAATTAATTTCCGCGTGGCGTTCAAGCCGACGGCGACGATCGCACGTGAGCAAAAAACCGTGACCGCGTCGCGCGAACAAACGAAACTCGCGGCCCGAGGTCGCCACGATCCATGCGTTTTGCCGCGCGCGGTTCCGATGGTTGAAGCGATGGCCGCGCTTGTTTTATGCGATCACGCGCTGCGGCAGCGCGCAATCGGTCCTTCCAACGAATGAATTCGCAGCTTCAAACCGTCGCCGGTTCGCCGCTCTGGCAAATCGTTTTCGTTTCATTCGCGCTGATTTTGATTTTGTTTGAAATCTTGCGCGGTTGGCGGCGTGGTTTGCCGCGGCAGGTCGCGCGACTTGGCGCGCTCATCGCTGGCTACTTTGCCGGCTATTTCGCCTTTAAGTTCTTCGGACCGCTGCTGGGAATGTTTGTGCGCTTGCCCGATGCATTGTTGTCGATCCTGGCTTCCGCGATTTTCGCTCTTCTCATTTACGCCCTCATCAGCGGAATTGGTTCGGCTCTTTTTCGACGCACCGACCAACACCCGACGTTGGCTATTAGACTTATCTATGGTTCGAGTGGCGCTTTGATGGGCGTTTTTTTCGGTCTGTTTTTGGTTTGGATGATCATTGTCGCAGTCCGGTCGATCGGCTCCGTCGCGAACGCTGAAGTCCGCGAGCAGGCGAATGATTCGAGCGTTTTGCATGCGGTCGATGTTCGGCGGCGACTGCTGGCCGAACCGAGTGAGGACGAAGCGCCGCTGACTTGTTCGCTCGCGCGTCTGAAAAATTCGCTCGAGATGGGCGTGATCGGCAACGTGCTCAAGAAAGCCGATGTCGTTCCGCAACGGGTTTACGATTTGACCGAAAAGATCGGACAAGTCGCGGCCAACCCGCAAAACGCGGAACGTTTCCTGGAATTTCCGGGCGCGCGCGAGTTGAGCGAGCATCCGAAAATCGTCGCCTTGCGCAACGATCAGGAGATTTCGCAGATGCTGGCGCAGGGACAATGGCTCGAGCTGATTCAAGATCATCGCATCATCGACGCTGCGAACGATCCCGATCTGCACGCGCGTTTAAAGAAGTTCGATCTGAACTCGGCTCTTAATTACGCCTTGCAGAAATAATTGCAGATTGCAAATTTCAAATCGCAAATTCCTCCCGGATGACGCCTGAAGAACTAAAGGCGCGCACGAAACAGTTCGCTTTGCGCGTTCTAAAACTCGTTGGTGCTTTGCCAAAGACCATTGAAGGACGGGGCGATTGCGAATCAGCTTGTCAGATGCGGAACTTCGGTCGCAGCCAATTATCGTGCGGCGTGTCGTTCCCGCTCAAAAACGGAGTTCGTTGCAAAGATGGGAGTGGTTCTCGAAGAGGCTGACGAAACTCAATTGTGGCTCGAGTTAATTATCGAGGGGAAATTGCTTTCGGCGAAACGACTTGAGCCATTGCTGCGGGAAGCGAGCGAGCTAGTTGCGATATTCGTAACATCGCGTAAGTCGGCTTCAGGAAATTTGAAATCTACAATTTGAAATCTGCAATTCCATACGTCGCGACCATTGGACTTGAAGTCCATGTCCAACTCAAGACGCGCTCGAAAATGTTTTGCGCCTGCCCGGTTGAATTCGGCGCCTCACCGAACACGCACACGTGCCCGACCTGTCTCGGATTGCCCGGCGCGTTGCCGGTGATGAATCATGAAGCGTTGCGCATGACCGTGCTAACAGGGTTGATGCTCGATTGCGACATCACGCCGATCTGCAAGTTCGATCGCAAAAATTATTTTTATCCGGACATGCCGAAGAATTATCAGATCTCGCAATATGACATGCCGCTTTGCCAAAACGGCGCGGTGCCGTTGCACGATCTCGCGTATCCGAAGGACGCGCAGAAAAGCATCGCGACGGCGGACAAAGAAGTGCATCTCGTGCGGATCCATCTTGAGGAGGACGTTGCGAAAAGCTTTCACCTGCAGACACACACCGGGATTGATTTTAATCGCGCGGGCACGCCGTTGATGGAAATCGTCACGCAACCGGAAATTAATTCGCCGGAGGAAGCGTTCGCGTTTCTCACTTCGCTTAAACAAATCCTGATTTATGGCGAGGTGAGCGATGCCGACATGGAGAAGGGACAACTGCGTTGCGATTGCAACGTTTCGGTGCGTCCGGAAAGTCAGGCCGAGCTCGGCGCCAAGATCGAGATCAAAAACATGAACTCGATCAGTGGTGTGCGACGCGCGCTCTCGTTTGAAATTCAACGCCAGACAGAGGCGTTGGAGCGCGGCGAAAAGCTTCAACAGGAAACGCGCGGCTGGGACGACGCAACCGGGGAAACATTTCTCATGCGCACGAAAGAATCAGCGCACGATTACCGGTATTTTCCGGATCCTGATTTGGTTCCGGTGAAAACCGAAGCGCTGTTGCCGGACGCGCGGGCGAGAGTTCCGGAACTGCCGAAGCAAAAACGCGCGCGATTCGTTGAGAAATATCAAGTGACGCCGTATGACGCGGGCGTGCTGGCGGACGACGTCGATCTTGCGCGCTATTTCGAGGCCGCCGCGAAAGGATCGAGAAAGCCAAAGAACGTCGCGAACTGGATCTTGAATGATTTGCAAAGCGCACTCAGCACGTCGGGAAAAACGATCAACGATTGTCCGATCCCGCCGGAAGCGTTGGATGAACTGGTGAACCTGATCGACAGCGGAAAAATCAGCGGCAAACAGGGCAAGGAGGTTTTCTCGGAGATGTTTTCCAGCGGGAAAGGTGCGGCCGTGATCGTTAAGGAAAAGGGAATCGAGCAGGTGAGCGACACGAGCGCGATCGAAAGATTGGCCGATGAAGTGATCGCGGCGAACCCGAAACCGGCGGCGGATTTCAAAGCGGGAAACGCGGCCTCGCTCAATTTTCTCAAGGGCCAGGTAATGAAATTGTCGAAGGGCAAAGCGAATCCGCAATTGGCCGGCGAAATTCTGGAGAAGAAGCTCAAGTCGTAACGCGTGCGCATTTTAATCGCGCCGGACAAATTCAAAGGAACGCTGAGCGCGCGCGAAGTTGCCGAAGCGATCGCTAGCGGACTGCGCGATGTTTTACCGGATGCGAAGATCGACATCGTGCCACTCGCGGACGGCGGCGAAGGAACCGCGGAAGTAATTTCGAATGCGCTTGGCGCAGAATGGGTGAAATGCGAAGCGCACGATCCGCTCGGTCGCCAGATCGAGGCGGGTTACGGCTGGGTCGGGAAACAAAAGCTCGCCGTGATGGAAATGAGTGAAGCCGCCGGAATGCGAAGATTGGGGGACAAAAAGCGTGATCCATTGCGGGCAACGACATTTGGTGTCGGCGAAATGATTCTTCACGCACACCGCGGCGGGGCGATTGAAATTCTCATTGGGTTAGGTGGAAGCGCGACCAACGACGGCGGATTCGGTATGGCGCGCGCGATCGGATATCGCTTTTTTGATGCAAAACGCGCTCATGAGTTCCGCACGGCGGTCGGAAAATTGATTAATCTCGAGCAAATTCAGAAACCGAAGCATTTATCGCTGCCAAAAATTACAACGGCAGTTGATGTGAAGAATCCTTTGCTCGGTTCAAACGGCGCGACGCGAGTTTTTGGTCCACAAAAGGGAGTGACCGCAGACAGGATGAAAATCCTGGAGCGTGCTTTGACTCGGCTGGCTGATGTTGTCGCCAAAGAATTCGGTTTTGATCATCGCAAAGAACCCGGCGCCGGCGCGGCGGGCGGACTTGGATTTGGACTGATGAGTTTTTGCCGCGCTAAGATCCGTTCAGGTTTCGATGTGGTCGCCGAATCGGTCGGGCTCGAATCGAGAATCAAGGATGTCGATCTTGTGATCACGGGCGAGGGGAGTTTGGATCGACAAACCCTGGAAGGAAAAACCCCAGCCGGCGTGGCCCGGCTCGCACACAAACTTGGTAAGCGCGTGTTGGCGTTTGTCGGCCGCGCGAGTGACGACCCGGAGCTGCGAAAACTCTTTAACGGCGTTTACACGAACGCGCGCGCGGGAATGAGCGATGAAGAAAACATGAAGCTTGCCGCGGAATTGTTGCGAGACAACGCCCGACAGTTTGCGAAAACTTTGAAGTAAACGTCGTCTGCCGAACGTCCAATGCCCAACACCGAATGAAAGAGAAGCGAATCTTCCTCCAAAGCCGCTTTCATTCTGAGGGCAGTGAGCGAAAATAGGCCGCTCATGCACGACAGCCCTCTGGACAATCTGCCGCCTTTCGTCTTTTCCGACCCGGCCGGTAAACGCTGGCCGCGGTTGAGGCTGATTCTGCTCATTTTCGGCGTGCTCGCGTTCCTGGCAGCAGTGCTTTTCGTGCAAACGCTCTTCGTGGCGCCAAAAATGAACGTGCCGTTTTCGTTGCGGCAGTTGAAGGGGCAATTGAAAGCGCTTCAAAAACAAAATCCAGCCGGCAAAGCGCCGGTGAGCGTGTCGCTGTGGCAAAAATTTGGCGAAGCGAGGCAGGCAGCGAAAAAAGTGGCCGGCGCCACACCGACGCCTCCGCCACCGGCAAAACCGCGTAAAAAAGCGCCGCCAAACGAAGTCCGCCTCGCGTTTTATACGAACGGTGATCCTTACAGTTACTCGTCGCTGGAGGCACACGCCCCGTTGATCACACATTTAAGTCCGGAATGGATCACGGTCGTGAACGGCCTCGGCGAGATCCAGATCGATCCCGATCCGCGTTTGCCGAAATTTTGCGCGAACAAGGGGATCAAACTGATGCCGCAGCTGACGAATTTGGTTGGCGACACGTGGCAACCGGAGGCGATCGAAAATCTTGCGCACGGTCCGGCCGATCGGCAGGAGCGTTTCTTCGCGAGAGTGATCACGGCGTTGCGCGATGCGAAAGCGGCCGGCGTGTTGATTGATTGGGAGCAGCTCGATCCGGCTTACAAGAAAGACATCACGACTTTCATCGACAAATTTTGCGACGCGCTCCACAACGACGACAAGGAGCTGTGGCTGACGGTCGAGCCCGGACAAGAGCTCGATTACATCGATTTCGACGAATTGTCCGACAACGTGGACCGATTCGTCGCGTCGCTGTTTGATGAAACCTCCGATGTCGATCCGCCCGGGCCGCTTGGATCGCGCTCTTGGTTTGAAGGTTGGCTGCAGGTGCTGATCGAAGGAAGCGACCCGAAGCAATGGATCATCACGCTGGGCAGTTACGGCTACGATTGGGCAATCGGCGGAAAAAAAGCGGAGCTGATCAGTTTCCCGGAAGCGATGAGCCGCGCTTACAACGCCGAAGTTGGAACCGCCGAGGTGATCGCGCCGAGTTACAATCCATATTTTTATTTTCAGGAAGAGGACAAGGAACACGCGGTTTGGTTCCTAGACGTTGCCACCTTTCTCAATCAACTGCGCGAAGTGCGCGGGCAAAAAGCGGGCGGCTTTGCCCTCTATCGACTCGGCACCGAGGATCCGGCAATTTGGGACGCGCTCGCCGTGCGGCGTGATTTCAAGATCGACAATCAAACGCGTGACGCGCTCGAAGTATTGAAGGGGACCGACACGATCACTGACGTCGGCGACGGCGAGATCGTTTCGGTGGATGAAAATCGCGCCGACGGCCGAAGAACGCTTGCGGTCGATGGCGAAGGTTATCTCACCGCTAAATACACAAAGTTTCCCGAATTTCCGACGTTGTATCATCAAGGCGCGGGCGGCGAGCACCAGGTTGCGCTCACTTTTGACGACGGCCCCGATCCAGAATGGACGCCAAAGATTCTCGACATCTTGAAGAAAGCGAACGCAAAGGCCGCGTTCTTTGTAGTCGGCGTGAACGCGGAAAAGTATCCGGCGCTCGTGCGGCGAATCGTGAACGAAGGGCACGAGATCGGAAACCACACTTATTATCATCCGAATCTTGCTTTGGCCTGGCCGGAACATGTGCGTCTGGAACTTAACGCGACTCAGTTGCTGATCGAAACGATCACCGGCCGGGCGACGACTTTGTTTCGTCCGCCATACGCCGCGGACACGCAACCGTCGCAGATGAGCGAGCTGATGCCGCTGCAGGTCGCGCAGGAATTGAGTTATCTCGTGGTGCTCGAAAATATCGATCCGCAGGATTGGGCGAAGCCGGGCGCGGACATTATTTTGCAACGAGTGAAACAACAACGCCGCGACGGCAGCATCATCCTGCTGCACGATGCTGGCGGGGATCGTTCGCAAACGGTTGAAGCGCTCCCGAGAATTCTCGATTGGCTGCACACGCGCGGCGACACAATCGTTCCATTGAGCACCTTGCTCGGTACTTCGCGCGACGCTGTCATGCCGCTGATCCAGCCCGCGGCGAGATCGGTCACGCAAATAGTGAGCAGCGCAGGCTTTCGCGTTTATCACGCGATCGAGGAATTTCTCTGGAGTTTCTTGATTGTCGCAACGGCGCTGGTCGTCGCGCGGACGTTGGTCGTAATCTGGCTCGCCTACCGCTTTCGGCGTTTGGCCAAGCAAGATTTCAACACGCCGGTGAGCATCGTGATGGCCGCTTACAACGAAGGAAAAGTGATCGGTGGAACTTTGAAATCGTTGCTCGACACAGATTACAGCGGCGAATTCGAAATCATTGTTGTTGATGATGGATCGGCCGATGAAACGAGCGCGGAAGTGGAGCGCGTGGCGGAGATGGATCCGCGGGTGCGCCTGCTCCGCCAGGAAAATCGCGGGAAAGCGCGCGCGTTGCAACGCGCATTGAATTCGGTTCGTCATGAAATCGTTGTCTTCATTGACGCCGATACACATTTCCAGCGCGATACTCTGCGTCTGTTGATCGAACCTTTTGCCGACGAAATGATTGGCGCGGTCTCAGGTCACGCGAAAGTCGGGAACCTGCGGACTTTCATCGCGCGGTGTCAATCGCTCGAATACACTTGCGGATTCAATCTCGACCGACGCGCTTACACGCGCTGGAACTGCATCACGGTAGTGCCCGGTGCAATCAGCGCGATCCGCAAGGCAGCGATCGACGAAGCGGGCGGTTTGAGTTTGCAAACACTCGCCGAAGACACCGACCTGACGCTGGCGCTCCACAAAGATCGACAACGGATCGTTTATGTGCCACAGGCGATCGCGTGGACGGAAGCGCCGGAATCGGTGCGCACGCTTGCGCGACAACGCTTTCGCTGGGCCTACGGCACGCTGCAATGTTTGTGGAAACATCGGGACATGATTTTCAACTGGAACTATCGCGCGCTTGGCTGGTTCAGTTTGCCCAGCGTCTGGTTTTTCCAAATCATCCTCGTCGCGGTCACGCCGGTGGTTGATTTGTTTCTGCTCGCCTCGCTTCCGTTTGGCGCCTGGCGAGCGGTCTTGCCTTTCGTGATCACCTTTTTGTCGATGGATGTGATCCTGGCGACGCTCGCATGCATTTTGGAAAAAGATCCAATCCGGCACGCCTGGCGGATTTTGCCGATGCGTTTGATCTATCGGCCGATGCTGAGCTATTGCATCTGGAAAGCAATTCTGCGCGCGATCAAAGGTGCGTGGGTGAGCTGGGGCAAACTCGAACGCACTGCCAGTGTGCCGGTTCGTGTTGAATCTTAATTCGATGTTCAACGTTCGGCGGTTAGCGCCAGTCCGGCTCGGGCCGTTCGGCGTTTGCTTGTTGGCGATGTCGATCTTGTTCGCGACCTCCTGCAAAAAATCCGAAAGCTCAAAGAACGCGGTCGATCCAAGCGGTCCGGTCGAAGTGGTTATTCCTGAGCATGGCGCCTACACCGGCGCGTTCATGGACTTCGGCGACATCGAGGACGACGTCGCTTTGGAAACGCTCGAGGACTTCGAGCAGCTGGTCGGCAAACATCAGGCGATCATTGCCTCGTCGAGTTATTGGGGTGAGCAAAATTTTCCGACCGCGAACCTGAATGTTGTCTGGCGGCACGGCGCGTGGCCGCTGGTCTTTTGGTCGCCGTGGGACAAGCCGTACGTGCAGAACCACGGCCCGGACAAATTCAATTTAAACGACATCATTGCCGGTAAATGGGACGAGTACATCGACAAATGGGCCGACAGCGCGCGCGATTTCGGCCACCCGATGATCGTTTCATTCGCGAACGAGATGAACGGCGAATGGTTTCCCTGGTCGGGAAAATTTTACGGCGCCGACCAATGGGACGACGAGGCGGAGAATTGGAAAGGACCGGAAACTTTTCGGCTCGCGTTCCGGCACGTGGTGGATCGCGTGCGCGCGCGGGGCGCGACCAACATCAAATGGATGTTTCACGTCAACAATTATTCCACGCCGGTCGACACTTGGAATTTTGCACCCTCCTATTACCCCGGCTCGGATTATGTCGATTGGCTCGGGATGAGCGTTTACGGCCAGCAGTTCAAGGACGAACCGAATCCAACCATCGAGTCGCTGATGGATTGGCCGTATCAGGAGTTGAGCGGAATCGATCCGAGCAAGCCAGTCATGATCGCGGAATGGGCGACCGGCGAATTTCCATACGAGCCCGGAGAGTTCGGCATTCACAAACCGGAATTCATCAAGAAGGGGCTCGAATTGTTTCGGACGCGGTACCCGCGGGTGAAGGCGGCCGTTTACTGGCACGAACGCTGGCAAAATCTCGATCAAAGCTACAGCAATCTGCGCGTGAACTCGTCAGTTGAATCGCTTCAGGCTTATCGAGAGGGAGTTTCCAATCCGGACTGGCTCGGGAACCTGATCCTGCGCGCGTTGGCAACGCCCGCACCATCCCAGCGATAATCCAAGAAAATCCCGGGCCTGTTTAGACAAAAACAGAATTTGGCGGCGTCTCAATTATAAAAGACCGTGAATAGGTCATGCAGAATGTCGCCACCGATGAAAATTGGAAGACTTGCTTTTGTCAGCTTGCGCCCGGCCTCGTGCTCTTCGCCCGGCAATGGGCGCGTTCGGCGGATGACGCGGAAGACATTGTCCAGGAAGCTTTTGTCCGCTTCTGGCGCAAGCAGCACGACATTACTAATCGAGGACTGCTTTACGCAACCGTCCGCTCGATTGCTCTCGATTTTCTCCGGCGGGACAGCCGCCGCTCCCGGCGCGAATCGACTGCCATGTCCGATGTCGATCATAGCGTCGCGCCCGCTTTTGAAATCGAAGACGACACGCAACGCGCGCTCGTGGCCGCTCTCGATCTTTTGCCGACCGAGCAACGGGAGGTGCTGGTGATGAAAATTTGGAGCGACCTGACCTTCGCCGAAATCGCGAGTGCTCTTGAAATTTCGCAAAACACCGCAGCCTCGCGCTATCGCTACGCGCTGGCTGCGTTAAAGAAAAATCTGGCAACGACATGAACGACTTTTCCGAACTCGAGGATCAACTTCGCAAACTGCGCCCGGCGCAACCGTCGGCGGACCTGGCGACGCGAATCGAGCGCGCGCTTGCCGAGGAAACCTCGGTCTCGACGGCAGCGGTCCTTCCGCGCGAGGGTCGTTTTCATTTTAACTGGCTCTCGCTCGGCCTCGGCGTCGCTGCTGCCGCCGCGCTATTCCTGTTCGCGTTTATTCGATTGCAGCAACCAGCGGCGAAAGGTCCAAGCGTTGCAGCGACTTCGCCCGCACCGGCCGTCGCGACCAATCCAAGCGCGGAATTTGTTCCGGCCGGTCTGACCCAGGTCGTTTACCACACTCGCGACGAAGGTCTGCATTTTCCGACCAAATCTAGCGAGCCAATGCGCCGCGTTCGTTCGCAGAGTCGCGATACGTTGCGATGGCGAAATCCAAAGACCGGCGCCACGCTGCAAATTTCTTATCCGAGAGACGAAGTCTCGCTCACTCCAGTTTCAGGACAATAAAACTATGAAAACAAAATCCATCGCAACTATTGCCACGCTCGTGCTTTTGCCGATCGCCGCATTCGCTCAACCCAATCCGCCAGTTCCACCGCCGCCTCCCGGCACGCCGCCAAACGGTCCGGTCGGTCCCGGCGGCCCGGGCGGTGATCGCGGTCGTTCCGAGAAAAAAGTGCCGGTCACGTATCTCGGCGTCGAAACATCCAATGTTCCGCGCGTCGTCAGCGAGCAACTCGGCTTACCAAAAGGTTTTGGTTTAGTGGTTGATTATGTCACTCCGGACGGTCCAGCCGCCGCAGCCGGTATTCAGCAAAGCGACATTCTCAAAATGCTGAACGACCAGATTCTGACTGAGCGCGACCAACTTTCGAAACTGGTTCGCAGTTTTTCGGAAGGCACGACCGTCACCTTGACCGTCTTGCGCAAAGGCAAGGAGGAAAAGATCGGTGTGAAGTTGTCCAAGAAAGAAATTCCCGAGCGCGCGGCTTGGGATCACGGCCATCCCCATTTCAATTTTAATTGGAATGGCGAGGACTTTGGGATGGATGACCTGAAGGAACAGATGTCGCATTTGAGGGAACAAATTGGAGACCAGACTCAGGGAGTCATTCATGACGCGGTGATGGCGGCGCAGCAAGAAGCCCAGCGCGCCCGCGATCAGGCCCAGCAACGCCGCGATTTGGCGCAGCAGCAACGGGACATGGCGCAGCAGCAACGCGATCTCGCCCACCAAATGCGCGATCGGATGCGCGAGCAGGCTCGGCGGGTTCGCGATGAAGCGGAGCGCGCGCGAGA
>DATEWZ010000114.1:0-9591 GCA_035257485.1 Chthoniobacterales bacterium
CGCTGTTGCGGTTGCTGTGGTGCCGGCGTTACAACATCCTCGTCATCATCATCGTCCGATTCCACGGCCGGCCTTTGACCCGGCTTGGCGATCGGCGCCACTTGTGCGAAGGCAAAGCCGGCCGCGAACGCGGCTAGCAACAAGAACCCCAGAAATCGATGCACAGCGCTAATGGTGGCGAGGATGCTATCAGATGCCCGACAGCGGGTCAATTTGCTTCGCTGAATCGCTTGACGCCCGCCCGCCCTTTGGCTTTGCTGCTCAGGGGGTTCCGTTTATGAGCAAAATTTTCTGTCGGTTAGCGCCCGCGCTTCTCGTTCTGATTTTCTCCTGCGTCGCGTTTGGCGATGATTTCAAAAGCTTAACGATTCCGGCCGCAGGCTCAGAAACAATTCTCGTCCATAACGGTCAGTTCATGATCATCCGGAATTTTACGCAAGAGAGTGGATCTGATCGCGGTTTCGTCTCCGCGACAAGACCGCCTACGAGTACCGATCCCGCGGACACGACAGTAGTTCTCACCGCCGCGATTCTCGACACGAGCACAGCTACGCCGGAGATAATCAACAATGTGGTGATCGCCGGTCCAGCGAACGTCGTATTTCAATGCGGTTCTACCGGCGGCAATTGTTTTGTTTCCTTCAAAAAAGACAGCAACTAACTCGGACGTCATCCGCGCGGCGGAATAAAATGAAAAACGCGGCGTCGCTTTTGCTTTTCGCGCTCATCACGAGCGCCTTCGCGGCGGTTGATGTTTTCAAAACGGCGATAATCAAAGATGGCGATCCAACCTTGACGATCAAAGTTGCCGATCATCAGTTTCTCCGGATTTACAACTTCACTCAGGACGGCAATCCAGGTGCGCGCGGTGTTGTAATTGCCGCCGCCGCGGCACCAACGGCAACTCCAGTGCCGACGGCAACACCAATCGTTACGCCAACCGCAACTGCGACTCCAACGCCGACCGCTACGCCGCCTCCGAGAGCGGTGCTCGTGGCCTCGATTGTCGATCCAGCTTCGCCACCAGAGCCGATCAAACAAGTTGTGGTCGATGGACCGGCAACCGTGAGCGTTAGTCCTGTTTCAGGCGCAACGCTCGTCCTGACTTACATCAAAACTGCTGAGACGACTCCAACGCCCACGCCCGCACCGATAATCGTCGCGACCGCTACACCAACGGCAACTCCAACCGCAACGCCGTAAATGCGAACGCGACTGCGTTGTTTAACGATCTGTCTTCTGGGCGGCGTCATTTTTGTAACATCAGTCCGCGCGGCCGAGCAGAAGTCAGAAGTCGAAAACGTAATCCGTGCGCAAGAAGCGGCCTGGAACCGCGGCGATATCGACGCGTTCATGACCGGTTATTGGCGATCGGATCAAACCGTTTTCGTTTCCGGCGACGAAGTCACTCGCGGTTGGCAGAAAGTTCTCGATCGCTACAAAGCGAAATATTCCGATCGCGCGAAAATGGGAACGCTTACCTTTTCAGTTCTCGAGATCAAACCGATCAGCGATGATCTCACGCTGGTCCTCGGGAGTTGGAAGTTGAAACGCGAAAGTGATGAGCCGCATGGCCTGTTCACGTTGATTTTCCAAAAATTTCCCGAGGGTTGGAAAATCATCCGGGACCACACGTCGGCCGCCGAAACCAAATAGCTCAGAAATTCCTGGCTCCTGCTTGCCTTAAAGATTCTTCAGTTTGTTCAGCAGCTTCTCGTGGATGTTGTCGAAACCGCCGTTGCTGAAAACGACGACCACGTCCTCTTTTTTCAAGAGCGGCACGATTCGATCGACAATTGCGTCGGCATTCTTTTCGTAAAACGCCGGCCGGCCGCCCTGCGAAATTTCTTTCACCACTTGCTCAGGATGTAATCGCTCGGATTCCGGAATTTGATCGAGCCGCGCCACCTGCGAGATGAAAACCCCGTCGGCATGTTTCAGCGCCGCCGGCAGCTCGTGCTGAAAAACTGCGCGGCGCGTCGTATTCGAGCGCGGCTCGAAAATCGCCCAGAGCCGCTGATCGTGGAAACGTTGTCGCAACCCTTCCAGTGTTTTCGCGATCGCCGTCGGATGATGACCGAAATCGTCGATCACTTTCACGCCGCGCGCTTCGCCGCGCACTTCCTGCCGGCGCGCCACACCTTGAAAACTTTTTAAGGCGCTCGCGATCTTGGTCTTGGGCACATCGTAAAATCCCGCCGCGGTCGCGGCCATCGCCGCGTTGCGCACGTTGAATTCGCCGACGAGCGCAATTTCGTAAACGTCATCGCCAAGTTTGAATCGCGCTCCGCCGTCGGAATAGGCAACGTCGCGGATCCGTTGCGCGCAGTTTTTCGAAAAACCGACCTCGACCATTTGGGCGTAGCAGTCCTTCGCCACCTCCACGGAGTTGTGGTCGTCGCCGTTGAGCAAAACCATTCCGTTTTGCGGCACGATCCGCAGCAGATGGCGAAAGCTAGTTTTGATCGCATCGAGATCTTTGAAAATATCGGCGTGATCGAACTCGATGTTGTTCACGATCACAAGCTCGGGCAGGTAATGGATGAACTTCGAGCGCTTGTCGAAGAACGCGGTGTCGTATTCGTCTCCTTCGATCACGAAATATTTCGAATCGTTCAGACGCGCGCCCTGGCCGAGATTTTTTGGAATGCCGCCAATCAAGTAGGCCGGTTTGCGTCCGGCTTTCTCCAGGATCCAGGTCAACATCGAGGTCGTCGTTGTTTTTCCATGCGTGCCGGTGACAACGAGATTGTGTCTGCCGCGCAGAAAATAATTTTTCAGGACTTCCGGCAACGAAAGATAAAAAAGTTTTCGGTTTAGGACAGCTTCCACTTCCGGATTGCCGCGCTTCATCGCATTGCCGATCACAATGACGTCGGCATCAGCCGGAATATTTTTTTGGTCGTAACCGGAATGAAGCTTGATCCCCTGCTCTTCGAGAAAGGTCGACATCGGCGGATAAACGCTTTCATCCGAGCCGCTCACTTGGAAGCCGCGCTCGTGCAATGCAGCGGCGACCGAGCCCATGGCCGTGCCGCAAATCCCGACGAAATGGAATTTCTGTGGCGCGGTTTTCTTCACGCGCCTTCTTTACGCTGGCGAAGTGGTTTTGGCTACCGGGAAGGTTCCTCACACAAAGTCCACTAAGGACACGACGGACACTGCTTTATTATTCGTTGTTCCCTTTGTGACCGTTGTGCGAGGCAATTACTTTTTCTTAAACACTTCGACAGCGTTCCAAGCTTCGTCCGGCGGCGCTTTCTCATATTTCAACGCCATCGCCAAATACATTTTGCCGAGCGCGTCCTCCGGATAAAATTCGAGAAAGTGCGAAAACAAAATCTTCGCATCTTTGAAATCGCGCTTCCGAAATTTGACGATCGCCTCCTCGTAGGTCTGCAACCATTTCAATAATTCCGGATCGATCTCATCCGTCCGTGCGCCGATCAGAGTGAAGACATCCACCGGTTCGGTTTTCCCCTTTACTTGGACGCGCGCGATCGACCGCAAATGAAACTCATCACCCACGAGCTCGGCCGCGCTAGTGCCGATTAAAATGTCGACACTGTAGGTGCGGGTAAGCGCCTCCAACCGCGACGCGAGATTCACCGCATCGCCGATGACAGTCGGATCGAGACGTTCGTGCGGCTCGTAGGAACCGATATTGCCGACAATTGCGTCGCCGTGATTAATGCCGACGCCGAACGCGAGCGGACTAATTCCTTCGGCGCGCCATTCCTCGTTCAACTTCGCCATCACCCGCCGCATTCCGTGCGCAGCGCGGACCGCCGCCTTTGCATCTTGCTCGGCACCGTGACTAGTCACGTTTCCCCAAACCGCCATGATCGCGTCACCGATGAACTTATCGAGAGTGCCGCCGTTATCGAAAACCTGGGGGACCATCGCGCTCAGGTAACGATTCAATTGCGACACGAGCGCGGCAGGATCGGCGCGTTCGGACAGACTGGTGAAGCCGACCAAATCGGAAAACAAGACCGTGACTGGTTTGCGCGAACCGAGCATGGAGCTGTAGTAGCCGCCCGGATTGTCGAGAATTTCGCGCACGATATTTTTCGAGACGTAACGTTCGAGGGTGCGCCGCGTCCGCACTTTCTCGATCCGCTCCAGCAGATACTCAAACGCAAAACCGGAAAGGCCGCTGACCAAAAACGTCCCTACTGGCGGGATCACCAACACCAAATAACCGAGCTGATCGTAAACGACTCGAACCGCGACAAGGTAAGATCCAGCCAGCGCGAGCAAAGTCACAAAGCACAGAAAAGGACGCCGAATAAATGCGACCACGATCCACGACAGGATTCCGCCGCCAATGATTGTGGCGAAGCCAACGGAGAGCGGCGCGATAAAAACAAATTCATGAGCCAAAACCGCAGCCAGCGCGTGCAGGTGCAATATCGGTCCCGGCGTTTCCGAACTCAGCGGGGTATCGAAATAGTCGTGCTGAATCTGCGCCGACATGCCGATGACAATGACCTTGTCTTTGAAATCTTGTCCGTCGTGAAAATTGAAATGCCACATCTTGTCGTCCAAAATCTCCCACAACTTCTTTGGCTCATACGCGTCCAGCGCACTAAATCGCAACATGTGCGCTCGTAGGTCGCGCGGCACATCGTTTGCGTGACCAAGTTTCTCGGCTGCTCGTGCGCTTAACGCTTCAAATTCAGGGTCGCCGGGAAAGGGTAACTGAAAATCCAGTTGTCGTTCCGTAATCGTGTACCGCAGAGAGCGAATCTTGCCGTCGAGTTGATCCGGAAAGAAGACCACGTAGCCGACTCGGTCATCGACCATTTGCGAAGCGGGGAGCAGTGAAGATTTCCAGCGCGCAGGATCCAAGACCTGGTTTTCGATAACTGAAGAGCTAGGCGGAACAATTTTCGGACCGGCACCTTGTTCTCCAAGCTTCGAAAATTCCACGTTCGCGCCGATAACAACTTTGTCTCGATAACGGTCGAGCGCTGCCCGGAACGCTGCATCCCCATCTCGTGCTGAACTGAAGCTGATGTCGAACATCACCAAGCGCGCGCCCGCATTGAACAATCGGTCCAGGACGAGTGCCCACACTTCGCGCGACCATGGAAACGGCTTCTCCGCCATTAATTGCAACGCGCGATTATTCGCAATTTGCTCCGGCGTGAATGGCTGAAATTCCAAAGACTCTTGATCGATCCCGATGAAAGCGAAATCCGGACGAGTCGGCGTCTTGCGGCCTTCGCGTCTCAATAAGTCTTGGACACTTTGGTCGGAGCGCCAGATATCGGCCAAATAAGGAACGCCCGGCAAAAAGTGGGCTGCAACCACCACGACTGTCACAAAAGTGCAAATCGCGGCGAGAATTGTGAACCGATGCCGATGAAGCCAGTGCACGGGCGGATTATATCAGAACAATGGCGAATTCCGAGTTTGTCATTCGCCATTTTTGCTCTACTTTCTCCGCCCCGGCGTGGATGCGCCGGTCGTCTCTCCACCTGTCCCGTCCCGCCATGGCGGAAGGATTTATCAGCGAGCGAGGTCGGAAAGATCGACATTAAACAAACAGCCCGCTGAACGAGGAGTCGTGGAGTAATCCGCGACATAACAATAAATGCCAAGAGCCACTAACGCGCCCGCCAGCCGTGCGCGACGCAAACGCGTCCTGAAGAGAGCGAAAGGTTTTCGCGGACGCAGATCAAAACTCTTCCGTTACGCCAAAGACGCCACCTTCAAGGCGCAATATTGGTCGTATCGCGACCGCAAAACGCGCAAACGCACGTTCCGTTATCTTTGGATCCAGCGCCTCAACGCCGCCGCGCGCGCGAACGGTTTGACCTACAGCCGGTTCGCCGAAGGATTGAAAGCCGCCGGTGTCGGACTCGATCGCAAAGTTCTCGCCGACATCGCGGTGAATGACGCGAACGCGTTCAAAGCGATTGTCGAACAAGCGAAGAGCGCGCTCGACGAAAAATCGAAGTCGAAGAAGAAAGCGGCTTAGCCAAAGCGATTTCTGTCTTTGACAGAATGGACAGAATTATTCTGTTTCATTTTGTTCATTCTGTCGGAAATCCTTAACCAATGGCTCATCTGCTGGAACAATTGCGCGACGACGCGCTGCGCGAGATCGAATCCGCTGCTGACGAGCAGACGCTCGAGGCGGCGCGGGTGAAATATCTCGGGCGCAGCGGCAGCGTTTCGGCGTGGGGAGAGCAAATGAAAACGCTCTCCAAGGAGGAAAAGCCAATCGTCGGCAAGTTGCTCAACGAAGTTCGCACGGCCGTCACGGCCGCGATCGAATCGCGCACCGCGAAATTTCGTTCGCAAAAAGAATCCGGCGCGCTTTCGAAGATCGACATCTCGCTTCCTGGAACGGCCCGCGAGATTGGCGCGTTGCATCCCCTCACCCAAATGTGGGAGCGCGCGATCGACGTTTTCCGGCGAATGGGTTTCGCGCTCGCGGACGGGCCGGACATTGAAGACGAATGGCATTGCTTCGATGCGTTGAATACGCCGCCGGAACATCCGGCTCGCAATGAGCAGGACACGTTTTATCTGCCGGACGGACGATTACTCCGCACCCACACTTCGACAGTTCAAATCCGCACCATGCAAAACGCGAAACCGCCGATCCGCGTCATCTCGCCCGGCGCCGCGTATCGCCGCGATGAGCTCGACGCGACCCATAGTCCGCAGTTTCACCAGATCGAAGGTCTTTATGTCGATGAGAACGTCAGCGTCGCGGATTTGAAAGGCACGCTCGAATTTTTCATGCGCGAATTGTTTGGCGCGGACACAGCGGTCCAGTTTCGTCCACACTTTTTCCCGTTCACCGAGCCGAGCCTCGAGGTTTATGTGAAATCAAAAGCGCTCAAAGGCGGCGAGCGATGGATCGAAGTCGCCGGTTCGGGCGTCGTGCATCCCGCCGTCTTCGAACAGGTCAACAATGCGCGCGGCGACAAAGCCTACGATCCGGAAAAGTGGAGCGGCTTTGCTTTCGGACTCGGAATGGACCGGCTCGCGATGATTTTGTTCGACATCCCCGATATCCGTTTGTTTTCGCAAAACGATTTGCGGTTTCTCCGCCAGTTCGCATGAAATTTTCCGTCAATTGGCTCAAGGAGTTTGTCGATCTTCCGCAGGATCCGGAGGATATCGCGGATTTGCTGACCCGCGCCGGCGTTGAGACGGAAAACATCGAGACGCGCGGCGCGAAGATCGACAAGGTGATTGTTTCGCAAATCACCGCGTCATCTCGCCATCCGAATGCGGATCGGCTGACCGTTTGCGAAGTCGATGATGGCAGCGGCACGAAGCGCCAGATCGTTTGCGGCGCGACCAATTACAAAGTGGGGGACAAAGTTCCCCTCGCGCTTCCGGGCACGAAATTACCGAACGGCACCGAGATTCGCAAAAGCAATCTGCGCGGCGTCGAAAGCGAAGGAATGCTTTGCAGCGCGATCGAGCTCGGTCTTGGCACGGACGCGGCCGGACTGTTGATCCTCGTGCCGCAAGCGAAAGTGGGCGCGCCGATTAGCGATTTATTTCCAAGCGATACTATTCTCGACGTCGAGATCACGCCGAACCGCGGGGATTTACTCTGCCACGTTGGGCTCGCGCGGGAAATCGCCGCTCTCACCGGCACGAAACTCAGGTCGGCGCGACACGAAGTAAGAATGCCGGTCCGGAGAACCGACGTAACAATCGCCTCGACGCGCGAATGTCCGTTTTTTTCCGCGCGCAGGATCGAAGCTGTCCATGTTGGCCCGAGCCCGCAGTGGCTGCGCGCCAAAATCGAGAGCGTCGGTAATCGTTCGATCAACAACATTGTCGACATCTCCAATTTCGTGATGCTCGAGCTCGGTCAGCCGACCCACGCGTTCGATGCCGATAAATTGAAGGGCGACATCAACGTCCGACTCGCCCGCGACGGCGAAAAATTCCTCGCCCTTGATGGCAAGACTTACTCGCTCAAGCCGGACATGTGTGTCGTCGCTGATCAACAGCAGGCGATTGGGATCGGCGGCGTGATGGGCGGCGAAGAAACGGGCGTTACGGAATGGACCCGGAATGTTTTGCTGGAGGCCGCTTACTTTTTGCCGGAGAGCATTCGCCATACAGCACGCGAGCTAAATCTTCCGAGCGACGCGAGTTACCGATTTGAGCGCGGCGTCGATCCGGAAATGGTGCTGCGTGCGTCTCAGCGCGTGACCGAATTGATGCAGGAGATCGCCGGCGGACTTCCCGCAAAGGAAATTCATACCGCCGGCAAGCTGCCGGCAAATCCACCGGATGTTTCCTTCAGCTACGACAAGTGCGATCGCGTGGTCGGCGTTGCGATCAAACCAAGGACGGTCGATGAAATCCTGGAAGGATTTGGTCTAAAGAAAATCGGGGCCGCCAAATTCATGAAATGGAAAGTTCCGAGCTACCGCCGGGACTTGCAGCGCGATGTCGATCTTATCGAAGAAGTGGTGCGCGTTTATGGCGCGGAAAATATTCCCGGAACCGATCGGAGCCGCTTCACGTCCTCGAGCGCGGCCGATCACGCACACGATTTGGAATCGGCATGGCGCAGCCGGCTCGCCGCAGTCGGGCTTAACGAAGTTCGAACTTCCAAATTATTGCCGCGCGAACGATTTGCCTTTGCGGAGAGCGCGATCGAGCTCCGAAATCCACTGAGCGAAGATGCGGTCGCACTGCGCCCGAGCATTTTAGTCGGATTGCTCGCCGTCCTCGATCGCAACATTCGCGCGGGCGCCGAGCGCATCGCCATTTTTGAAATCGGTCGCACGTTCATTCCACCCTCTGGCAAAGAGGAGCGTCATCTGGGCGTTCTGCTTTGGGGGAACACGGCAAAGGCGGCCGACTGGCGATCCGGAAAAACTCGAAATCTCGATCTGTTCGATTTGAAAGGCGCGCTCGAGTGCGTTGTTCCGAAACTTTCATTGCGTTCCGGGAAATTCCCCGACCTCGCGTTGCCGGTCGATATTTTGTCTGGTGACCGGTTGATTGGTTTCGGTGGACAACTTTCATCGGCGAAATCGAACGCGACCGGTCCGGTCTTCGTCGCCGAACTGCATGCCGATCTTCTTTTGAAGCCCGATGAGCTGGCGAAGAAGTTTCGCGAGATCGAGAAATTTCCTTCGGTGACCCGCGACATTGCGATGATCGTGCCGGAAGAAATTTCCTACGAAAAGATTTTGCAGGCGATTGAAAATCCGAAAGAACCGCTGTTGGAAACCGTTGAGCTGTTCGACTTATTCACAGAAAAAGTTGGCGAAGAAAAAAAGTCGCTCGCATATCGATTGACATATCGAAGCCAGAGTCGCACACTGACCAGTGAGGAAGTGAATGCAGCGCACGCGAAAATTCGCGAGCGATTGCGAAACGACTTCGGCGCAGAATTGCGCGAGTAGTTCTTTGAGATTGAGAGCCGCTCATTGAGGGTTGTCCAGGAAACCAGTGTTTTCCGCTCAACTCTCTATCAGCGGCTTTCGAATTTGCCCTGCGATGTTCGCGATTAAGGTGACGTCCCCGAACCGATAGTTGATGAACAGAGGAGGCTTGGTTGGTGCGGGAAATGGCACGCCTTCATTGGAA
>DATEWZ010000115.1:0-12296 GCA_035257485.1 Chthoniobacterales bacterium
GCGGAGACGCCGCCACAGGCTGAGGCGCCACCTCCGGCGCAACCGGAGCCTGTCGTCGAGCAAGTCGCACCGGCTGAACCGGCGCCGGAACCGCCAGCTCCGGCCCCGGCCGAAGTTAATCAGAATGCGCCGGCCGCTGAACCTGCTCCGCAGGAAGCGACTGCCGAACAGCAAGCTGAGCAGCCGCAACCGGCAAAGTCCCCGATGGACATGCTTGCGAAGTTGCTTCGCGGCGAAGGCCTTCATTCCGACAAGCCATAGTCCAGCTGCGGCAAATCAAATGGCGGCACCGTCGTTCGATCGCGTTTTTTTTGATCTTTCCTCGCGCGTGAAACTGCGCATCAGCGGATCCGACCGTTTGCATTTTCTCAATGGCCAACTGACGAATGACATTCGCAAAGCAACCGAAACGAACGCGATAGAAGCGTGTGTCCTGAACGCAAAAGGCAAGATGGACGCGCATTTGTTTCTGCGCACAGAAGCGGATTCATTTTTGGTCGACGCCGATGCCGCGCTCCAACCAACCCTTCAACCGCGCCTCGAGCGTTACATCATTGCGGATGATGTCACGATCGAGGACCTGACCGCGCAATGGTCGATCTTTCACGTGATCGGCGAATCTCTTCCGGAGTTGTCCCAGTCAGTCCGCGTTGTTTCGGCAAATCGGTTTGGCCGAAATGGTCACGATGTGTGGAGCGACTCTTCAAAGGACGACGAAGTCGCGGCGCAGATCTCCGAAAAGTTCGATCTTCGCGATGACAATGCCGCAGAAGTCTTTCGAATCGAGCAGGGAGTCGGGCGTTGGGGAAAAGAGCTGACCAATGAGATTATTCCCGTGGAAGCGAACCTTGAAGCGCGGTGCATCGATTACGAAAAAGGCTGCTACATCGGTCAGGAAACGATCTCGCGGATGAAAATGTCGGGACAACGAAACAAGCAACTGTGTGGACTGATTTCGCTGGAGGAAATTCCGTTAGTTTCCGGCGCGCGGTTGATGGCCGATTCGAAAGACGTTGGTTGGATCACGAGCGCGACCCGCAGCGGGGAGAAAGAAATTGCGCTCGGTTATGTGAAACGGGGCTTCAATTCAGTCGGTTCCGAAATCCAAGCCGTAGATGCCGAGAATACCGCGGTTCCGGCGGAGATCGTCGATCTTCCATTCTTACATCGATGACCGAGATAACGGCTTTTGCCGCCTTGGTTTGCGCACTTTTTTAGATATTGCCTTTTGAAGATTCCGGCGTGTAAAGTCCGGCAAAACCCGTGTTATCGCCAATGAACCAGCGCCTCCTCGCGGAGATCGGCCGAACCCAGCGGTTGGAAATTCTCAATTCGCTCAAGCGGACGAAGGGAATGTCGGTCAACGAGCTGGTCGAAAGAATGGGAATGAGCTACATGGGCATCAAGCAACATTGCCTGACTCTTCAGCGCGACGGTTACCTCGATACCTGGCGGCGGCCGCAAAAAATGGGGCGCCCGGAAATGGTTTATCGCCTCACCCGCCGAAGCCACGATCTTTTTCCGTTCGATAGCAATCACTTCACGCTCGAGCTGCTCCACTCCGTTCGGGACATCTACGGCGCCAACGCGCCCGAAAAACTTTTGTATAACGTGTTTGAAAAGCGGACCGCGGAGCTGAAATCAAAGGTCAAAGGCGACAACGTGGCGGAGCGCGCGAAGTGGATGGCCAAGCACCGCGACAGCGAAGGTTACATGGCGCAATTTCTGCCCGCCGAAAAGGACGGGCCGCAGATTTTGGAATGCCATTCGCCCATTTTTAACTTGCTCGAAAAATATCCGATCATCGGACGGTTGGAACAGGACATGTTCGCGGCCGTTCTCGGGACGAGTGTTCGTCGCGAAGAAACGCGCACCAGCGGTCTTTACGAAGCGGCGTTTTACTTCGCCGCCTGATCGGTTGTCGATCTAAACACGCGACGCGATTTCTGCTTTCGCAGCTGAGTAATTTCGCGTTGATTTAGGGTCCATGGCTCGGGCTTTTCCCAGCGCAGTTATTGAGAATCTGCGACCGTTGATCGACGGCGGACGTTATCCGGTCAAGCGCGTAGCCGGTGACGATCTTGCGGTGGAGGCCGATGTTTTCAAGGACGGCCACGACGTGGTCGCCGCGGCATTGAAATGGCGTCGTGCCGGCGAAGCGCGCTGGCACGAGACGCCGATGACTTTTGTCGATAACGATCGCTGGCGCGGAGTTTGTTCGCTCAATGAAATTGGCGTTTACGAGTACACCGTTGAGGCGTGGACCGACACATTTCGGAGTTGGCGCGATGAATTCAGGAAAAAATTCGAGGCCGGCGTTGCCGAATTGACCGCAGAAGCGCTGGAAGGCGCGAACCTGATCGAAGCTGCGAGCAAGCGCGCGCATGTAGCGGAAGACTGTACTCGATTGTGCGAATTATCGGAGTGCATTCGCACGGCCGACAACGCGCAGATCGACAACCTGATTCATTCCGGCGAACTCGAAGTTTTGATGGCGACGTATCCCGACCGTTCCTGGGCGACCCAATACACGCCACCGCCGCGCGTGCTCGTCGAGCGCGAGGAAGCGCAGATTGCCGCCTGGTATGAATTCTTTCCGCGCTCGGCCGAAGGAAATGGTGAGGTTGGGTCCAGATTTCGTGATTGTTTGCCGCGCGTTGACGACGCGAAAGCGATGGGCTTCAACGTGATTTACTTCCCTCCGATTCATCCGATCGGGCGCACCAATCGCAAAGGCCGGAACAATTCGGTGACCTCAGAGCCGGGAGATCCCGGCGTGCCCTGGGCGATCGGCAGCGCGGCGGGCGGACACAAGGCGGTCGAACCCGCCCTCGGAACGCTCGAAGATTTCGATTGGCTCAACGGCGAAGTGCAAAAGCGCGGAATGGAGATCGCGCTCGATTTCGCGATCAATTGTTCGCCGGACCATCCCTACGTCCGCGAGCATCCGGATTGGTTTTATCAGCGTCCGGACGGCTCGATCAAATTTGCCGAGAACCCGCCCAAAAAATACGAGGACATTTTTCCGCTGAATTTTCGCTGCGAAAATTGGCAGGCGCTTTGGAATGAAATGGTCAGCATCGTGCTTTTCTGGGCCGAGCGCGGGGTGCGCACATTTCGGGTCGACAATCCGCACACCAAGCCGGTTGCATTTTGGGAATATCTGATCGGGCGAGTGCGCGATAAATTTCCGGATACCGTTTTTCTTTCGGAAGCGTTTACGCGTCCAAAGATGATGAAGGAGCTGGCCAAGGCCGGTTTCAGCCAAAGTTACACCTACTTCACCTGGCGAAATTCAAAGCAGGAGCTCACCGAGTATTTGACCGAGTTGACCCGGACCGAAATGCGCGAATATTTTCGCGGCAATTTGTGGCCGAACACGCCGGACATTTTACCGCCGGTCTTACAAGAAGGCGGACGGCCTGCGTTCATCGTTCGTGCGGTCCTCGCGGCGACGCTCTCATCGTTGTGGGGCATCTATAGCGGATACGAACTTTGCGAGAACGAGGCGCTGCCGGGTCGCGAGGAATATCTCGATTCAGAAAAATATCAGTTCAAGGAGCGCGATTGGGACGGGCCCGGAAACATCAAGGATTGGATTACCCGCCTGAATCTCATTCGTCGAACGAATCGCGCGTTGCACGCTTACGATAACCTTCGGTTCTATCCCGCGGACAATGACGCGATCCTTTGCTACGGCAAAATGACCGCGGCGCGCGACAATATCATCATGGTGGTGGTGAATCTCGATCCGCATCGGAAACAACATTCATTCGTTGAATTCCCAATCGACCAGTTCGGGACAATGGAGGGAGATGCATACCAGGTGCACGATTTGTTGAGCGACAGCCATTTCATTTGGCATGGCCGCCGCAATTACGTGGAGCTCGACCCGGAGATCCAGCCAGCGCATGTTTTTCGGATACGGCGCTGGATCGAAGGGGACCGATTTGCCTGAGAAGCTGCGGTCTTTGAACAAGGTTTAACCCATCGCCGTCTCATTTGCATACCGCCCGACGGCGTCTATGATTAGAACACTTTTGGCATGAAGATTTTGCTCCCGCTGATCGCTTTCGCGGTCGGAAATCCATTGTTCGCTCAAAGCGTGACCACGAGCGCGACACCTGGCGCGCCGACGGCTGCTCCCACTGCCGCGCAGCCAACGTTAGTTCCTGACATTCACGCGAAATCAATTTTGGAAACACTCTTCGCCGCCGGTTGGGTCATGGCGTTGCTTTTCGCGCTCTCGGTCTTTTTTGTCATGCTGGTGATCATTTACCTGATGACGATCCGCCGCGGCGCAGTCGTTTCGAGTGGTTTCATGGCCACCGCCGATGCGCTTTTGCGAAAGCGCGATTATCTTGGACTGCTCGCCGTTTCTAACCGGCACGGTGAAGCCATCGCGCGGGTCGTGCAGAAAATTCTCGACTTCACAACCAAGAATCCCGGCGCCGATCAGGCGCAGGTGCGAGAAATCGCGGAGACGGAAGGAACGCGTGTCGCTTCAAGCCTGAACAATCGCGTCACCTATCTTGCCGACATCGGAATGATCGCTCCCTTGCTTGGATTGCTCGGCACTGTGCTCGGAATTATCCGCTCATTCGGCGCGCTCGGAGCGGACCTCGGCACCGCCCGTTACGTTTTGTTGTCGAAAGGAATCAGTGAAGCGCTGGTCAACACCTGCGCCGGTCTTGCGATCGGCATTCCGGCGATGATGTTTTACGCTTACTTTCGCGGCAAAGCGCAAAAACTTATTTCAGAATTGGAATCGGCGACGACGCACGTGCTCGCTTTGCTTTCGTTGCAGCAGAGCGGGCGGACGACGACGACCGAGCGCACGCCGGTGCTGATCGAAGACGAACTTTAATCGGAAGATCGACAAGGTATGAATCTGCGTGGTCACGCACAGTTCCATCACCCCGGCATCCAACTCGCGCCCTTGGTGGATGTGTTATTGCTCCTGCTGATTTTCTTTTTGCTGACCTGGAACGCCGCGCGAAAT
This sequence comes from Chthoniobacterales bacterium, assembly GCA_035257485.1. Lineage (GTDB taxonomy): Bacteria > Verrucomicrobiota > Verrucomicrobiia > Chthoniobacterales > UBA10450 > AV40. The sequence continues at coordinate 5,003 of DATEWZ010000115.1, forward strand.
GAGAACGAGCTCGACGTAAAAGTGCCGAAAGCGTCGGCCGCGAAAGAGAAAAGCGCGCCAGTTGGCGATGTGGTCGTGAATGTGAAAGCGGACGGCAACGTGGTCGTGAATCGGCGAACACTGACATCCGCAGAACTGACGGACCTGCTGAAAAGTCTCGTCGCGCTCAACACTGAGCAAGCCGTCATCATTCGCGGCGACGAAGCGGGCGCTTACAAAAACATCATCGGCGTTCTGAACATTTGCACCGACGCGGGAATTTCAAACATCGCGTTCGCGACTGCCAAATGAAATCTGCGCGCGGCGCGGCCGGTCTGATCGGACTGGCGATGCTGTTTGGGCTGGTGGATATCGATCTTGCCCAACCACCGCCAGGTTATCCGCGTCCACCGGGTCCGCCGCCGCAACAACAACCGCAGATCCCGCGCGCGCTGCCGGTTGATGACAACACACCGCCGCCCGCCGCCGAAGGCGAACTGCAGGAAAAACGGCAGCTCGAGTACGCCAGCGACCTCTTTGCCCGAAAGATGTACGATCTCGCCGCCCCCGAGTTTCAAAAATATCTTGAAGATTATCCGGGGGCGTCCGGTCGCGCTCAGGCCTACATGCTTCTGGGCGAATGCTATCGCAATTTAAACAAGTCTTCGAACGCGCGGACTGCGTTTCAAAAAGTCGTGAACGATTATCCGGAAAGCGAATTCGCCGGTCCCGCCGCGTATGCGCTCGCCGTGATGGCGTTTGGTCAAAAGAATTACCCGGACGCGTTGCCGCTTTTTCATCGCTCGGCGACGAAATCGAAAGATGCCGCGGTAGCTCTGTCCGCGCATTATTTCGAAGCGCGTTGTCTCGAAGCGCTCGATAAAAAGGACGAAGCACTCGACATTTATCAGCAGGTCGCCGAGGCGAAGAATCCGAATCCGTATCGCGAAGATGCGCGGGAAACGGCCGCGCGCATCGCCTTAGCGCGCGGGCGCAAGCCTGATGCGTTGCGACAATACGAAGCGCTTTCGAACGAAACGCAAAAGCCGGCCTTGAAAGCCGAAGTCACCGTTCGGGCGGGGCTTATTGCGCTCGATCTCATTCAAGCCAGCAACGGCAAGATCGACAAGGCGATGGTCGACAAAGCGATGGCTTTGCTTCAAAAAGGCCGTTCGCTGAACGAAGCAGGGAAATGGCGGTCCCTCGCGCAACTGGGAATCGTTAAGTTGCAATTTCAAACCGGACAATTCGCCGCCTTGATCGACGGATATAAAAAAGTGTTGCCGCAGCTGACCGAAGAGATGCGTCCGGAAGTGATGTTGCTCGCCGCGAACAGTCAGCGTCAGCTCGCTCACGCCAAAGAAGCGGAGGCATTGTACGCCGAGATCATTCAGAAGTATCCGAATCGTGAAGAAGCAAAGGACGCGGCCCTCGATCGGTTGCTCAACATCTACAATTCCGATCCTTCGACCTTGCCGCCCGAAGTGGACCAATATCTCGCGACCAATCCGCCCCCGGAACGCGCCGACCAGGCGAAATTCTTCAAAGCCGAAGCGCTTTATAAACAACAAAATTATCCGCGCGCAGCGCCGATCTTTGCCGAGCTGCGCGCTTCCCAGCTGTCACCGAAACTCCGCGCCGAAGCCGCCTATCAGCTAGGCTCGTGTTATCTCCAGATGAAAGATGTTAACGGAATCGTCGAGGCATTCGGATTTTTCGTGCAAGCGTTTCCGGACAGCCCGCTGGCGCCAACCGCTTATGCGCGACGCGCCGAGACCTTCGAGAGCGACAAGAATTACGACGGCGCGCTCTCCGATTGGAATACGATCGTCGGCAAATATCCGGGCGCGCGCGAGCGCGAGGAAGCGTTGCAGCACAAAGCGCTTGTGCTGGGACAGCAACAAAACCCAAAGGGCATGAGCGAAACGTTTCGCCAGCTCTTAAAGGAATTTCCGAAAACTCGGGCCGCGGCGATGGCGCATTACTACATCGGCAAGTCCGCGTTTGAACTGAAGGACTACAAGACCGCGCTGAACTCACTCAACACCGCGCGGCAGCTCGATAAGGAGCATTATTATGTGCCGGCCACGATCCGGATCATCTCCTGCCATTTCGGTTTGCATGACCGCGCCGCGACCACGCGGGAGGTGGACGGTTTTCTCGCAAGCAATGCCCAGGGGACCATTCCCGCTGAAATTCTCGAGTGGCTCGGGATCGAATATTACAACGAAAAGAAATTCGACGCGGCTGTAAAATACCTCGGCGTGCTGGGCAAGATCGACAATCCGCCGGTGAAGCCCGATTTCTGGTTTTACCTTGGAGATGCCGCGGCCAGGCAGCAAAAGTTTGATGAAGCGGAGAACGCGCTCGGGAAATATTTGCAGATCTCGACCGACGCCGCCGGCAAGGCGAGGGTCTTGCTCAAGCTCGGCGATATTAAGATTGCGGCGCACAAACCGGACGATGCGCAAAAAATCGCGGAACAGATCATGGTCCTGCAACCGGAGGGACAGGTGAACGCGCAGGCGCGCCTGCTCGCGGGCGATGTTCAGTTCGAGCGCGGCAAGTTCGACGAAGCGGGCAGAGCATTCATGAGCGTTGCCTTGCTCTACGACGACCCGGCGGTCACGCCGCACGCGTTAAAGCGGGCTGCGGTTTCTTATCAACGCGCAGGAAAAGCCGATGAAGCAGACAAGGCCGCGCGACAGTTGAAGGAAAAATATCCCAACTACGTAGGCGGATAAGTTGTAGCGGCGGCCGTGTCGGCCGCAAAAAACGAAGGCTGGTCACTTCGAATCGAATTTGATTCGATTCGGCCATGAACAAGCTTCTTGCAGAATTCATCGGCACTTTCTTCCTGGTTCTCACAATTGGCTGCACCGTTATTCCAGGCGCAGCCGGCGTTATTGCGCCTCTCGCGATTGGCGCTGCGCTCATGGTCATGGTTTACGCCGGCGGGCACATTTCCGGTGCCCATTACAATCCCGCGGTTACAGTGGCGGTTTGCATTCGTGGCCGGTGCGAGTGGAAGCAACTAATTCCCTACTGGATAGCGCAAATCCTGGCCTGTTTTATTGCGTCAGTTGTTGCTGTTTATCTTGTGGGAAAGAGCGGGACGCCAATGGAAATCAAGAACCTGCCAATAGTCTTCGTGGCCGAGTTTCTCTTCACCTTTGCTCTCGCTTTTGTGATCTTGAATTCAGCCACTTCAAAAGATACTGCAGGTAATTCTTTCTACGGTCTGGCGATCGGGATGACGGTAATGGCTGGAGCGTTTGCAGTTGGCGGAATCTCGGGCGGCGCGTTTAATCCGGCCGTCGCGGTTGGCCTTGCGATAATGAAATTGGTCAATTTCGCGGACATTTGGATTCACATCGTAGCGGAACTCGCGGCCGCCGTTGTCGCTGCTTTGACATTCAAATTCCTTAATCCGACTGACCAATAGCGGTTCAGGCAAACGCCAGCGTTTCAATCGGCAACGGCGCGAGAAATTTTTCAGGTTCGTCGATTTGTAAAATTGGCCGGGCCAAATGCGCGGCCAGTAAACTCGAGTCGGGCAGGGAAGCAATCCCGATGTGCGCCCGGATTTCGCATTTCTCGAGTTTGCCCAAAACGCGCGAGGCTTTGGCAATTAACTGACGATTGTCGGTAAACTGGACGGTGCATACGCCGGGTGCGGTCGCCTCCACAAACGGGGAGAGCATAAACGCATGCTGCAATAAAATTTCGTCGATCAGTTTTTCCTGGCCACGCTCGCGGGTACGGATCGCCACCTGCAAACAACGCGCGAGTGCCTGACTCGGAGTCATTCCTTTCACGATGCCCGCTTTTTCGGCCGCGTCGTTCAATTCGATGATCGCGATTCTCTTGTGACTCGGATCAATCAAGCCGACCGGTTGGGCGCGCAACTTAGGATGATGTCGCATTGCGGCCTGGAGATAAAAATTCGGAAGATAGAGTGTGGCAAACATTTTCAAGTGACGAGTGACACGTGACGAGTGACGAGTGATTTCAGATGTGATCGTTGAACTTCGAAACGCAGATTTGAAATCGCATTTTCTTTTTCGAGATCGGAAAGCGACCACGAGTTATCGAGGACGATTTTTAATTGTGCGCTCGCGACCACGCTCTGACGATTCATGATCAAGCAGGCGGTCGGAACGGCTTCGACCAATCGCTGCAACCGATACCAGCTGGTCTGCGGGATTTTGCGCAGCTCATCCGCCGAGTTCAGGACAAGATCGACAATCACCAGCGGGAAATTGCCGTCGCGCAAAAGAAAATCGGCCGCTTTGATGGCATCGAACGCTTTCCGGCAACGGACCCAAAGCAAATGCTGCAACGCTGAATTGTCCGACGAACCGGGATCGAACGAATCGGAGCCATCGATCAGGGCAATGAAATGCCGATCCCGTTGCGCCGATAGCAGCAACGCATGAATCAGCGATGCGCTACCGGCGCTCAGTTTCGGGGTGATCAGTTCGGTGATCGCGCTTTTGGGGAACCCGCCGCCGATGGTTTGATCAAGAAAGGTGATCCGGGTCGGGAGAGTGGATGCCGGCGCTGGAGCCGGGTGAGGGAATCGCTCCGCCAGCAACTTCCGAAGATCGATCAGCTTATTCGTCGCTCCCACACCGGGATATTGGCATGGGAAGCGTATATGTTCAAGTGAACATTTTTAGGTAGGAAATCAATCCCCGAAGGGGCAAGCGGTCCGGAACTTAGTGCTTTTTCCGGCGCTCGTGTTTGCGGACGAGCGAAACCATGACGCCCTGGATCTTGAGTTCGCGGGCGGGAATCAGATTCGGATAACGCGGGTTCTCGGCTTTCAAATACGGCCGGCCACGATCGACCACGTAACGTTTCAACGTCGTCTCGCCGTCGATCAACGCCGCGACGATGTCGCCGTTATGAACTTCCTTGCTTTGTTCGAGAATCACGAGATCACCATCCAAAATGTGCGCGCCAATCATCGAATCACCGCGGACGCGAAGCGCGAAGGTGCCGTGAGGTTTTGAAACATTGGCCGAGTGATGATCGAGCGAGACGTGTCCTTCAATGTCCTCTTCGGTCATTGACGCCATGCCTGCGGGAATTTGTCCGTAAATGGGCACGTCGTGGATCCGTTGTTTTTGAATCGGCGTGATCAATGCGCGCGCTTTGCCGGCGTGGCGCTGGAGAAATCCTTTTTTCTCGAGCGCGGCGATGTATTGCATCGCGGAAGTCTGACTCGCGAACCGAAAATGATTTTGGATTTCGCGCGTGCTCGGCGTCAGGCCGCGTTCGCGCTGTTCGCGCTGGATGAAATCGAGAACTTTTTTCTGTCCGTCGGTCAGCATGAACTCAGCATCGCAGGTTTGAACTGCGACGCAAGTTCAAATGAACATTAATGTCATTCTGAACGAAGTGAAGGACCTCTCACAAGGCAACTGATCACACAACTTAGTCTGCGTGATCTTGGCTCCGACAGCGAGGTCACTCGCTTGCGCTCGGGATGACCAATCACTTTTGATGCTCCGCGTTTTTGTCCGGCCAGGGCGGCGGCGACGGCAGTTCGTAGCGCTTTGTCTTCAGCTCTTCCTGGATTTCCTGGATGCCGCGGTCGAGCTGTTGATCTTCGCCTTTGAATTCCTTCGCCGGATCGTTGTCGACGACGATGTCAGGATCGACACCGTGCCCTTCGATGATCCATTCCTTTCCGTCTTTGGAATAAATCGCGAACTCCGGTTTGAAAAAGCTTCCTCCGTCCGCGAGCGGCAACGAATTTCGGATTCCAACAACGCCGCCCCAGGTGCGTTTGCCGATCAATTTGCCGAGACCGAGCGATTTGAATCGGTAGGGGAAAATATCGCCGTCTGATGCGGAGAATTCATTGCACAACGTGACCATCGGTCCCATGAACGCCTGGCCGGGATCGGGCTGCGGCATTCCATTGCGGGCGATCCCCACCATGGTGAATGCGCGGCGCAAACGCTCGATCACAAGTGGCGAAACGAATCCGCCACCGTTTCCGCGAACGTCGACAATCAACGCGTGTTTCCGGATCTGCGGGAAATAAAGTTTGGTGAACTCGTTGAGACCTGGCCGGCCCATGTCGGGAATGTGGAGATAACCGACATCGCCGTTCGTTTTCTTGGTGACGTAATCAATGTTCTTTTGGACCCAATCTAAATAATAGAGCGGGGCCTCGTTCGCGACCGGAACAACCGTGACATCGCGTGCCCCGGCGTCCGAAGGTTTCGAGTTCACGCGCAAGATCACTTGTTTGTCCGCGGTGCCGATGAGCAATTGATAAATATTCGGGACCGACGAGACCGGCGTGCCGTTGACCGCGACAATGTAATCGCCGGCTTTCACATCCACGCCGACCGCAGTCAGCGGCGAGCGCGTGTGTTTGTCCCAATTTTCGCCGGGCAGGATCTTATCGATCTTGTAGGCCTTGCTCGCCGAATCGCGCGAGAGCTCGGCGCCGAGCAATCCGAGTTTCACGCGCGGCGTGTCCGGCCGCTCTCCACCGGCCACATAGGCGTGGCCGATGTTCAATTCGGCAATCAATTCGCCCACCAGATAGGTGAGATCATTGCGATGATTCACGTAAGGAAGGAGCGCAGCGTATTTGTCACGCATCGCCTTCCAATCGAGACCGTGCATGTTCGGCGCGTAAAAGAAATCGCGCATGTGTCGCCAGCATTCGAAGTAGATCTGGTTCCACTCCGCGTGACGATCGAGCTGCATGTCGAGCCCTTCGATTTTGTGTTCGTGGTCCTTGGTCTCGATCTTGTCCTTCGGAATGTCGATGATCGCGAAATCTTTTTTGATCTTCACCAGCATCTTTTTCGTATCGAATGAGATTTGATACTGGTTTGCGTCGCCGATCACCGTTTCCTTGCGATCTTCCAGGCTGTAGGAGCACAAGTGCGCTTTGCGATCACGCCCGTCGCCATCGTCATCATCCTCATCGCCGCTGTCATCGCCCGCCGTTCGGCGCAGATAAAAGATCCGGTCTTCGATCATTCGCAGGTCGCGATAATTTCCGGGCGTGATTTCCAGGCCGACGATCCGGCTTTGAATTCCGTCGGTATCGACTTTAACCACGACCGGTTTCTTCGTGACCTCCGCGGGCTTTTTCTCTTCGGGTTTCTTCTCGGCCGGTTTTTTATCGCCCGGTGTGGGTGTCGTTTTCGCTTCCGGCTTTTTCTCTTCCGCTTCCTTGGCTTTTTCTTTGTCGCGTTTCTGCTCGGCTTTGCCGACTTCATCGCTCTTCGGCCCGAGCGGGTTCTCCGTGTCTTTCGCGAGCGTGATCATGTAAACGCGC
>DATEWZ010000116.1:0-27055 GCA_035257485.1 Chthoniobacterales bacterium
ACCATCCTCGCGACCGCGCTCACCGAAACCGGCAGCCGCATGGACGAATTGATTTTCGAGGAATTTAAGGGCACCGGAAACATGGAATTGCATCTCGACCGCGCCTTGCAGGAGAAACGTCTTTATCCGGCGATCCATCCGCTGCTTTCCGCAACCCGGCGCGAGGATTTGCTTTATCACCCCGAAGAATGGGAGCGGGTCCAGCTTTTGCGCAAAGCCATGGCCGCGCTGCCGCCGATCGAAGCGATGGAAAAGTTGATCGACAATCTCAACGCGACCAAAACCAATGCGGAGCTGCTGCTCAGCGGACTTAAATAAGTCCGCTCCAATGACGAAACACGAATTTCGAATGACGAAACAAGCCCGAATCTTCAAATGACGAAATCTGAAGTGAGCGCCTCTTTTCTGTATTCGGGATTAGTCATTATTTCGGGCTTCAACATTCGACATTCGTCATTTGGGCCGTGATCACTTCTGCGAGTCAGCTCACGGATTTGACCCAAGCGATCATGCCGCACGACCGTGTGGCGATCGACACTGAGGCTGACAGTCTCCATTGTTATCGCGAAAAACTTTGTCTGCTTCAGATCAGCGTTCCGAAGCATGACGCGATCGTCGATCCGCTGGCGGGTGTCGATCTTGCGCCATTGCGCGACGCGCTCGCGAAAAAGGAGATCGTGCTTCACGGCGCCGATTACGATTTGCGCTTGCTGCGGCGAAACCTGAACTTCGCGCCGCAACAAGTTTTCGACACTGTTATCGCCGCGCGCTTGATCGGGAGCCCCGAATTCAGTCTGGCCGCGTTGGTGAAACGTTATTTCGACATCGAGCTGGTCAAAGGCTCGCAAAAAGCAAATTGGGCGCAGCGTCCACTTTCGAAGAAAATGGCCGAATATGCGATCAACGACACGCGTTATCTATTGCCGCTCGCCGAGCAGTTGGAAGCCGAATTGGGTCGACATCAGCGGATGGATTGGTTTCGGCAATCGTGTCAGCGCGCGCTCGAACAAGCGGCGATCGACCGCGAGCGCGACGTTGACGAAGCGTGGAGAATTTCGGGGGCCGGGGCATTGCGTGGCCGCGCGTCGGCAATCTTGCGCGAGCTTTGGAAGTGGCGCGAATGCGAAGCCGAAGCGGTCGATCGTCCGCCGTTTCACATTTTACAGAATCGCGAGCTGATCGATTCCGCCGAGCGGTTCGCGCATGGCGAAACTGCGGATTATAAACATTTCTCCGATCGCCGGCGCCGCGCGTTCCGCGAAGCAGCACAGCGCGGCTTGGAGCTGCCGGAGAAAGATTGGCCCATTCGTCCGAAGCGATCCGGAACGCGTCCAAGCGCGGAGGTGATCAAGCGCACCGAAAAACTTCGTCAGAATCGCGATCATGCCGCGAAGGAATTGCACATCGAAGCCTCGTTCATCGCCCCGCGCGCAACTTTGGAAGCCATCGCGTCCGATCAATTCCGCGCCGATGCGTTACTCGTTCCGTGGCAGCGCGAGCTGCTGAAGTTATAGCGCTCGCTCACTCCAAGACCGCGGTTGCTTCGATCTCGATCAGAAATTTAGGGCGAGCTAATGCCGTGACGCCGATCCAGGTACTGGCCGGCGGATTCTGCGGAAAAAATTCTCGCAATGCGGTTCCTACTGCATTCGCGTTTTCAGATTGATAGTTCACGATGTAAATCCGCAGCGCGACGATGTCCTTCAAACTTCCGCCTGCAGCTTGAATCGCCGATTCAACGTTGCGCAGCGCTTGTCTTGCCTGCTCGAGAAGATTGTCTCCGCCGACGATTTTCATTTGCGCATTCCACGCGGTTTGTCCGGAGATGAACACCATCTTCTTTCCGCTCGCGACCACCGCCTGAGAAAACCCATGCGCGACGCTTGGGAAAAGAGTATCCGGATTGACGAATTTTTTTGGCATTTATGGACTCAATTGCGCCGACAAAACTTCGCAATCAGCGCCGTAATCCTTTTCGACACAGTTCGTGAAGTAGATCGTTTTTCCTTCAGGCGCCCAGCGCGGAGCGGTGCCCCGGCCTTCAGTGTTCGCAACCAGACGCACGTTGCTTCCATCGGGATTCATCACGAAAATCTGATAACCGTGCCCGCGGCGGTTCGAAGCGAAGGCAATCTGTTTTCCATCGGGCGACCACGCCGGCCAACCGTCGAAGAATGGATTGTTGGTCAGATTGCGCTGATTTGAGCCGTCGGCGTTCGCCAGGAAAACCTCCGAGTTCTCGTCACCGATGATTTTGCGGAACACGATCTGGCGCATGTCGGGCGACCACGAGCCGTAGGTATTGATTCCGCCCGTGATGATCGGCGTCACTTTTTTGGTCGCAATCTCGACCGAGTAGATCTCGGCCGTGTTTTTCTTCGGCGGCTGAAGATCATCGTTTGTGCAGTAAATGATCCGCGTGCTGTCGGACGACCAGTTGGGATGAATCGTGTTTTGCTCCGGTGGCGTCAATACTTCCATATTGCTCCCATCAGTGCTCATGACGGCAATCCGGTTCTTCCCGCCGGCAATCAGAACGAACGCAATCCGCTTGCCGTCGGGAGACCATGACGGATCTTCATGGTCCGCATCGTCACGCGTGAGTTGTGCGCTGTTCGAACCGTCCACGTTCATCGCGAATAATTGTTCTTTGCCGGCGACGACCGAGATATAGACAATTCGTTTGCCATCAGGAGACGGTGACGAATCCATATTTTGCGCGTGCGTGATTTGAATCGGGATCGACATGGGGCGATCGGCTGCATGCGCTAAAGAGACTAGAAGCGAACACGCGAGAAATAGGAAGACGCGCGGCATCAGAAATCAATCGACGTATTTTTGCGCGATCGGCATGCGGCGGCCGAGTCCGAACGCGCGCGAGGTGACCTTTAATCCGGGCGCGGCTTGTTCGCGTTTGTATTCGTTCAAATCGACGCGGCGTTGGACCCAGCGCACAGTTTTCTCATCGAATCCGCGGCCGATGATATCGCGCGCGCTCAAATTTTCCTCGACATACAGTCGCAGGATCTCGTCGAGAACTTCGTAGGGCGGCAATGTGTCCTGGTCTTTCTGGTTCGGCTTCAACTCCGCGCTCGGCGGTTTATCGATTGTCGATCTTGGAATGATTTCCTTTTCGCGGTTAATCCAGCGCGCCAGCTCGTAGATTGCCGTTTTCGGCACGTCGCTGATGACGGCCAGACCGCCGGCCATGTCGCCGTAAATCGTGCAATAGCCGACCGACAGCTCGCTCTTGTTGCCGGTCGAAAGAACGAGGTGGCCGAACTTGTTCGAGAGCGCCATCAGCGTCATCGCGCGCAAGCGCGGCTGGATATTTTCCTCAGTCTCGTTTTCCGGCAGGCCGGAAAAGATTTCCTTAAACTGACTTTTGAAAACCCCGAACGTCTCGGCGATTGGCATGTGCAATAGTTTGATCCCGAGTTTTTCGGCGAGCTTCTTCGAGTCATCGATGCTGCCGCGAGAGGAATACTGGCTCGGCATCGAGACGCCGACGACGTTCTCCGGCCCAAGGGCGTCCGCTGCGATCGCGGCGACGACCGCCGAATCAATGCCGCCGCTTAAACCAAGCACGGCGGATTTGAATCCGCATTTCCGCAGATAATCGCGCAGGCCGAGCGAAAGCGCCGGAAAAAGCTGTTGCGGCGTCGATTCTTCGCGGAATTCGAGCGAGGTTGTCGATTCCGTATCGACAATTTGTTCGTGCTCACGAAACGCGGGCAGTTGCGCGATCAATCCGCCGCTCGGGTTTATTGCGATCGAGTTCCCGTCAAAAATCAGCTGATCGTTTCCGCCGACGGCGTTGCAATAAAAGATCGGCCGCTTGTAGGTGCGCGCCAGTGTCGCCACCATTTCGTAACGAACGGACGGTTTGTGGAGCGTGAAGGGCGAAGCGCTCAGGTTCACGATGATTTGTGCGCCTTGCTCGATCAAACTCCGCGTCGGCTCGCAATCGTAAAGCGGGCGGGGGAGATAATGTTCCGTCCAGATGTCTTCGCAGATCGTGACGCCGATTTTTATTCCATTCAGATCGAACGGTTCGACTTTTTCCGCCGGCTGAAAATAACGGTCCTCGTCGAACACATCGTAAGTTGGGAGAAGCGATTTATGCGCTTTGCGAATCGGTTGACCGCCGACGAGCAAGGCAGCGGCGTTGTGAAACGGCCGGCCGCGGCCTTCGTTTCGATCGACAAAGCCGACGAGCAGCGCCGCTTTCCCGACGCGCCGATGAAGTTCGTCCAGAATCTCGAGCGTTTCCGGGACAAAACGCGATTTGAAAACAAGGTCCTGCGGCGGATAGCCAGTAATCGCGAGCTCGGGTGTGATAATCAGTTCCGCGCCGGCCGCGGACAAGCGCTCGTAGGATTGGAGGATCTTTTGGAAATTGCCGCGCAAATCCCCAACCGTGGGATTGAGCTGGGCGAACCCGATTTTCACCCTGCAAAACTATCTGCGGGTGAGCCTGCAGCAATGGCCTTTTGCAGTGCTGCGATTCCCAATCGCCGTAGAGTTACGCTGCCGCTAGTTCGCGCAGAATGTTCCCCTAATGTTGGATTGCCGCAGAGCGGCATCGCTGGCTCCTGCCAACGCTTACTTGGACGAATCCATCACGGAGCGGTGCTTATAGCCCTTATTCAGGGCGTCGTCCGCGCCTTCGACAAAAACCTTGGCCCATTCGACTAGGGAAGCGGCAAGAAAGGCGGCGAAAGCACAGATCAGGACTTTCTGAAAGAAGGTGGCGTGCACCCCATTCTTGGTAGCAATGAGGGTGCCAGCCAGCTCGTCAAAATGCCGCGGGGAATCGGCACGAGATTTGCGGTTTTCGAGCGGCGATGACGGATCAGCCTCAGACCATTGTTCCTTCAACCGACGCGGGCCAACTGACAAAGTTACTCGACCTGGAATTGGCGCAAAAACGTCAAAACTGGAAACAAGCGGGACGGCGTGCCAAATCGGTTCGCGCGGCGAGCTTCTTTTTTCTGTTTCTGCTGATCGTCACCTGTTTGGTTGGCGGCTACTTCGCCTTCATGCGGGTAAACGAAGGACGCTCAAATCCAGCGCCGAGCACTGCGATCCGCCACTGATCTCGATCTTGCGCGAGCGGTAATTATTCGACGATCGCTTCGAGAATTGGTTCGCGTTTTGCCTGCGCCGTGCGCGCAGCTTCCTCGCGGTCCGCAATCACGAACGTGTTGTTCTCGCCGTGAGTTGACCACGGGCCGCGCGGCACGTCTTTGAATTCGACGAATTGCCAATCGGTCACGTCGGTGTCGCTCAAGCCGAGAAAGTCGCGCACTGCCGGCGAAACATCGAGACCGGCGCCCTTGTTCAAGTTTGGTTTCGGCCGCTCGTTGCCGAAAACGTATTGCCAATGATCAGTGCGAAATGGTCCCGCGTCTTCCCATTGCGCGTAAGCGACTTTGTTTCCTTTGCGAATCGCGATCCAGCGACCTTTGCAAACCGAAACGCTCGGGCCTTGATAAGCTGCATTGAACCACGGAACGACGCGTGACGCTTCCGGCCGATGACCTTCCTTCGCTTTGTCGTTGTAAGGAAGCGCGCAATAAAATGGATTTTGGCGCGGCGTGAATTTCGCCGGCATGTAGTCGCTCCGCTTCGCCGGGCTCGGATCGTCGTATCCGCCGTAGGTTTTCGACCAATTCTTGTCCCACGAGCTGGCTTTGTTCGGGACGGGATTATTCTCGCTCGGCGCTTCGCCAATCCAGAAAACCGTCGTCACAATTTGCTGCTTCCAGGGATAATGCTCGCCCGGCAATGGTGGCGCCGATCTCAGATGGTTCGGCGCGAAGACGAGCGAGTCAATGTTCTGTCCGGATTGGCTCGATTTCTTTTCCGATTTCTTGGTAAATTTCGATTTGGTCGGTTCCGCTTTCGTGACCGTTCCGTGCGCGAACAGCGCCGAGATCGACGATAACAAAGCGGCAATAGTGTGAGTGATTTTTCCAGGTTTCATGGCAACAGGGCAGCGCGACGCAATTATTTTGACGCGACGCCGGGCGAAAAAATTCGATTAGACCGCGATGCGATCTTCCTAATCAGCGAAGCGAGGTGCTGACTTTCCTCGTAAATCCTTGTTAGTCAACAAATTTTCCAGGATTTAAAATCCCATTTGGATCGAGAATGTTTTTGAGTTTTCGATGCAGCTCGCGCACCGGCTCGCTTGTCGCGTCCGGCCACCACCGTTTCTTGGCCAGACCGATCCCATGCTCGCCCGTGATCACTCCGCCCCAGGCGAGAATCTGCGCGAATAAATCGTCGAGGGCGGCCTCGACCTTTTCGCGCACGGCCGCCTCGCGATTGTAACGATCGGCCATGATGTTGATGTGAATGTTGCCGTCGCCGGCGTGGCCAAAACAGGCGATCGGAAACCCTGACTTCGCGCTCAATCGTTCCGCGAATTCGACAAGATCGACAATGCGACCGCGCGGCACGACCACGTCCTCGTTCAATTTTGTCAGTCCGGTTGCGCGAAGCGAGTTGCTGAATTGCCGGCGCAACGCCCAAAGCTTTTCGCAATCCTCTTCGCCGGTGGCCAATTCGAGTGCGTTTGGTTTTTTGGAGGCGATCAATTTTCGAATTGCGCCTGCTTCGCTGCGAACGCTCTCATCCTGTCCATCAAGATCGACAAGGAGATGCGCGTTTCCTTCCGGGACGAGCGCCTGGCCCAAATCTTTCCGCGCCGCTTCAAGCGTAAAACTGTCGGCGATCTCCAATGAGGCCGGCAAAAATCCTTTCGCGAAAATTTCCTGCACAATCGCGGCTGCTTCGGACATCTTCGCGAACGCTGCGGAAATCGTCGCGCGCGCCGGCGGCAGGGGAAGCAAGCGCAACGTGATCTCGGTCACGACGCCGAGCAGTCCTTCTGAGCCCACGAACAGACCGATCAGGTCAAATCCGGTTTTGTTTTTGTGAACGCGTCCGCCATTCCGCAGCACGTCGCCGTTCGCGAGAACGACTTCGAGACCGATCACATAACTTCGCGTCACGCCGTATTTTAAACAGCGCGGCCCGCCGGCGTTGGTCGCAACGTTCCCGCCGATGCTGCAATCTTTCATGCTCGCCGGGTCAGGCGGATAGAAAAGCTTCTGCGCGCGCGCGGCAGCTTTTAGTTCGGCGGTGATGACTCCTGGTTCAACCACCGCTACCGCGTCGGCGAAATTAATGTCCTTAATCCGATTCATCCGCATCAACGAAAGCGCGATTCCGCGTTTCGCCGGAACGCAGCCGCCGACGTAACCGAAGCCCGCGCCGCGCGCGGTCACGGGAATTTTTCTCTCCGACGCAAACGTCAGCAGCTTCGATACATCAGAGGTCGATCTTGCGAACGCGACGACTTCGGGCGCTTCCGTCGCAAACCATTTGTCGCTGCTGTGCGCGGTGATCGTCGCCTCATCGTCGGCGATGAGCTCGTTGCCAAACAGCTGCCGCAATTCGTCGGCCAACTTCATTACGGCCAACCTGCTAGCACAGCAGTTGTAGGGCAAGCGTTCCGCTTGTCGTCCGGCATCTAATTGATCTGAACGATCTCGTAATGGCGCGACTTTTCGCTATGTCGCTTGAGGAGTTTTTTACATTCCGGCGGGATCACCGGTGTCTCGTAATTTTTGCCCGCGAAAAGTTTCACCGCCTCGATGGTGTCGAATCGCAAGAGGGTAATGAATTCGATCTCGTCATTGTCGCCTTCGCGGACAAAAATCTCCGCGCCTTTGTAACCGGGGATCGAACGTTTCGCGATTTCGAGCAGGACTTCTTCACGGAGAAGCTTTTCGTATTTCTCCGCGTTCTCGCGCGAGGTCCAGCCATACCAAATGCGAGCAATCATGTTCTCGGGGTTCTTCGAACGTCTCTACATTCCCATAATCTGGTAACCGCCGTCCACGTAGATCACTTGGCCGGTGATCGCGGCCGCGCTATCGCTCGCGAGAAAAACGCCGGTCGCGCCGAGCTCGACGGTTTCGCAACTGCGCTTCAAAGGCGCGCGTTCCTGATAATGTTTCAACATTTGGCTGAATCCGCTGATTCCGCGCGCGGCCAATGTTTGCACCGGGCCAGCGGAAATGCAGTTCACGCGGATTTTCTTCGGCCCTAGATCGTAAGCGAGATAACGGGTGGATGCCTCCAGGCTGGCTTTCGCCACGCCCATCACATTGTAATGAGGCACCACTTTTTCCGAACCGTAATAGGTCATCGCCAAAATGCTGCCGCCGTTTGTCATCATCGGCGCAGTTTCGCGCGCCAGCGCAACGAGCGAATACGCGCTGACGTCGTGCGCCATTCGAAAGGCTTCGCGCGTGGTGCTGACAAAATCGCCTTCGAGCGCTTCCTTCGGTGCAAATGCGACCGAGTGGAGCAAAAGATCTACCCGATCGGTTTCGCCGCGCACTTTTTCGAAAAACGTTTTGATCTCGGTGTCGTTGGAAACGTCGCACGGGAAGAGCGGTGTCTTCTCGCCGAAAGTTCCTGCGAGTTCCTCTACGTTTTCCTTCAACCGCTCGCCTTGATAATTGAAAATCAAACGCGCGCCGGCGTTCGCCCATGCCTGCGCGATCGCCCACGCGATGCTGCGTTTATTTGCGACACCAAAAACAACTCCGACCTTTCCTTCGAGCACGCCTTGCGCCATAAGGGTCGACAATACCGTATTTTCGGCGGCGCAAAAGCAGCGATGCGCTTGCTCCGGCCGCGCAAATCGCCATGATTTCTCTTCCAATTATGAGCACTCGACTCGTTGTAGTGTCCGGCCTGATCGTCACCTCGATTTGTTTCGCGCAGGAAGAATCGCCGCCGGCGTCTTCGCCCGCTGGCGCCGCGTCACGACCGGCCGCTTCGCCCGAAAGCACAACTCCAGCATTGTCTGCGTCAGTTACGCCTGCGCCAACTTCCGGTGCGCCGCAATTGAACGACGTGCTCTTTAAAAATCTCAAAGCTCGCGCGATCGGGCCCGCGGTCATGGGCGGTCGCGTCTCCGATCTCGCGATCGATCCGCGTAATCCATTCGTCTTTTACACTGCGCTTGGTCACGGCGGAATTTTCAAGTCGGGCGACAGCGGCGTTTCGTTCGATCCGATCTTCGACAAGCAACCAGTCCAATCGATTGGCGCGATCGCGATTGCGCCTTCGGATTCGGATGTAATCTGGGTCGGCAGCGGCGAAGCGAACGACCGCAATTCCTCCGATTGGGGCGACGGCGTTTATCGCACGACAGATGGCGGCGAACATTGGGCGAACGTCGGATTGAAAGACAGCCGCGCGATTGCCCGCGTCGTTGTCGATCCGAAAAATGCGGACACCGCTTATGTCGCTGCGATGGGACACTTGTGGGCCGACGGCGGCGAACGCGGTCTTTATAAAACGACCGACGGCGGCAAAACCTGGAAATTAATCTTGTCCGCGAGCGCGCCGCACAATGCGCGCACCGGCTGCGGCGACGTGATCCTCGATCCAAACAATCCGCAAGTCGTTTACGCGGCGCTTTACGCGCGTCAGCGCACGCCCTGGAGTTTCACATCCGGCCCGAACGCAACCAACGGCGAAGACGTCGGTGGAATTTTCAAAAGCACGAATGGCGGCGGGAGCTGGAAAAAATTGAGCGGTGGACTTCCCGTGCAGACCGGACGGATCGGTCTCGCTGTCGCCGCGAGCAAGCCGAACGTTGTGATGGCAGTCGTGCAAAGTTTCGAGGGCGGCTCTGGCGGCTTGAGCGATCTCCGAAGCAAAAGCGGTGGCGTGTTTCGATCGGAAGACGGCGGCGAACATTGGACGCGTGAGAGCGCGATCGATCCGCGCCCGTTTTATTTCAGCCAAATCCGGATCGATCCCGCGAACGATCAGCGTGTCTATCTTTTGCAGTTCGCGCTCCTCGTTTCGGACGATGGCGGTAAGAATTTTCGGGAAGATCTTTCCGAGAAAGTTCATCCCGATTGTCACGCGCTGGCAATCCAGCCCGGTACCGCACCCGCGCCGAAGCCGCCAAAACCGGAGGACAAGAACAAGCCACCGAAGCCGCCGGTTTGCCAGCGAGTGTTATTGGGAACGGACGGCGGTCTTTATCAAAGCTTTGCCGGCGGCAAAAATTGGGACCATCTGAACAAATTTCCGGCGGGCGAATTTTATCGGATCAGTTTGGACGATTCGAAGCCGTATTTCCGGATCGCCGGCGGTTTGCAGGACAATGAGAACTGGGTCGGGCCGAGCGGCGTGCCGAGCAAAGAAGGAATTCGCAACGCGGACTGGACTGCGCTCGCGGGTGGCGATGGATTTTACGTTTTGTTCGATCCGACCGATCACGACACGTTTTACGCCGAGAGCCAGGGTGGGGAAGTGCATCGGATCAATCTTCGCAACGGGGAGCTGCGCCGTTTGCGTCCCGAGCCGACCGAGGGCGCGACTCGCTATCGGTTTCACTGGAATTCGCCAATGGTCATGAGCAAACACAAACCGGGCACGATTTATCTCGGCGGAAACTGCGTCTTCAAACTGACTGATCGGATGGAAAAATATTCGGTGATCAGCCCGGATCTAACCCACAACGATCCGAACAAAGCGAACGCAGTGGGCAGCGGCGCGGAAACGTACGGCGTTGTTTTCTCGCTCGCCGAATCGCCGAAGAAGGCGGGTTTGCTCTGGGCCGGAACCGATGACGGCCGGCTTTGGATCACGGACAACGACGGCGGCAAATGGACCGAGTTAACGAATAATTTGCCCGAGCCTGCGCGCGGCCAATGGATCGTGCGAATCGAGCCTTCAAATGTCGATCCAAACGTCGCTTATGTTGCGACCAACGCCTATCGGACCGGCGACGATCACCCAACAATTTTGCGAACGAGCGATCTCGGCAAGACGTGGCAATCAGTGACTGGCGATTTGCCGCCAAACGCTTCGGTCGAAGTCATTCGCGAGGATTTGGTGAATCCGAAATTGCTCTATGTCGGAACGCACTTCGGAATTTTCGCGTCGTTCGACCAAGGAACGCACTGGGTCCGGATCGGGGACGTGCCGGCGGTGCGCGTGGACGATATTCAAATTCATCCGCGCACGGCCGATCTCGCGATCGCGACGCACGGTCGCAGCATCGCGGTCCTGGACGACACGACGCCGTTCCGCGAGTTCACCCCTGAGATCGCGGCCAAACCGGCGCATCTATTTAGTGTGCGCAATGTTACCGGCGCCTATTTGCAACCCGGATTTATCGATGCAAACGGCAAAGGGGTTTATCGCGGAAAAAATCCCGAGGACGGCGCGCTGTTTACCGTTTGGGTGAAGGAATTCACCGGCGACGAGATTAAGATCGCGATCACGAAATCGACCGGAGAACCAGTGGCGAACTTGAAGTCGCCGGGCACACCGGGATTCACGCGTTTGAGCTGGGATTTGCGTCCGGGCAAGGACCAGAGTGTCGAATACGGCGGCGACGATCCGAAACGATTACTGCCCGCGGGCGACTACAACGCGGAGTTATCTTTCGGCACGAACAAAGTGAAACAGAGTTTCCACGTTGATATCGCCGAAGGGATCACTCCGCGATGATCCTTTATTGGAGGGACACGCGCCGTCGTGTCCCATTAATTTTTGGGCGCCGACAGCGCGGATGCCCTCCAAATTCAGCACGCGATCGCGTGACGCCGGCAAACGCCGCTCAGCATTTCCCAAAGCGCATCGAGCACGCGATTCACCGACACACGGACGCTTTCGGCGTTGTGATTGTCGATCTTCGCGCTCAACATTTCGCGCTCGGTCGCGGAATGTTCCTTGTCGGCTTCGATGTGGACCGAGAAATATTCGTAGCCCTTGGGGTCGTTGAAACCGTAAAACTTTTTCAATCCATCGATCTTCGATTCGCAGATCGCAGGAATTTGCGATTCATACGCGTAAAGCGCGGCCAAACCGTCGGCAGTTGATTTGTCACCGCACACTGATCGAAACGTCTCGATCAGATTTCTTGTTTCGGTTTCCTTTTCCGTATTCGCAAGATCGACATCGTCCACACCGAGCGCATTCCCGAATTGTTTCCAAAGCTCGGGGTGATTCGGTGAAGCGGCTTCTTCGTCGATCAAGTTCTGGAGAATTTGTTTCCGGGTCGGCTGATCGTCGCACTTTGCGTGCACCGCCGAGAGATATGTCGGAAACGCGGCGACGTGATGATAGTACTGCTTCGCGTAATCGGTAAGCGCCGCTTTACTCAGCTCCCCGCGCGTCCACGCGAGATAAAACGGATGTTTCAACAGATTCTTTTCCGCGATGTCATTGTCGATCTGGTCGAGATGTCGGTTCATAGGATTCGAGCCACAGATTGACACAGATTTTCACAGATTAAACAAATAGAATTCTGTATCTGTGCTTCATCCGTGTTCATTTGTGGCGATTAGTTAAGCTGCTTTCAAAATGTGTTTGATGCCGCGAATGGGGATGACGACCCAATCGGGGCGGTTGTTGAGCTCGTAGCCGATTTCGTAAACCGCTTTGTCGAGGAGATAGGCTTCGAGGAGAATCTGGAAGTCATCATAATTGTTCGGAACGAAGACCGAACCGGCGGTCGTCTCTAGATAATTCTGAAGAAAAACGCTACTCATCAGCCGATACCAGTTGTCGGCCCAGTGCTCGAGAAACGGCACGTCTTCCGTGCGCATGCCCGGTTGCCAGAGAGCGCTGTAGGCGGCGTACTGAAACGAGCGCATCATTCCGGCGACGTCGCGCAGCGCCGAACGTTTCAGTTTTCGTTCGCTCATGGGCCGCGCCGGCTCTCCTTCGAAATCGAGAATCACGAAATCTTTTCCGGTCGAGAGCACCTGGCCGAGGTGATAATCGCCGTGGATCCGGATCTTGGCGGCGTTGGTTTTGCGATCGAGAAGACGTTTTTCGCGGGCGAGAATTTCTTTTTCGGTCCCGAGAACGTCTTTGGCTTCATCGCGCAGATGCTCCGGGACGTTCTTCAGGTTTTTTTTCAGTGAATCGAAATTTCGCCGCAGAAGTGCGCGCATGCTTTGGTAAACGGACCGTTGCGCCATGGCGTTGAACGGTTCCGGCGCAAAGAGCGGATCGTCTTTGACCGAAGCGAGCGCGAGATGCAGTTCGCCGGTGCGTTGGGCGAGCAGCTTCGCTTTTTCGGGGTAAACGCCGCCGACCAATTCTTCGATTAACGTCCCCGCCGGCGCGGCCTCGTTTTGTAGTTCGGTTTTTTGCGCGAGAACGCGCTCGTAAAAACGACCGACGGCGTCGAGCGTCAGGGTCCAGGCGTCGCCTTCGGCCTGGATCGCATCTTGCAACAAACAAACGACCGTCGGCTGCGATTTGTCGCGACGGTATTCAATCGCGCCGCCGAAGGCTGGAACATTTTCGAACCCAACGCGCTCGGTGAGAAAACGCGTAACTTCAACATCCGGATTCACGCCGTCCTCGAGCTTGCGATAAAGTTTCAGGAAAAATTTGTCGTCGAAGAGCATCGACGAGTTGCTTTGCTCCGCGCCGAGAACATTCGACAGCGGCACCGTGTCGATCTTGCCAACGCGCGAACTCAACAGACCAACAAGTTTTCCGTTGCGTCCACTTGCCGGTTGTCGATCCAGCATGAGCCTGAGAAGTTTTTCGCGGAAATCGTTGTCCCAAACCGCGTCGAAAAGGATCGAGCCGTCGTTAAAGCGAGCGATGACTGCTTGCGGCGCGGATTGCGAAATACTTTTCGCCTTCTCAGCGGAAGCGATCTTCACCGGCAATGCATAATGTTCGGTCGGCCCGTCGAGATAACTCACTTCGACGATCCACAACTGCCCCGATTCCGGCTCGGACGAAATCCAGGATCGCTCCGACACGCACATCTGGCGGAGAGTGCGCGCTTTCGCGCCGAACCAGCGACAGTTTGTGATGTATTCCGGCAAGATTTCGCTTTCGATGCGGTTCCGCGCGCCGTCATCGAGCAAAGAATGCAATTCTGGTTGAGCGTTCAGCGTTGGGACGACCTGCTTCTTGTCCGCGCGCTTGCGTCCGCGTTGCGGCTCGAGAGTGAACCAGTAAGACGAGTGGCCGTTGAGCGTGAGGAAGTAAGGTGACTTCTTGATCGCCGGGAAATGGCTGCGGCCGATAATTTCCATCGGCACGGCGCCGGCAAATTTGGAGAGGTCCAATTCCGCGAATTGCGAGAAGCGGGAAAGATTTACCACGCCGAGGACGATTTCGTCCTCATAGCGGCGCAAAAAGGCGAGGACTTTTAGATTGTCGGGATAAAGAAATTCAATCGAGCCGCGCGAGAACGCTTTGAAATTTTTTCGCATGGCAATGACGCGCCGCATCCACCAAAGCATCGACGACAAATTCTTCTGCTGCGTTTCGACATTGATCGCTTCGTAGTGATATTCGGAATCGATGATGACCGGGAGGTGCAACTGTTGCGGATTCGCCTGCGAGAATCCGGCGTTGCGGTCCGGGCTCCACTGCATCGGTGTCCGGCAACCGTTGCGATCGCCGAGGTAGATGTTGTCGCCCATGCCGATCTCGTCGCCGTAATAAATGATCGGCGTGCCAGGCATGGAGAAGAGGAGCGCATTAAGCAACTCGATCTTGCGGCGGTTGTTCGCGAGCAGGGGCGCGAGCCGGCGGCGAATGCCGAGATTGATGCGCGCGTGCGGATCGTTCGCGTAAACGCGCCACATGTAGTCGCGTTCCTCGTCGGTGACCATTTCGAGCGTAAGCTCGTCGTGATTGCGCAGGAACATCGCCCACTGGCAATTTTCCGGGATCGGCGGCGTTTGTTCGAGAATGTCGATGATCGGAAACCGATCCTCCATTTGCAGCGCCATGAACATTCGCGGCATGAGCGGGAAATGGAAGTTCATGTGCGATTCGTCGCCGTTACCGAAATAAGCGGCGGCGTCTTCCGGCCACTGGTTCGCTTCGGCGAGCAACATGCGACCGGGAAATTTTTCATCGACGTGCGCGCGCAACTTTTTCAGGTAAACATGGGTCTCGGGCAAATTTTCGCAGTTCGTTCCTTCGCGTTCGTAGAGATACGGCACGGCGTCGAGCCGCAAACCGTCCACGCCCATCTCGAGCCAGTAGTCGCAAATCTTCTGAACGGTCTCGTGCACCGCCGGGTTGTCGAAATTCAAATCCGGCTGGTGCGAATAGAAGCGGTGCCAGTAATAAGCCTTCGCGAGCGGGTCCCAGGTCCAGTTCGAGGTCTCGAAATCTTTGAAGATGATCCGCGTCTCGGAATATTTTTCCGGCGTATCGCTCCAGACATAAAATTCGCGCTCGGGCGAGCCGGGCTCCGCTCGTCGCGATTTTTGAAACCAGGGGTTCTGGTCGGAGGTGTGATTAATCACCAGCTCGGTGATAACGCGCAGCCCGCGCTTGTGCGCTTCGGCCAGAAATGCGCGGAAATCTTCGAGTGTTCCGTAGTTGGGATTAACGTCGTAGTAATCGGCAATATCGTAGCCGTCGTCGCGCAACGGCGACGGATAAAACGGGAGGAGCCAGAGGGCAGTCACGCCGAGCTCCTGGAGATAATCGAGTTTCTGGATTAAACCGCGAAAATCTCCAATCCCGTCGCCGTCGCTGTCGGCGAAGGTTTTGACGTGCAGCTCGTAGATGATCGCGTCCTTGTACCAAAGCGGATCGCTGACGGGTTCTTTCGCGCTTCCAGGCATCAATTAACCTTTGCCGCACAAAACGCGCCGCGCAATGGTTGGGTTCAGGGGGCGCAAAAAAGCGGCCGCGTTTCCGTGGCCGCTTTCAAGACAGACTGGAGTTAAGCTTAACCTTTAATCTTGGTGATCTGCGAGGCGATGCACTGCCATTTGCCCCCACGCATCATCCATGTGTCGGTGAAAAGATACGTCCTATCGAAGGCCTTGCCGTCTTTGCCTGTGCCGACTTCGCGCGCGCGCCCGGTCACGACGGCGACATCTTTGCCGTACATCTTGACGTTCAGCCTGTCGTTCTTGGCGGATTTATAGGTATCTTTGTCCCCTTTGGCCTGCGAGAGCACGTCTGAGCGACCGACGAATTTATTTTTTGCGGAGACGCCCATAAAGTCCGCGGCGAGGAAGCCTTCAACGGTGGCGTAATCATGCTTCATCACAGCGGCTTCCCAGGCGTTCTCGGCATCGCGCGGGGCCATATTCTTAGTGGATGCCTTCGCGGTTGAAGCGGCGGGCGCTGGAGTCGCAGGCTTGGCTGCATTGCTGGTGGTCGCTTCTTTTTTTGCGGGAGCGGCAGTAGTCGCGGCTTTTGGAGACGCGGCAGATTCGGATTTCATCGCCGGGGCGATTGATTCCTCCGGCTTCGCTGCCGGTGCTTGTTCAACCGTGGCTGACGCTTTTTCTTCCGTGGCCGGCGCAGTCGATTCCGCTGCAGGCGAGGGTGATTCCTCCTGGGCAAAGCTCATTGCGGCGAGGAAGAGGGCGGCAAAAAAGGAGATGATGATTTTCATGGATTTTTGATTGGGCTTGTTGCGGATGGGGACCGCAATTGGGGCGCATCGTATTTGCCAAATCGCGCAACGGTCAAGGTTTATCGCGAATCAAACCCACCTGTGCAAAATGGTGGACGCGATTAAGCGGGAATCGTACAACTGGGAAATGTCTTCGATGGCAGGTCCAAGTCTTCCAGCCGACCCGTCATCGGAAGTGGCGACGCGAACTGGCAAATCGATTGCCACCGCAGTCGAGATCGAGCCGGGCGCCCCGACCGATGTCGACCTGATGTTGCGGATTCAGGCTGAGGATAACTCGGCTCGAATTGGGCTTGAAAAAGATTTATGACGGTTTGAAGGAGTTGAAGGATGAGCTTTGAGGAATTCCAAAATTCGGCGCGGCTGTATGTGATCGGGGCGCTAGAACCCGAAGAGCTGCAGGACTTTGAGGCCGCGCGCAAACTATATGGCACCGCCGCCGAAGATTTCATCAATCAATGCTATGGCCTGCACGAAGCCTTCGCCCTTAGCCTCAAGCCAGCCAAAGCCTCAGCTGCGATCAAGGACAAGCTGATGGCGATGGTGCGTGCGCGCCAAAGTCAGTCCGGCGCCCCTCCGCCCCAATAGCCTGGTTGTCGATTTCGCTACGCCGAGTGAGATCGGGGTTTTTTCGCGTCGCGCTATTCGCGGCAATTGTTTTAACGGTCGCGTTCTTCGTGCGTGCCGCTTCAGCGGCCGACAACATCGCCGCGCGCGAGAATAATTATCTCGATCATTACTTCCAAATGTTTCCAACGCGCGCGACCCAGGCCGGTCGGCACGATTTGGATCAGCAGCTCGAGGATTTTTCACGTAAGCGGATCGACAACTGGATTGAATTCAACCGCGCGATTCGCGCTACGCTTCTCGATCGGTTGCGCGATCAAGGATTGTCGATGGACGATCGACTTGATGGCGAAACGTTGCTCGCGCAGGTCGATCGCGAACTAAATTCACTGGTCGCGCTGAGTCGAGCTGAGCGCGACCCGCTTTATTGGTCGGCGGTTGCGGGCGATGCCACCGTTTTTCTGCTGGTGCGAGACGACCTGCCGCTCCAGGAACGCCGCGAGCACGCAAAAGCGCGCGCGACAAACTTGATGCGTTTCGCGCGACAAGGGCGGGATCATTTTGCGCATGTCGATGCGAGAAACGTCGCGCCTGAGTTTTGCGGAATTGCCGGCGGCCAATTGCGAGCGACGGCAAAATTTTACAGGGAGGGATTCGCGAAAGCCGTCGAGGGCGATAACAAAGTCGAAAAAGAAAGCGCTGATGTTGCGGCAGCGCTGGATGACTTTGCCACCACGCTGGAGGAATTAGCAAAGCGCGCGAAAGGATCGGTTCGACTCAGGACCGCTTACGCGGAAACATTTCGAGTTGGGACCGGAATAAAAGAACCAGTCCACGATGTCCTCACGCGCGCGCAATCCGATCTCGTCGCGACTCGCTCCGAAGCGGCGACTTTTGGCAGAAGCGTTTGGACCAGTCTGATTCCGAACGAACCGCCGCCGAAGGACGATGTCGATCTTCTGCGACGATTATTCGACCGGATTGCGTCCGATCACGGCCAAAGCGTGGATGACGCGCTCGCGCAGTGGCGGACCAACGTGGACGAGCTGAACAAACTCGTGCACGAGAAAAAAATCATGACTCTTCCTGATCCGCTCACGCTCATTGTCGATCGTTCTCCGGCGTTTTTTGTCGGCCAAAGTTTCGGCGGCGTTTATCCGCCCGGCCCGTACGCTCCGGATGCAAAAACGATTTTGTTTCTGCCAGCGCCGTCACCGGAGGCGAGCGCGGAACAGCGCGAAGCTTTTTTCCGCGATTTCAACGAACACTTCAACAAGATGATTGTGCCGCATGAATTGATTCCCGGTCATTACGTGCAGTTCAAGATTGCCGCGCATCAACCACACAAGATCCGCGCCGTTTTTCCTGATCCCCTTTACGTGGAAGGCTGGGGGACTTTTTGTGAGCGCATTCTGCTCGATCAGGGTTGGGGCGGCCCGCTCGAGCGCTTGGCCCACTTGAAGAAGCAGCTCGAGAACATTGCGCGAACGATTGTCGATATTCGCGTTCACACTGAAAACATGTCGCGCGACGAAGTCATCCGGTTTGTGAAAGACGAAGCGCTCCAGGGCGATCAGCTCGCCTCAAATATGTGGACGCGTGCGATCACAAGTTCGCCGCAAATCACCAGCTATTATCTTGGTTATCGAAAGGTGGGCCAGGCCTACGAAGCGGCGCGTGTGGCCGGCGGCGAAAAATTCGAGCTCCAGAAATTTATGGATGGGATGATGGACCTCGGCCCCGTGCCACTCGAGCGTTACATCGACAAGTTCAGCCATCGCGGCGCTAATGCGCCTCCATCTCCCGCAAAATAAATTCCTGGAGAAATCCGTAGAAATTGACCTGAAACAATCCAAGATCGCGGCGCGAGCCAATCGGCGATCGGTCGTGATCGTTTAACTCTTCGTCCGAAAATTTGTACTTCTCGGCGATGACGAGTCGCGCCTGATTGAGCGCGCTGAGCCAGGCATCGGCGTGCTCGAATGGGATCCGCAGTGAACGATTGCGCAGCGATTTCTCGTTGCCGTTCAACTGTGCGAGATCGGCGGCAACGGTTTCGGTCGCGCTTCGAAAAAGGCGGCGCAATTCCGGTTCAACATAACTTTTCCATTCCGAGCAGATTTCCTTTTCGCGTGATGGCTCAATGAACAAGCGCGCTTCGGCCCCTGAAACGCCCTCGGGATTTGCGCTCAACGGAATCTGCCGCAACAACTCGGCCAGGAACGGGTCGAGATCGGAAATTCGCAACGCCTCGCCTTCGCGACTGATTTCCATATCAAACGACTTTCTCCAGCGTGGCGAGCAGGAGATAGCCGTGAAGCTGTTGCACGTAGAACTCGGCGCGTTCGCGCACGCCGCACCACAAAATCGAGCGTCCTTTATGATGCACCTCGAGCATGTGTCGCTCCGCTTTTTCGCGTGGATAACCAAAAACGCGCTGGAAGACCATGGTCACGTAGGTCATCAAGTTCACCGGGTCGTTGTGAACAACAACCTGCCATGGAAGGTCGAGTTCTTCTTCACCGCGCGTCTCCGTTTCCTTGACCGGCGCTTCCACTGTCGATGTCGATCCTTTTTCCAGCCGCACGGTAATTACCGCGCTCATGAAAAAATGCTATCACACTCGCCCCGCAGTTCAAAGCATCGCCTTGGACAAGATTTTTCGCTGGATGTTCTCCATTTTTCTCGCGTTTTCCGGGTCACGATCATCAAAGCCATGCAAATGAAGCAAACCGTGCACGATGTAGAGACGAAGCTCGTTCTCGAATGAATTGCCGAACTGTTGGGCGTTTCGCCTCGCCATTTCCCCACTGATGAAAATTTCGCCGTGTTGAAAAGTGATCACGTCCGTCGGGCCGGGTTCATTCATGAAGTTTTTGTGAAGGGCGGCCATCTGGCGATCGGAAACGATCAGGATCGAGATTTCCGGCAATTGTTCCAGGTCGCTGGCTTTCTCTGGCGGCAAACCAAGACAAAGTTTCGCCGCTTTGCGCGCGAATTTTTCGAGATCGACAACGTCCACCGCAATTCTGCGCTGCTGATTGCGCACGGAGATTTTCGGGCCCGTCGCTTTCATTTTTCCCGGCGTCTCCGATCCAGTTGCTTCAGTAATTCGTAGATTATTTCCGTTCGCGGCATCTCGGCGCCGGCTTCGCGCGCGCGCCGGACCGGCTCGCCCCAAATCGCTTCGATCTCCAGCGGCTTGCCCGCCTCCCAATCTTGCAGCGTGGATGGTTTGTAGCCGCGCATATTGTCGCTCCGCTTGATATGTTCATGCCAGGCGTCCCGCGGAAGCGCGTGACCGCGTTTATTCGCGGCGGCAATGATTTCCTCCATCGTAGCGATGGTCAGCGCGCGTAAATTCTCGTCCCCGACGATCGCGCCAGTGTCGATTTCTCCGGCTACGATCGACAATCCGTTGAACGGGATGTTCCAAATCAACTTGCGCCAACGTTCGAGCGCGATGTCGTCGGTTACTTTACACTTCACCGCGGCGCGAATGAATTCGGCGGCAACGTCGTGGGTTCGCGGTTGCGCAGCGCCTCCGAGCTCACCAAGAATCACCAGGCCATAATCGTAGCGCTCGACTTCGGTCTTGGAATGCCGGTCCACCGCGATGAAACAAAGTCCTCCGATCACGCGATCAGCGCCGAAATGTTCAGCCAGAAATTCTTCGTTGCCGAGACCGTTCTGCAAGGTGAGCACCATTGTTCTTTCATGGAGCAGGGGAGGAACAAGATCGATAAGGTCGGAGTTCGAAATCGTTTTGACGGCAATGATGACCAGATCGCACGTACCGATCTCTTTCGTGGAGTTGTAACAATTCACTTTCTTCACTCGAAAATTCTCGCCCTCTCCGCGGACGAAAATCCCGTTGCGGCGAACGTCGCTTAAATCGCCGCGCATCAGAAAATGAACGTCGCTGCCGCCGTGCGCTAATTTCGCGCCGTAATAAGTTCCAACCGCGCCCGAGCCGACAATCCCAATACGGAATCCCATTTAGTGAATTAGCAAGTTAATGATTTAGCGATTGCGTTTCGCGGTGGCGAGCGACGTTGAGAAGATCTTTAGTAGCTCTTGGCATTCGGAGACTATCGGCTGAACGATCGCTGCCTTGATCAAATCCGATTCGACCAGGAGCTCAAACCAGAAGAGTGTTTCATCAGCTTCCTCGGTGACGACGCTGATCTTTGATATGAAATCCGCAGTTGAACGGGCTCGACAAGCCGCTCGGTAATTTGCCGCGAGCGAAGTGCCGGATCTGAGGAACTGTCGCCCCATGATGCGAGTGGCCTCGTCTTTCGGTAATCGCGCGAAGGCTCTGACGATTCGAACGGCAAACGTCTTTGTTCTGTCCTGTAGTTGCTTGGCATACTGGAGGGTATTCATGCCATTCGTTAAATCACTAAATCGCTAATTCGTTAAATTGTTTTTTACGCGGGCGGACGCTGTTCCGACTGGAAGTTCCGCGTGATGAGCCGCGCGCCCTTATTGAAACTGAAATAGGCCCAAGCCCATTGAAACAAAACCGCGAGACGATTACGAAACCCGACCAGAAAAATCACATGGATAAAAAGCCACGCGAGCCAGGCTGGAAATCCGGTGAGATGCATCAGCTTCAAATCCGCGACCGCTTTGTTCCGACCGATCGTGGCCATGCTGCCCTTGTCGAAATACCAGAAGCGCTGCGGCTTTTCGCCGTCGATCATTCGCAAAATGTTCCGCGCAGCGTGACGGCCTTGCTGCATCGCGACCGGTGAAACGCCCGGGAGTGGCTCGCCCGTTTGGTGCGAAAAATTTGCCAGATCGCCGATCACCTGCACTTCGGGATGATTCGGAATTGTCAGATCTTTGTTTACGATTACGCGGCCGACTTTGTCGATCGGGAGGCCCAGCGAATGGCCAACGGACGAAGCAGTGTTGCCCGCCGCCCAAATTTTTACGCGGCAGGGAATGAATTCGTTGCCGACTTGCAGTCCCTCTTCCGAAAGATTACTCGCGTGGATTCCGGTCCGCACTTCGACGCCAAGGTCGGTAAGTTGTTTCGTCGCACTGTCGCGAAGGTCCTCCGGAAACGACGCCAGCACTTTTGGTTCGCCTTCGATCAAAATCACGCGTGCTTGCGACGGATCGATGTGGCGAAAATCTTTGGCCAAGGTGTAGCGCGCGATCTCCGCAATCGCCCCTGCCATTTCCACGCCGGTTGGTCCGCCGCCGACGATGACAAAGGTCATCGCCGCTTTGCGCGCGGCTTCGTCGGAAATTTTCTCGGCGTATTCGAACGCCATCAAAATGCGCCGCCGAATTTCGATCGCGTCCTCCAGACTTTTCAGGCCGGGCGCGAGTCTTTCCCATTCCGGATGTCCAAAATAGGAATGGCGCGCGCCGGTCGCGAGAATGAGATAATCGTAATTGAGTTCGCCATCGACCATTCTCACTTTCTTCGTGTTTACGTCGATCGACTGAACTTCGGCGAGGATCACGTTCACGTTTTCGAATTTGCTGAGAATGGCGCGCACCGGCGCGGCGATGTCTGCCGGCGAGAGCGCGGCCGTTGCGACTTGATAGATCAGCGGTTGAAACAAATGATAATTCGTCCGGTCGATCACAGTGAGGCGGATGTTTTCGCGGGCGAGCTTTTTGGCCGCCTCGAGCCCGCCGAAGCCGGCGCCGATGATGACCACGTGTGGCTTGGAATCCATTTAACGACTCAATGATTTAGTGATTTAGAAATTTCACAATCGTTAAATCTTTAATTCGCTAAATCGCTAAATGTGCTATCTTTCGCGCCTCATGCCGAAGTCAATTTCTCGCAGTAAGACCCGCAAGGCCGTCGCGAAACGGTTCAAAATCACCGCTCGCGGCAAGGTGCTTCGCGCGCAATCCTCGCGCCGCCACCTGCTTGCCTGGAAACGGGCAAAGCGCAAACGTCAGCTCGGCAAGATCTTGACCCTCGATAAGACCGACGAAGCACGGGTCAAAGCGAACCTCCCATTCGGTTAATCATCCGCGGAATTGCGGCTTCTCAATCGGCGTAGGCGCCGACCGTGTTCGCATTTGCCGCGCTGCTTCAGGCGAATCCGGTTCCGGTTCGGGGCTGTAAAGATCGCGCCGATTGTACTGGTCTGACATCGCCGGTGGTGCCGTCGTTTCGCACGCGCACTGGAGCGCGATCAAAAGCAAAAGCCCGATCCATTTCACGGCGCGATGATAAAACTCGCGATTGCGCGATGTCGATCTTACGCGGAAGTTTCCCCTCCGTCAGGGGCTATGGATTGAGGACTGACGAACCCCGCCAGGGCAGGAATGCAGCAACGGTAGTTTGATCCTCTATGCCGTAGTTCTCTGGCGGACTTTTCTTGTTGAGGGGTTG
This sequence comes from Chthoniobacterales bacterium, assembly GCA_035257485.1. GTDB lineage: Bacteria > Verrucomicrobiota > Verrucomicrobiia > Chthoniobacterales > UBA10450 > AV40. The sequence continues at coordinate 23,421 of DATEWZ010000116.1, forward strand.
AGAAGTTTAGTTGTTGAGAAGAAGTCACCTCAACTGCTCAACCTCTCAACAACTCAACCGCTGGATGAAAGTGCTCAAGACAAAAACGAAACGCTTCGCCGACGTTATCGAAGCGGCGGGGAAACCGGAACCCTACACGCTTTGGCTAAAACCGGCGCAGGATCGACATCTCCAATCGGAGATCAAAAACAACCGCGTGATGACGGTTTTAACCACCGACGGGGGGAGCGAGTTTGGAATGGTTGGATTCAAACAACAAAAGGACGCGCGGTATCTCGTTTTTCCGAAAGGATTGAAGCGGTTCGAGAACAGGCGGATCGTTGGAATCAACTGGGACTTAGTGAAGACCCGCTGATCTGTAGGGGAAGCAGCTTGCTTCCCATTATTGACGGGACGCTAGCAGCGTCCCCTACAGCGGTTACATTCGCGTAGCATGACTAAGGACGAACAACAACGCTACTCGCGGCACATGATCATGCCCGAGGTCGGGCCGGAAGGTCAGAAGCGACTGAACGAAGCGCGGGTGTTGTGCATCGGCGCGGGCGGACTTGGTTCGCCGGCCGCGCTTTATCTCGCCGCCGCGGGAATTGGTAAACTCGGCCTGGTCGATTTCGACGATGTCGATCTTAGCAACTTGCAGCGGCAGATTTTGCACGGCACCAAAGATGTGGGCCGCAAAAAATTGGAATCCGCACGCGATCGCTTAAGCGACGTGAATCCCCACATCGACGTCCAACTGCACGAAGCGCGCTTCACGAGCGTCAACGCGGAAGAAATCGTGTCGAACTACGACGTCGTGGTGGACGGCTCGGACAATTTTCCAACGCGGTATTTGTCGAACGACGTCTGCGTGTTTGCGAAAAAGCCCAACGTTTACGGCTCGGTCTTTCGTTTTGACGGACAGACGACAGTTTTCGCCCCGCATCTGGGCGGACCATGTTACCGCTGCTTGTTTCCCGAACCTCCACCGCCTGGATCGGTGCCGAATTGTGCGCAGGCCGGCGTGCTCGGCGTTTTGCCGGGAATCGTCGGAACGATTCAAGCCAATGAAGCGATCAAGTTGATCCTCGGCGTCGGCGAACCGCTTGTTGGCCGGTTGCTTTATTTCGATGCATTGAAAATGAAATTCCGGGAGTTTAATCTCCGTCGCGATCCGCAATGTCCAGTGTGCGGAGATTCGCCGACCATCACCAAGCCGATCGATTACGAACAATTTTGCGGAGTTTCAATGAGCGAGATGCCAACAGTTTCAGTAGCCGAGTTGAAGCGAAAGCTCGATGCGCGGGAGAATTTCCAGCTGGTGGACGTTCGCGAGCCGATGGAATACGAACTGGCGAACATCGATGGCGCGAAATTGATTCCGCTCGGCGAGCTGCCGGAGCGATTGAACGAATTGGACCGCGAACGATTAACGATCGTCCATTGCCACAGCGGCCAGCGCAGCGCCCAGGCGGTGCGCATCATGCGTGAGGCCGGGTTCGCCAACGTGTTCAATTTGGAAGGCGGAATCGCGCGCTGGTCGGACGAGATCGATTCCGAAGTCCCGCAGTATTAGTTCTCTTTCAAGGCAGCGGCCAATTCTTCCGCGGATGGAAGATCGCTCCATTGCTTAATTAGTTCGCCCTCTTTTCCGAAGACGAAAATGTGGAAGAGCGTTGCGCTGGGTTTTGCGTCGAACTGCCCGGAGATTGTCCCGTCAAAGTCGGCCACCGCAATAACATTCTCATGCGCGTTCTGGGCAATCTTCAGTTTGTCGTATCGGCTTTGCAGTTGTTTCGCTTCCGAATCAACGCGTCGCCGCATCAATGAAGTCATCAACGCGCGGACAGGGCGGGTGTGGTTCGTTTCAAACGCAATCACGGTGATCATTCGATATCTTGGATTGCCGAGACAAAAATCTGGAATGCGCTCTCCAACCAGATGCGCCTTGTCCACGTTTGCTTTGCTCGCCACCACCAGCGTCGTGATGTGACCATCCGCGGTCGAAAACGCGTGGCCGTTGATGTCGGTAAGAGTGACGGAACGACGTTGGGCAACGGCCAGCTCGGCAAAGCTCGACATCATCAGGATGCAAACAAGGCCGGGAATCAGAGCGAACCGTTTCATTTAGCGATTGAGTGAATGAAAGAAATGACGAAGTTTCAGGCGGTAACCGTCGAAAACAATATAATCGTTATTCGTTAAATGGCGCGACCGACCGCAATTCAGCATTTTTCCCTCTGCCTGTTGATTGCGTGGTCGTTGGCAGGCTGTGAACGCATGGTGACCTCGCGCAATACGCGTCTGGTCAAGGAAGCGGATTGGAAAGCAGCCCAGGGCGATTATCTGTGGGCGATCAATCTCTACGAGTCGGCGCTCGACGGCACGCCGCAATCCGCGAACGTGCACTACAAGCTCGCCCTTCTTTACGACGACAAAATGAACGATCCGCTCAACGCGCTTCATCATTTCAAACGTTATCTCGCGCTCAATCCGGAGGGCGCGCACGCCGCTGAGGTGAAAGATTTCATGCATCGCGATGAAGTGGCCCTTGGCACCAGCTTGTCCGGCGACACGGTGGTCACGCGCGCCGAGGCCGCCCGCTTGAAAAACGAGAACCTGAATCTTCTTCGTCAAATCAACGCTGGCCCAGCCAAGCCACGGCCGACAGCGGAAAAATCTCCATCGCGTCACAGCGGAAAAGGAAAATCCAAAGGCGACACGCAAACGTATAAAGTGCAGGAGGGCGACACGCTGGCTTCCATTTCGAGAAGATTTTACAAAACTTCGAAGCGTTGGCGGGAAATCCGCGACGCCAACGAAGACAAAGTCGACGACCCGAACAATTTGAAAGAAGGCACGACACTAAAAATTCCGATTGGCGACTAAACGCTCGCCGCAAGATCGACAACTACGGCAATGCCCAGCAGATTGATTACTCGAATCGCACCGGACGTCGGCTGGTTGCCGGTGGGTTTCGCGAACGTCTATTTCATTGGGCGGCCCGGCGGGAAATGGATCCTCGTCGATACCGGTTTTCCGGGCGAGTCGCACGAAATTCTCGACGCCGCCGAAGCGCGGTTCGGTTCCGGGTCGCGGCCGGACGCGATTGTTTTAACACACGGTCATCTCGATCACGTCGGCAATGCCGCCGCGCTTGCGGACGCTTGGGACGCCCCCGTTTTTGTGCACCAACTGGAAGCGCCGTTCCTCAATGGAAAATCGGCTTATCCGCCGCCCGACCCGACGGTTGGCGGCGCGACTGCGTTTTTTTCGCGTTTTCTACCGTCGCTCCGTCGAGATCTCGGCGGCCGATTGCACGAATTGCAAACTGACAAGGTGCCGGGTGCGACTGGCTGGAAATGGTTGCCGACGCCAGGACACTCACCGGGTCACGTTTGTCTGTTTCGCGAGTCGGACCGAATTCTTCTCACCGGCGACGCGTTGCTCACGGTGGACATGGACTCCTGGAGCGGCCTGCTCAGCCGAAGACGCGAGCTCGCCCGGCCACCGACACCGTTCACCATTGATTGGGAGAAGACAGGCGCGTCGCTAAGAAAATTGGCGACGTTGCGACCAAACGTGATTGGCGCAGGCCACGGCAGTCCGATGTCGGACTCCGATTTGCCGGAGCGGCTGGAGAATTTCGTCGAAAA
>DATEWZ010000117.1:0-13461 GCA_035257485.1 Chthoniobacterales bacterium
ATTTTGGGATTTTAACCTGGTGGATGACGAGGGGCTCTCGGTAACCTTTAAAAAGGTAGACCTGGCAGGCGTTCACACGGTGACGTTGAAGAACGTGAACGGCACGATCACTGCGGAGATCGAGTAGTTCGAAGGACCTACGGATGGCGTGACACGTAACGCGTACGCGCGCGCGAGGGCAAACGTTCACGGTCGTTTTCTACGGTCAGCGAATTTTTTGGTGCAAAACTGCGCAACGCCGTGACTCGCGCTGCAAAATCGACTCGTTAGAGTCTCCTCTGAAAAACACGCTGCGCAACGCGATGAAAAGCAGTGCAAGAACTCGTTAGGCAATTATGAGTCCCCTGCTCTATCCGCTGAGCTACAGGCCCGCCTGCTGCAGCAAACATTGAACGCTCAACGCTCAAGGTTCAACGTTCAAAGAAAGCGGCGGGGTTATTCCGCTTCGCGGCCGAGCAAATCCGCAATCGTTTGCTCCAAGACTTTCGCCGAGACCGGTTTCTTTAGATAAGCGTCACCGGCGACCGAGAGCGCACTTTCTTTCTCGTGGTCACTAGCGTAGGCCGAATAATAAACAACCGGAACCCCGGGCTGGATTACATTAATCTTTTCGCAGAGATCGATGCCGTTACCGTCCGGAAGTCGCACATCAAGAATGCAAAGATCGAATTTGAACTCGTTAGCCAATTCCAAGCCCTCAGCCACTGTTCCGGCAGTCGCTACGACATAGCCGAAATCTTGTAACGAAGCAGCAATCAGCAGTCGGATATCAGGATCATCATCGACGTGAAGGATTTGCGGCCTTGAGGAGACCTCTGCGGAAGCGGTCATAAGACCACCTTTTTGTAGCAATCATTGCGCCGCAAGAACCCTTCCGCTCACTTCGCCGAAGCCAATACGATAGCCGTCGCCCTGGCACCAACCGGTGATTGAAAGCGTATCGCCGTCTTCCAGCCATTTGCGCTCTTCTCCGCTCGGCAATTTCAGCGGATTCGCGCCGCGCCAGGTCAACTCGAGCATGCAGCCGCGCGATTGTTCGGACGGTCCGCTGATTGTTCCGCTTGCGAGCAAATCGCCGGGCTGAAGATTGCAACCGCCGACTGTGTGATGGGCCAGCTGTTGCGCGACGCTCCAATAAAGATTTTGGAAATTTGTCGCTGTGATCGTGTGCGACGATTTCGATTTCGAGATTTGCAAACGCGCTTCCAATTGAATGTCGAATGTGAAATCGCTCTTTGCCCGCAAGTATGGCAACGGCTCCGGATCTTGTTTGGGCATTGGCCTCCGAAAAGGTTCGAGCGCTTCCATCGTCACGACCCACGGCGAAATGCTCGTGCAAAAATTTTTCGCCAGAAACGGACCGAGTGGCTGATACTCCCACGCTTGAATGTCGCGCGCGCTCCAGTCATTCATTAAAACGAAACCGAAAATGTGGTCGGCTGCCTGATCGATCGGCACGGGTTGGCCTAACGGATTGCCGGGGCCGATCAGGAATGCCATCTCCAACTCGTAATCCAAACTTTTCGTCGGACCGAAAACGGGCGACGGGGCGTCGGGCGGTTTGATTTGGCCTTTCGGCCGGCGCACATCCGCGCCACTGACAACGACCGAGCTGGCGCGACCGTGATACGCGACCGGCAGCCATTTCCAATTCGGCATCAGCGCGTTCTCCGGCCCGCGCAACATCGTGCCGACATTGTGTGCGTGATGATAGGAAGAATAGAAATCGGTGTAATCGCCGATTTTCACCGGAAGCTGCATTGTTACTTCGGATTGTTTGTGAAATACCCGCTCACGAAGCTTTTTGTCGTCGCGTAGTGTCGGGGTCTCAGCCGCGAGCAGGTTCTGCAAAATCTCGCGAACTTTTTTCCAGGCCGGCCGGCCCAATGCGAGAAAGTCGTTCAACGAATTCCGCGCGAACAATTGTCGATCCTTTAGATCGGGAAAATGTCCCGCCTCCTGAAGCGCAAAAAGATCGACAACGTAATCGCCTAGGGCGACGCCGATCCGCGCTGGGCCGTTCTTTGGTTTGAAAACGCCGAACGGCAGATTTTCCTGCGGAAAATGAGAGTCCGTTGCGACTTCGATAAACGATCGGAGTGGCATGGCTATGAATTAACCACGAAGAACACGAAGAACACGAAGACTTATTTCAATTTTTAGAAAGCTTCGTGACCTTCGTGCTGATTAAAGAAACTTAAGCGCCTGGAGATCTTCGCGCGGTTCGTTGAAGCTGCAGCTACCGAATGAAGTCACGAATTTTCGACGCGCTTTGATTCGATCGAGAGTTATCTCCCAATCGCGCCAGGCAAAAACCGTGTCGTGAAACTCGAACGACTGCGCGCGTTGGTCCTCGAGCATTTCGACCAGCTGGGTTTCTTCCCAGTGATGCTCGGCTGAGAGTACGCCGGCGCCGAGCACATTTAAAAAGCCGTGCATCTCCGCTTTTACTTCATCGCGAAACTGGCGGACCGGATGATGCAGTCCCGCGGTAAATTTCATCGGAACATGATGCTTGGTGGAAGCCAGGATCGCGCGCGCGATCTGGACCGAGCTCGGAAACGCGTCCGCTATCACGCCGCCAGTCCGAAGTTTGTAGCCGAACGCTGGCACCTTTGCGCGCGCGAGAAGCGCGATTGCTTTCTCCGCCGATTCGGCGGGCGATTCCCAGAAAGCCTGCAATTTCAAATCGGCGAGGATCGCCGCCGCCTCGTTCAAGCCCTTCACATCGACATCCTGGGGTAGCGGCATTTCGAGCTGCGCAATCGGCGCAAGATCGGAATGCTCTTTCTGAAACGAGCGAATCGTCTCGGCGGTTTGCTTCAATTCCTTTAGAAAATTCTCAGCGCTCTCCGTCTTCACGCCCAAGGCAGAAATCCGAAACTGATGATGCTTGTCGAACTGCGCGAGCAGACCGGCGGCCTCGCCAAACTTCGCGATCGGCAGAACGAACGCCGACAGCATCCAGGAATCCGGCGACCGAACATATTCCGCCTGATTTTTCACCGCCGGCGCAAGATCCAGACTGCACGGCGGAAACATTCCCGCGTAATCGATCGAACGTGTCAGCAGAGCCCGCAGAGATGCCGCAGCCATGAGATCAATTTCATCGTAGAGTTCTCTCCAACGTCAATTCGCGAGAAATTTTCGATTTACGGGAACAGGCCTCGCATTTGTTTCGCCCTGAGCACGCGCTCGACGCCCATCGCCATCGCGGCCGTGCGATGAGATATTTTGTGTTCTTTCGCGCGACGAATCACTTGCGCAAACGAATGCTCGAGGATCCGGAAAAGTTTGTCGGTCACTTCCGATTCCGTCCAAAGAAAACTTTGCAGGCCCTGGACCCATTCGAAATAGGAGACGATCACGCCGCCCGCGTTGCACAAAATGTCCGGAATAACGAAAACTTCATCCCAGCGCTTTTCCAAAATAACGTCCGCCTCCGGTGTGGTCGGGCCATTAGCTCCTTCCGCGAGGATTCTGCACTTGAGTTTGGCCGCGTTTTTCTCGGTGATCACACGATCGACCGCGCACGGCGCGAGAATATCGCACGGCAAGGTAAGAAACTCCGCCGGATCGACATGATCGCCCTGGTCGAATGCACGCAGATTCCCTTTTTTCAAAACGTGTTGCTCGGCCGCTTTCACGTCGATTCCTTTTGGATTGTAAATCGAAACGTAGGCATCGCTGATCCCGACGATTTTGACGCCGCTTTTGTACGCGAGCGATAGCGCCGCCACCGAACCGACGTTGCCGAAACCTTGCACGATCGCCGTGCATTTTTCGGGATCGACCTTCATCATGTTCATCGCGCGCTCGATCAGGTAAACAACGCCGCGGCCAGTCGCCTCACGTCGGCCTTCCGTCCCACCGATCGAGACCGGTTTGCCGGTGACGATTTCGTTGACCGCAAAACCTTGATAAACGGAATACGTGTCCATAAACCAGGCCATGATCTGTTCGTTGGTGCCCATGTCCGGGCCCATGATGTCGGTGTGCGGTCCGACGAACGGGATCATTTCCTGCATGTAACGGCGCGAGATCGATTCCAGCTCCGTGTGCGAAACTTTCGTCGGATCGACGGCCACTCCGCCTTTCGCGCCGCCGTAAGGCAGATTTGCCAGCGCGCATTTCCAGCTCATCCACATCGCGAGCGCAGCGGTTTCGCCCATCGAGAGCGTAGGCGCGAAGCGCGTCCCGCCCTTGGTCGGGCCGAGTGCGATGTGATGTTGAACGCGATAGCCCAAAAACGCCTTGGTGCTGCCGTCGTCCATGTGAACCGGCAGCGTCACGGCGATCGCGCGCTTGGGATACGTCGCCCACTCGCGATCGTTCTGGTCGATGTTGAGATAATCGGCAATGACCTGGAACTGGTCACAGGCCATCTTAAAAACTTCGTCGTCGTAAATTGTCATTGAGGCGAAAGCGGAATGTAGAATATCCGCGACAAAAATGCAGATGCTATTTGCCTCGAAAAATCATCTCGTCAAATACAAAGGCACACAAGGCCTGTCCTGAGCGAAGTCGAACGGATCGACAATCCCAGGGGATTCCGTAACGTCTTCGCCGACGATGAAAATTGAAACCCTCGCGGTGCACGCCGGCCATCAGGTCGATCCGGCCACCGGCGCTGTCGCCACTCCGATTAACCTTTCAACGACGTTCGAACGCGACGTCGAAGGCACCTACGCGCGCGGGTTCATGTACTCGCGCAACGACAACCCGAACCGCAAAGCCCTTGAGACGGGCGTGGCTGCGATTGAGGGTGGCGCGTCTGCGGCGGCGTTTGCGGCGGGGACCGCGGCGACGTCAGCCATGTTTCAAGCGCTTGCGCCCGGCGATCACATCCTGGCGGACGTGGACGCGTATTACGGAACCACGCGATTGCTTCGCGAAATTTTTCTGCGCTGGGGACTCAAGGCCGATTTCGTCGACATGAGCGATCTGGACGCGATCAAGAAAGCGCTGCGGCCAAACACAAAGCTGGCCTGGATGGAAACGCCATCGAACCCGCTCCTCAAGGTTGTCGATCTTGCCGCGATCGCGGAGATCGTTCACGGCGGCGGAGCATTGTGCGCGTGTGACAACACGTGGGCGCCGATCCTGCAACGGCCGTTTGATCTCGGCGTCGACTTCATCATGCACTCGACCACGAAATATTTCGGCGGCCACTGCGACGTACTCGGGGGAATCCTTGTTGCAAAGAAAGACAGCGAATTGTTTCAAAAGGTCCGCGCGATTCAATATGAAGGCGGCGCCGTTCCCTCGCCTTTCGATTGCTGGTTGGTCTTGCGCGGAATGCGCACGTTGCCTTGGCGCATGCGGGCGCATTCTCAGAACGCCGCGAAATTGGCCGACTTTCTCGCCCGGCATCCGAAAGTCGAGCGCGTTAATTATCCGGGTCTCGCCTCACATCCCGGACACAAGATCGCGAAGGCGCAGATGTCGATGTTCGGCGGAATGCTCTCGGTCGAAGTGAAAGGCGGCCGCGACGCGGCGATGAAATTTTCAACGCGCACGAAGATTTTTATTCGCGCGACGAGTTTGGGCGGGGTCGAAAGTTTGATCGAGCATCGCGCGTCGATCGAAGGACCGGGAACAAAATCACCCGAAGGATTGTTGCGATTGTCGATCGGCCTCGAAAACGCCGACGATTTGATTGAGGACCTGAATCAGGCGCTTGGCTGATTGCCGCCACGGCCAAATTTCCGCCGGACAAGATCGACAACGTCCCGGACTTCATCGACGCGGAAAAGAAACGCGCTGCCGAAGAACACCGCGACCGCAACGCCTATCACAAGCAAGACGCCGAAAATTCGTTGCCACTCCGGCAAATGCGCGCCGGGATAAAACATTGTCTCGAGCGCGATCCAGCAAACACCGGCCAGCAGCGCGAGCGGGATTGCGAGTTTAGCGAGCAAGCCCAAAAGCGCGCCCGTCTCGAGAGAACCGGCGTATTTACGCATCATTATATATAGAAGGAGGAAATTGGTCAGGGCGACGAGGCTCGTGGAAAGCGCGAGACCGCGATGTCCCAGATTCATCCTGAACATGAAAAACCAGTTCAAAATGAAATTGGTGATGATGGAAAAAATGCTGACCATCATCGGCAGATACCGTTTGTCGAGCGCGTAGAACGCCGGCGCGAGAACCTTCACGGCCGAGTACGCCGCCAGACCGATCGCGTAAAATTGCAAAGCGCCGGCCGTTTGCCGCGTCGCTTCCGCCGTAAACCTGCCATGCTCGTAAATCACGCTGATGATCGGCTCGGCGAGAAGAATCAGACCGACCGCGGCCGGAATGGTGAGCAATGTGACCAGACGAATCGCGTGCGCGAGCGCGGAACGAAAGGCTCCCATGTCGCCGAGCGCCGCGGTCCGTGAAACGAGCGGCAACGTGACCGTTCCAACTGCCACACCGAAAATTCCGAGCGGCAACTGCATCAGGCGAAACGCAATGTTCAGCCAGCTTACCGGACCGTCGCCGAGTCGCGCCGCGAATCCGCTGTTGATCAGGACATTGACTTGCACCGCGCTGGCAGCGATCACCGCCGGCCCCATCAGCGTGAGCACCGTTCGCACGTCCTGATCGCGCCAATGAAAATCTGGGCGATAACTGTAACCGACACGGTACAGCGACGGAAATTGCGCGCTGAGCTGCCACAGTCCGCCGATTAGGGTGCCGATCGACAATCCGATCAACGAGCGCGTGCCAAAGTGCGGATCCAGCCAGTAACCGAGCACCACGCCGCCGATGATCGAGCCAAGATTGAAATAGCTCGATGCCATCGCCGGCGCGCCGAAGACATTCTTCGCGTTCAGCATTCCCATTACCAGCGCCGCGAGTGAGACGAGCAGGATAAAGGGGAACATGATCCGCGTGAGCAAGATCGTGGTCTCAGTTTTTTCGGGCGACCAGCTCCACCACGTCATCAAATGAATCAGCTGCGGCGCAAAAATAATTCCAAGCAGCGTGACGGCGCTCATGAAGACAGCCGTCAACGTTGCGACTCTGTTGCCGAGACGCCACGCGGACTCGTCGCCTTCGGTCGCGATTTTTTTGGAGAACGTGGTGATGAACGCGGTCGAGAGCGCGCCTTCGGCAAACAAATCGCGCAAGAGATTCGGCAGACGAAACGCCATCAGAAATGCGTCGAGATTTTTCCCCGCACCGAAGAGTCCGGCGAAGACCTGTTCGCGAATTAGCCCGAGGATGCGCGAGCAAAGAACCGCGATGCCAACAACGCCGGTCGCCCGTGTGCTTACCCGGTGAGTCTGCTCCGCCATCGGCGAACAAAGAACAACGTCTGCAAATTTACGAAAGGAAAAAGTTTCGAAGCGCCGTTACGACTTGGTCCGAGGCAACAGAAAGCGTTGATAGACAAAAGAGGCAACGATCGCGATCACGGCGACCGCGATGAATGCGACGATTCGATAAAGCTGCGTCAAACTGTCGAGGTCGTGCAAAAACAGTTTGGCAAAAGTCACGAGCAGCAATCCGATCGCGACCATCCGCAGGGCCCGAACATTTCGCGCGATTCCGAAGACCAGCAAACCAAACGCGAAGAGCGACCACGCGATCGTGTAGGTCATGTCGCGGGCAAAATTTCCGCTGAACGAAAACGTCAAGGTCGGGCCGATCGAGAAGTAATCGGCGATCTCGATGTTCATGAGCAGAAAAAGGAGAATTCCGCTGAGCGCGTAAAGGGTTGGCGACGCCGCGCGCTCGTAATGCTTCTCTTTCGGTTCACCGAACCATCGCGCACTCAGCGAAAAGCAAACCGCCGCGATGCCGTAGGCGTAAAGATACCAGTTCCAAATCGGAGTCGGTGCGCGCTTGTGATATTCCAAGACGGCCGGATTCAGCGCGAGCCGCACGAATGCACAGGCGAGGACGATCAACGCGACCGCGCGCAACCGCCGATTCGGAATCCAGCGGTAAAGCAAAATCAAAGTGAGACCTTCAATCGCCCAGCCGAGCGTGATCCACTCGCGATGAAATTGAACTGGAAAGACAAAACTGATGAATGTCAAAACCGCCGCGCCCTGCGTCGCCAATCGCGAATCGCCCGATGCAAGATCGACATGCTCGCGTTTAATGAGATACCAAACGCCAAACGTTGCGGGCAAAGCAAAGGCGAGCGTCGGCAGCCAAAGCAAATTGTCCGGGACAACGTTCAGGCGCATGTATTCGTGCACAAACTGGAACTGGAGTGGCCCTGCGACTGCCGCGACCATCCATGGCCAAAATCTTTTCGTTCCGACCAAAAACGGCGTGGCCGCGAACAATAGAAAAATCGCGACGTGGCGAAGAATCAGCAAACCCAGATGCTGCGCGTCGTCGGTGGCCGCAACAGGCGCATGCGCGTTGTGATTGAGCGCCTTTTCCACGAAATCACTCCAAATCCATTCTGCGATCCACGCTAAAGTAAGCGCTGCAATGATCATCACGGCGATTGCTCGCATTCTATCGACAGAATCCCGGTGGATCGCGGCGAACGCGATCAGGCCGGTGCCGGCGAGCAAAATTGCCGGGAGCAAATCATGCGGCTCCGAAGGTTCGGGCCCTGGAATCAAGGCGATCAGCGTTCCCCAACCGGCGACTGCCATTGCCGCGATCGTCCAATAATCAAGCTCGCGACGCCATGCAACGACCGTGCAAAGTCCGAGAAAAAGTCCTTCAACAATGAGGAAACCATTATGCGGCGCAGGCGGGATAACGAAACTAGTGAAAACGCCCATCGCCCAGGCAGAAGTTGTGACAATCGACAGAAAAGCCGCTGCGGTTAACAAGTAGTTCCATCGCTTCAGTCTGCTGACCGCAGCGACGGCACAATCCAGAACGGCGATGTAGCTAAACAACAGGACTGGGGTCGCGTAGCCGGCGTGCATTACAAACGGCGTGACAAAACCGCCAACAAGCGCGAGCCACGCTACCGTTTGAGCTGCGAGATAGTTTGCAAGAATCAGTGCGACGGCGGTCACAATCCACATCAACGCGATTGTCGCGGTCAACGAAATCAACCCGTAGAACGCGTGCGCGGAATAAACATCGGCGTAGAGAATTAAAATGCCGGTTGCACACAGACTCTGAGCTGGAATCCGATAGCGCCGAACGCGCGGCAATAAGCTGACCACGATCAACGCCGCGCCGACGATCGCTCCGGCAATGATCCGCATCGCCGGTGTGATCCAATTATTTTCGAACGCGTACTTCACGAAGAAAACGATGCCGAGGAAAAACGCGAAACCGCCGATCCACGCGAAAAGTTTTACGCCGAGGATTGATTCCAAATTGAATGGTTGATGCGGCTTTGCCGGAGTAGTTACCGGTACCGCTTTTTTGACGACCGCAGGCTGCGGCTGCGTGACGTACGTAGGAAGAGGCGGAGGGACGGCGGCTTTCGCTGGTGCAGGCTTCGGCACGGGAGTTTCGCCGCCGCGCTCGAGCGCGCCTATGCGCCTTTTTAGTTCCTCGACGGTGGCATTGAGTCTCGCCAGGTTGATCAACCCGACGATCACCCCAGCAATCGCGAGCAATACAAAGATGCCAATGCCCAGGGGGTTATCCATCACGACCGTGATGATTGACTGCTACGGGTCAATTCGACAATCGCGAAATTCGGCAAGTTAAAGCTGCTCGACCGTGTAGCCGCGGCCTTTCAAAAGCGCGAGCACGCCGTTCGGTCCGCCAAGGTGCGCCACGCCGACCACCACGAAGCAGGGCGATCCACTTTCAAGATACTTCTCGATCTTCGGGATCCAGTTTCGATTTCGATTGTCGAGAAGCCGGACTGCCAGCGACGGGAAATCGCGGTAGGCGTCGTGAAATTCCTTGGACACAATGTCGGCGTCGCCTTTTCGCCAGGCGCGCATTGTTTGCTCGCTTGTGAACCCTTCACTTTGGGGAATGAATTCGAGCAAGAGATAGGCTTCGCTCTGTTTATCGGTCAGGCCAGAAAAAATCTCCGCATGCTCGCGCGCGGTCTCCAAACCAGCGATTGGCTTGTGAGTTTTATGCGCGCGGCCAATCAAATATTTTTCGACTCCAAGTTCTTCGGAGCGTCCGTGCAAGCTCGGCGCTTCCAATAACAGCGCCAGATACCACGGCCGATATCGCGAGAACTTCTGTTCGGGAATTCCGAGCAACCCCAAAAGCTTCTTCAAGTAGGCGTAGGTGCGCGGATCGACATGGTTTTTCAAGCTGTCGTTGCGCGGATATTCACCCGCTTTGGCGATGCTATTGCTGGAGTCGATCACCCCTTTCTCATCAACCTCCAACGCGAGACTGGTCGAAGCTTCGAAAGCGCGATTGTAGGCCGGCGGCAACGGATAATCCTGTTTGCGGAGGGCGTGGACTGATCCGCCGAGGTAAACCGTGCCTCCCGCGGCGCTCGTTACTTTCCAGACTGACGCGGCATCGGCCCCCGCGGCAACACATCCAAAAACCGCCGCGAATGCGAAAAGACGAGAACCACGAAACATGCAGCGCTCTATCATCGCGGCCAGACCTCAGCAAGCGCTATTCGATTTGCGCGCCGCCGCAATTGTGCGAACTAGAACACCTTCCTTATGAAGCTTCGCCCCCTTTTGAACCTTGCGATTTTCGCATTCGCACTCACCCTCGCCCTTCCCGCACGCGCGGAAGACGCGTCAGTGGATCAGTTAATTAAAAAACTTCCGCCCCCGGAAAAAGTGGTGAGGACCGATCCCGCTTCAGTCGACCCGCTGGCCAAACAGATCATGGCTGCGATCAAGAAAATGAATTTCGGCAATGCTTATGCACTGTCGCAGAAACTGGCTGCGCGTCACCCGAAAAGCGCCGGCGCACATTCGTTGCATGGCGAGCTCGCGCTTTTGATGCGTCGTTACGCGGAAGCGAGCGCGGCATTTAACAAAGCGATCTCGATTGAGCCGGATCTGGCGTTTTGTTATGTCGGACTCGCGTTGAGTGAAGCATCGCAAGATCACATCAGCGCCGCGCTCTCAAGTTTTCGAAAAGTCACGCGATTGTACCCGAACGAGGACGTGGGCTGGATTGGAATGAGCGCGTGCGCGGAAAGACTCGGCAACAAAGGCGACTGTCTTCAATACGCGCGACGCGCGACGGCGGTTGCGCCGTCTTCCTCTGCAGCCTGGCTCCAGCTTTCGCGAGCAGAGCGAATTTCGGGAAACCGCCAGGCCGCAGCTAATGCGTTGGCGCGCGCGAATGAAATTCAGCGCAAAGAGAACAAATCGAAGCGGCGATCGTAATCGCTATAATCCGGTCGGAAAGTTTAGAAATTCCCACGGCAGCGTGAATCGCTGCGAAAGGTGCGCGGCCAGTGCTTTAACGCCGAAGGTCTCGGTCGCGTAATGACCGCCGAGTAAAAGATTCATTCCAAGTTCTTCGGCCGCGACCGCCGCCCAATGCGGTGCTTCACCGGTGATGAAGGTGTCGATCTTTTCCTCCGCCACTCGATAAATCTCTGAACCTGCAGCGCCCGTAACGATGCCGACTCTTTTTGTCGTCGCCGATCCGAAGTTAAAACTTTTAACCGGACCGCGGAGAACCGTTTTTAATTTTCGAGTCAGCGCCGCTCGTGAGACCGACGTCTTCGCCTTCAATCCAACCGAGCGTCCTTTCTCCTTCAAAAATCGTTTGGTCGACTTGAGTCCAAGCGCGGCGGCAAGTTGCGCGTTGTTGCCGACTTTTGCGTGGATGTCCAACGGCAGATGCGCGCTGTAGAGCGCGATGTCGTTTTCGAACGCGAGCTTCAATTGTCGGCGCAACGATCCGGTCACGGTTTGCAATCCCGGCCAGAACAAACCGTGATGCACAATCAGAAGATCGACATTTTTTTTCGCAGCCGCAGCCAAAACGCGGGTTGAGACATCCACCGCCGCGCCAATCTTTGTGACCTTGCCGGAGTTTTCGATTTGCAGGCCGTTCAGCGCGTTCGGCCAGTCCTCGATCTCGTCAACCCGCAGATAATCGTTCGCGTATTCGACAATTTCCGAAACCGTCGGCATTTGAGAGATATTGTAGCGGCCTCTGTGTCAAAGACCGAACTATTAATAATAAGCGCTCGCCGCGGCGAGCTCCTCTACAACATCAGTGAGTTTGCTTGACGAAACCATAGGCGCTGGCCACGTTTGAGTTGCGATTTAATTGCGATGGAATACACCGACGCACCGCCGCAGCCTGAATCGGTAACCTGGGACACGAAGGAGTGTCCGTTTTGCGGAACGACGCTGCCGTTGAACGCGACCTCGTGCACCAACTGCGATTGGACGCTTGAAGAGACGAAGCCATCAGAACCAAGGGCGAGCGACGCGATGGCGATCCTGCTCAGCATGATTCCCGGCCTCGGCCACATTTACAAAGGCCATCGCCTCGTCGGATTCGTTCTCCTGTTTCTAGTCACACCAATCGCAATCGTGTTTGGATTTCTCGCCGCGTTCGCCTCCGCGGGATTTGGAATTGGCATCCTCGTTTTCTATTGGATCGGCGTGATGATCCACGCTTGGGCGATCGACGATCGCGTGACGCCGACGCCGGACGAAGGCGAACAATACTAACAGAAGCTGATAGTTGATAGCGGCCGACAAATTACTCCGCAAGAATCCACGTCAACTTTCCTGCCGTTGGACTCACCCGCGCCGACGGATATTGCTGGTCGCCGTTGATGATTTTCTCGATCAATTCCGGTTGCTTCTTCGCGTTGACCAAAAAGCAAACGTGTCGCGCGTGATTGATGAGTGGAAAGGTGAACGTGATTCGCCACGCGTTTAGTTTCCCAACAAAGTTAGCCACCACGCGCTCTGTGCGCTCATTTAACGCGGCCGTTTCTGGAAACAGCGATGCGGTGTGACCGTCGCCCCCCACTCCGAGCAAAATCAGATCGTGGCGATAAATCTGTTCGCCACGCTGCCGCGCCAAAAGATCGACATCGTCCTGGTATTGCTGCGCCGCGAGACGCGGCTCGATCTCGCCGCGCATGCGCATGACCGATTTTTCCGGAACGTTTGCGGGGGCGAGCAAACTTTCGCGCGCCATTCGATAATTACTTTGTTCGTTGTCGGGCGGAACGCAGCGCTCGTCGCCGAATGTGATCAGAATCCGGTCCCATCGAAAATCACGTCCGATCCGCGCGATCTCGGAATAAACGGGCCGCGGCGTATTTCCACCGGCCAGTGCGATCCGGAATTCATTCCGCTCGGCCAGCGCCTTGTGGGCAAGATCAACAATGAAATTGGCAGCTTCGACGACGAAGTTTTTCGTTCGAACAACTTCGCCGGCCATGTGCTCAGATCGCGCAGTGCGATTGGCCGCGCTTTTCCAAATAGCGCTGGTGATATTCTTCCGCTCGCCAGAATTTCGGCGCCGGCTCGATCTGCGTGATAATCGGTCGATTGAATTTTCCGCTCGCGCCAAGCTTTTGCTTTGACGCTTCAGCGGCGGCTTTCTGCTCCGGCGAAT
>DATEWZ010000118.1:0-3956 GCA_035257485.1 Chthoniobacterales bacterium
CGCGACCATCATCTCGGTGATCATTGCGCCGTACCCGATGTCTCGAACGCGCGATTCGCGAGCCAGCATCTTTGGCGTTGTTCCCGACGATATCAGCGAATGAAATCCTGAAACCGCGCCGCACGCGATGGTAATGCAGACGAACGGAAACACCGGTCCGGCAAAAACCAAACCAGTGCCGTCGATAAATTTTGTCAGCGACGGCATTTGCAGCGTGGGATGAATCAAAATCACGGCGACCGCGAGCGCCGCGACCGTTCCGAGTTTCAAAAATGTGCTCAGATAATCGCGCGGCGTGAGCAACATCCACACGGGAAGAATGGACGCAGCCAATCCGTAGATCATGATCGCCCACGCGATCCAGGTCGCGTCGTGTCGAAACCAGGCTTCGATCGTTGGAAAATTCGCGAGAAATTGTCCGCCCCAAACGCCGAAGCCCAAACCGATCAGACCGATTACCGTCACGAGAGTCACGTTGAATTTTCCGCTGCGCAGTCCAAATCCCATGATTAACGCGGTCGGAATGGTCATCGCGATCGTGAACACACCCCACGGACTTTTTGCGAGCGCTTGCACAACCACGAGCGCGAGGACGGCGAGCAGAATGATCATGATCGCGAGCACGCTGATCAATGCGAGCACGCCGACGCCGGGCGCCACTTCTTCTTTCACCATTTGGCCAAGCGTTTTTCCGCCACGCCTCACCGACGCGAAGAGCACGATCATGTCGTGCACTGCGCCGCCGAGCGTCGCGCCAATCAAAATCCAAAGTGTTCCCGGCAAGAAACCGAATTGCGCCGCCAGCACCGGACCAACCAACGGCCCAGGGCCCGCGATTGCGGCGAAATGATGACCGAAAACCATCCAGCGATTCGTCGGCACAAAATCTTTACCGTCGTTCTTTACCATCGCCGGCGTCGCGCGCCCGTCGTTCAGCACAAGAATCTTCGTCGCGATCCATTTGCTGTAGAACCGGTAACTGACCGCTGCCGCGCAAAATCCCGCGGTCACAATCCAGAGCGCGCTGATCTGTTCGCCACGCGACATTGCCAGGACAGCAAGCGACGCCAAACCCAGAAGCGTGACCGCGATCCAGAGCAGTTTTTTCCAGAGAGGCATCTTGCCGAATTTACCCAAACTGTTTAACCGCGCCAAGCGTTGCGAGTGGCGCTGGAGGGACACGCGCTGTCGTGTCCCACTATTTGGGCGCCGACAGCGCGGCGCCCTCCAAACTCATAGCCTCTCCCTCGCCTGTTTCAGCTTCTCCAATTGCTCGGCGAAGTTCTTCTGCCTCTGTCGATTTAGCTCGACCACGTCTCGCGGCGCACGATCGACGAACGATTTGTTGGTCAATTTTGACTCAACAACGCGGAGATCCGCTTCCACTTTCGCGATCTCCCTGTCGAGGCGCTCGCGCTCGGCGGAAAGGTCGACATCGACAATGAGCAAAATCTCGCCAAGCGCAGTCGTAGCGATTGGAGTTCCCGCGCCGGCAATGAAATTCGGATCAGCGATTAACTCCGAAGCGTTCAGCAGGCGCGCAATCGTTTCCTGCTCGCTTTCCAATCCGCTTTGCTTCGAACGCAGCGCAAACTTCGCCTTTTGATTCGACGGAATTCTCGCCTGCGCACGTAAATTGCGACCAGCCTGGACCGTCTCGTAAATCCCGGCGACGAGTTTGCGCTTTTTAAGATCGACATCCTTGAGCGCAAACTTCTTCGGCAACGACGCGAACTGAATCGATCCTGTTCCCAATCCAAGGAGCGACCAAAGCTCTTCCGTGATGTGCGGCATGAACGGATGCAGCAATCGCACTATTGCCGACAACACATGATCCATCGCCCCGAGCGCGGATTTCTTTTTCGATTCGACCTCGCTAAAGATTTCCGTCTTGGCTGCTTCAACGAACCAGTCGCAGTAATCGCTCCAGATAAAATCGTAGAGCCTTTGCGCGATGAGGTTGAACTCATACTCGCGATAACCCTTCTCGATCGCGTCAATCGTTTCGTTCAAGCGGGCGAGAACTTCGATCGCGTAGATCGATAATTGGAGGGACGGGCTCTGTCCCGTCCTCTGGACGACACGGAGGTCGTCCCTCCATTCAGAAACCGGGCCGTGCATTTGGCGGAAGCGCGAGACGTTCCAAAGCTTCGTGGCAAAATTGCGGCCTTCTTCGATTTGTTTTTCATCGAAGCGAATGTCCTGGCCAGTCGGCGCGATCCGCATTAGCCCAAAGCGCAAACCGTCGGCGCCGTATTTGTCGATCAAATCGAGCGGGTCGGGCGAGTTGCCCAGCGATTTCGACATTTTCCGGCCCTGCTTGTCCCGAATGATGCTGGTGAAGAAAACATTGTGGAACGGAATGTTGTCCTCGGTCTTCTTCGACTTGCCGGGTTTGTACTCGAGACCGGCAAAAATCATTCGTGCGACCCAGAAGAAAATAATGTCCGGCCCGGTCACGAGCGTGCTCGTCGGATAAAATTTCTTCCGCGTTTTCTCGTCCATTGTTTCATAGGCCCACAGCCACGACGAAAACCAAGTGTCCAGCGTGTCGTTGTCCTGAATCCAACCTTCGCCAGGCGACTTGATCTGAACTTTAGTTTGGCCGTTGCGGTACCACGCCGGTATGCGATGCCCCCACCAAACCTGGCGGCTGATGCACCAGTCCCGAATGTTTTTGATCCACTGTTCGTAAACTTTTTCCCAATGCTTCGGCCAGAAACGGATGAGATGCCGTTTCACGACCGCGAGCGCTTCCTTTGTCTTCGGATATTTCAAAAACCACTGCTCGCTCAGCCGCGGCTCGATCGGCACGTCGCTGCGATCGCTGAAGCCGACGTTGTTTTCATAGGGCTCGGCTTTGGCGAGCAGTCCCCTCGCCTCTAACAACTCAGCAGCTGTTTTGCGCGCCTCGAAACGATCGAGCCCATGCAATTCTGGAACCGACGGGCAATCTATTTTCCCGTCGGGCGTCAGAACATCGATCACCGGCAGTTTGTGCCGCTGGCCGATTTCGAAATCGAGCGTGTCGTGCGCCGGCGTCACTTTCAAAATGCCGGTGCCGAATTCACGATCGATCGCGTCGTCGGCCACGACCGGAATTTTCTCGCGCGGCATCGGTCGCCAAACATCTTTGCCGACCAGTTTGGCGTAGCGTTTGTCTTTCGGATGAACCGCAACCCCGGTGTCGGCCATAATCGTTTCCGGCCGTGTGGTCGCGACTTCCAAAAACTTTCCGGGCTGATCGGCGATTTCGTAGCGGACGTAGTAAAGATTTCCGCGCTGCGGTTTATTGATAACCTCTTCGTCCGAAAGCGCGGTTTGCGCCGCAGGGTCCCAATTAATCATCCGCCGCCCGCGGTAAATCAGTTTCTTCTTGTATAGATCGACAAAAACTTCGGCGACCGCGCGGGCGTACGATTCGTCCATCGTGTAACGCTGACGTGTCCAGTCGGCGGAGGCGCCCAGTCGTTTCAATTGTTGAATGATGATGCCACCGTGCTTGTCCTGCCATTCGAGCACACGCTCGAGAAATTTTTCGCGGCCAAGATCGCGTCGGCGCACTCCTTCGTTTTTCTTGAGCCAACGTTCGACCGCGGTCTGCGTTCCGATCCCGGCGTGGTCCATTCCCGGCAGCCAGAGCACTTCGAAGCTCTGCATCCGCGCGCGTCGTGCGAGAATGTCCTGGATCGTGTTGTTCAAAACATGGCCGAGGGTGAGAACGCCGGTGATGTTCGGCGGCGGCATCACGATCGAGAACGGCTTTTTCTTGGAATTCGCGTCTGCTTCGAAGTCGTGATTGTCGATCCAACGCTGATACCATTTCGGTTCAACCGTTCTCGGATCGTAGGTCTTGGAAAGCTCGGCCATTTCGGATTCAATCATCGAGAGACGGAGTGCGATTGCAACTGGCAGAGCCGATAGCCCTAATCACCTATTGGCGGTTCGGTGAACCG
>DATEWZ010000119.1:0-27434 GCA_035257485.1 Chthoniobacterales bacterium
CCGGCGATAAAACGACGCAATGTTCTCGTGCTTCTGCAACATCGTCAGCGTTTTCTCGAGCAGGTCGTCGAAATCGACCGAGTTCGTGGCCTTTTTCTTTTTCTCATAGCGAGCGTGAACGTCCTGGATTTTCTCGAGCAACGGCAGGAAGTACGGAAACTTTTCCGCAAGCAGTTCCTCGAGCGGTGTCTCGGTGTTCACAACGAAGCTAAACAACTCCGCGAGCACGTCTCCTTTCGGGAACCGAATTTCCTTTGGATCGATCCCCGCGCTCGCGACCACGGCATTAATCAGATCTTTTTGATCCTCGCGGTCCATGATCGTGAAACCGCTGTTGTAACCAAGCGCGCTGCCATGCCGGCGAAGGATGCGATTGCCGACCGAGTGAAACGTTCCGCCCCAAATCCCGCTCGCATCGATCGGCAATAAATTTGCAACGCGATCGAGCATTTGGCGCGCGGCTTTGTTCGTAAACGTCAGCAACAAAATATTCCGCGGATCGATTCCGTTCTCGAGAAGATAGGCGACGCGATAGGTCAGCGTCCGCGTTTTGCCCGAGCCGGCGCCGGCGATGATCAGCTGCGGTCCGGGTTTCGCCGTGACCGCGGCGAGCTGTTGTTCATTTAGCTCGACCGCGTAATCGATATGGATCGATGTCGATCTTGCGGGGCGATGCAGCGTGTATTGACGGGACACATTTTACCTGTAGCGGCGGTCTCTACGCGCTGCAATTAATGCACGATCACGTTGCACGAAGCCGCGCGCCCGTGATCGTCGAGCGCGGTGAGCTCGAACTCGCCTGCGTCCGCGTCCCAGCCTACGAATTCGCTCGGACCGGCCTGGCCAATGAATTTCTTGCCGGCGAACCAATAAATCTTTTGCACGTCGCCATCGACCTTCGCGCGAAGCGGGATTGTTTTTGCCGAGGCGAGCACAATTTCTTTGTTCGCGGGCGAAACAATCCGCGGACTGCGTCCGGTCCGTCCGGCAATTTCACTTCCGGTTTCCGGCAAATATGGCGGCGGCGTTTTGCGCGGAACACCGGCTTGTTCGAACAACTTGAGAATGTCGCCGGGCCAGAATTCGTAAACTTCGCGCCGCAACTCGCGCGTGCCGTCATCAATTGGAACGCGCAGTCCACTCGCTTTGTCGACCAGCACTTCGCGATGCACCTCACAGGTTTTGATCGGTGACATGCCAGGAATGAACCAGCCTTCCACGCGCTGCGTGCAATGCTCGTTCGGCAAATCGCCGGACAAGGCGCAGAACTCGACGCGTTTTAAATTGGCGCCCGATAGCGGGAGGTGCGGCGTGACTGGTTCGGGCCAGCTCGCGCGCAACGTATCGATGATTTGAAACAACAACGGCGCAGCGGCGGTTCGTCCGATGAATCCAGGATTGGCGCGTCCATCGAAGTTTCCAACCCAAACGCCGAGCACGTAGTGATCGAAGACCGCGAGCGACCAGGCATCACGGAATCCGTGCGACGTTCCCGTCTTCCAATAAACCGGAGCGCTGTGCGCGCCATCCGCGCAATTCATCTCCGGGCGTGGAACGTTGCCGAGCATCTCCAAGGTCAGGAAGGCTGCTTCCGGCGTGAGAATTTTTTTCGGCGTCGCGAGCTGGTCGCGCGTCACGTATCGAAGCGGCCGCATTTCGCCATTGTTTGCCAGCGTGGCATAGAGCCGCACCAGATCCTGCATCGAGACTTCCTCGCCGCCGAGCGGAAGCGCGAGCCCGTAAAACGATTCCGCCTTCGGCAACTGCACGCCCGACTTTTTCAGGAATTGATAAAACGTCGGGTGCGCGAGATGCGACGTGAGCTCCACCGCGGGAATGTTGCGGCTGCGCGCGAGCGCATCGCAGGCGCGGATCGGTCCGAGAAATTCGCGGTCGAAATTTTCCGGATTGTAATCGCCGAAACTGCGCGGCGCGTCGGCCAGGATCGACAGCGGATGAATCAATCCCTGCTCGAGCGCGAGCGCGTAAACGAACGGCTTCAGCGTTGAACCGGGCGAACGCAGACTGCGCGTTCCATCGATCTGACCGTTGATGTCGATCTTGTCGAAATCCGCGGATCCGACTTGCGCAAGCACCTCCATCGTTCGCGTGTCGACCAAAAGCGCGGCGGCATTTTGGAATCCACGATTTTGGCCCCACGCCACGTAGTCGGTGATTCGCCGCTCGACCGCTCGCTGCCTTTCGAGATCGAGCGTGGTCACGATTTCATCCCGACCGCGCGCGTTTTCCAGGACCTGCTGAACGAAATGCGGGGCGAGAAATTTCCCGTCACGTTGGATTCGGGCCCGGAATTCGCGACCGGAAAGACCGCGAACGTCTCGCTGCGTTCGATCGTACCAATTCGACTGCGCCTGGTCGACCGATCGATTATCGCGTCCAACGAAAAGCGCGCGACGACTCGGGCTTTGTGGAATGACGCTCAACGCGACCGACTCCGGTCCGCTCAATTGCGCGGCCGGTTTGTCGAAATAGATCAAACTTGCCGCGCCGATGCCTTCAATGTTCCGGCCGTAGGGCGCGAGGTTGAGATACGCTTCGAGGATTTCATCTTTCGAGTAATGGCGCTCCAGCTCGAGCGCGCGCAATATTTGTTCGAGTTTTCCGGAAAAGCTTCGCGTGTAGAGATGAAATCGCAGCCGCGCGAGCTGCATCGTGATTGTCGATCCACCCGCGGTCGCGTGGCGGAACCGGAGGAGATTGATTGCGCAACGCGCGAGCGCGACGGGATTCACGCCGGGATGTTTCGAATAATACTTGTCCTCGTAGCGCAACGTCGCGCTGATCAGGTCGGGCGAAATTCTCGAGAGCGGAGTCCAGATCCGGAATTTCTGATCGGTGCTGAGCGCGACGCGCAGGAGCTGTCCGTTTCGATCGCGAACGATTTGAGAAAACGGAATTCCATCGAGAAGTGGAGGCTTCGGAAGAAAAAGCCAGATTGCCGCGATGACAGCGCAGCAAAGAAAGCCATTGCGGATTGCGGATCGCGGATTTCGGATAAAAAAGAGCCGTCGCGATCGCGGTAAAATCTTTCCGCAATCCGAAATCCGGTCTCCGCAATTCTTCTTCATTCCGTCACCGTGATCTTTCCGCCAACGCCGCGGCCTTTGGTATTGCGATCGTACATCGACTGCGCGAACACCGGCGGGACGATGAAATCGCCGCGATTGTTGGATTTGATTTGGTAATCGATCTCGAGCGCGTTGGTCGGCGCGGTGACGAAGAACACCGCGCGATCTTCGCGAATGTCGACATAATCAACCCCGGGCGTCGAAGAAGCGCCGCCTTTAAGTGATGAATCTACGATCTCAAACCCGCCCGGCAAAAGATCGACAATCGCCACGTTGGTGAGCGGCTCGCGCTGCAAACTGCGCACGTGAATGCGGACATGAAGTTGTTCGCCGAGTTTCGTGCGCGTCGCGGCTTCGTTGTTTTTGCCGAGAACCTCTCGATAAACTTCCAGACCGTCGCTCAACGCCTTGTTTGGAACTTGCCGATCGAACCCGGCTTCAACAACCTGGAAAAACGCGCCCGGGCCGCTCGATCGTTGCGCTGACGTGAATCGAACACCGCTTGCCTTGTCGGTGAGCTCTGCGCGCAAGAGCGCTTTCACTCCGCTGATCAAACGCGCTTCGGTTTTGTCCTTGTGCAGTTCGGCAATGGAAAGCTCCGGCGGATTTTGCGTCACCGTGCGCGAGTACGCTTTCAGCGCGCGGACGGCGTAGGCGGACGAGAGCGTGTTGAATTGGCCGTCACCGATCGGTTTCAGGATGCTTTGGAACTGCTCGGCCGAAATCTTGCGCAAACGTGCCGGGAATTCGCGCGCAATTACCGCGAGGTATTGCGAATTCGTCCCGAGCGGCTGGAAGAAATCATCGCGCAGGCTGTTCTTGCGATCGTCCAACTTGTAACTGTCGATCAAGCGCTCGGCATCTTTGTCCTTGTGGAGCAAATGAAGCGCGCCCGCGAGGTAAACGCCGATGATGTCATTTTCCCATTCGCCTTGCTTATTTTTCTCGAGCCAATCCTGGAGATTGAGAATGTAATTGGTCGTGATGACGCCTTCGCGACTGAGAATGTAAATCGCGTAGGCCAGTCGGCGCGCGTCATCCAGGTCGCCCGGCGTTTTGCCGACCATCTTCTGCAAATTGCGCAGTCCGCCCGCGAACATCTCTTGCGGCGGCGCGAAGCCGGCGGCTTTCGATTCGCTCAAGAAATCCATCACGTAAGCGGAGACGAAGCTGATGTGCTCGCCCGTTTCCGGGACCCAGTAACCGAATGCGCCCTGATCGTTTTGCCGGCGCGCCAGAATTCCGAACGTGCGTTCGAGCTGTTTACTGACCTCGGCTTTGTTCAAGCCGAAGTCGGCTTCACCCACGAGCATCAATCGGCAAAACGCGCCGCTGGTGATTTGTTCGCTGCAACCGTAGGGAAAATCGTGCAGATAGGAATCGAGACCGCGCGCGAGGCCGAGCGGCAACGCCGAAACGGTTGCATCGAGCTTGCGGAACTCTGGATGCATGTCGCGTGCGAGCGCGATGTCGATTCTGTCCTTGAAACTCCCGCTGTGAACGTCAGTCATGTAGGGCGCGGGGGGCCGAACGCTCAAAGTCGCGCGGCGTTTTGTTTCCTGGCCGTTCGCTTTGGCGAAGAAAGCGACCTCACCATTACCGAGTTTGTCGGTCGCGCGGAATTTGAAGATCGCGGTTTGCTCGCGGCCCTCGGGAATTTTCAAAGTCTGGGTCGAGCCGCTGACGATCGACAATCGTTCGTTGGGCTGTGCGCGTAACTCGACTTCGGCGTTCTGGCCGGAGCCCTCCACGTTGTTGGCAACGGTCACGCCGGTTTCGAATTCATCGCCTGGCGCGGCGAGCACGGGCACGCTCGGCGTGATAACAAACGGACCGCGAATCAACGCCTCGCGCTCGTTCGATCCGACCGTGTCGTTCGCGATTGCGACGGCCATGATTTTCAACGTGCCATCGAAATAATCCGGCACGTCATACACAACTTCGCGCTGTGTGTTGTCGGCGTCGATAATGCCCGACCAATACACGACCGGCTTTTCAGTGACGCGCTTGAATGGATTCAGTTTTTGAATATCGCCGCCACCGCCATAAGCCGAGACTGAACGCAGCAGCGAAAATTCCGGAATGATCAGATCGACAATCTGCGCGGTTTCGACGCGGAGCATGCATTTGCGGAAGTAAAACGCGAGCGGATCGGGCGTTTTGTAATTCGTGACCTGGAGAATTCCCTGATCGACCGCGAAGATCACGATCTTGCTCGGGCGATCGGTTTGATACTTGATGTGCAACGGCTCGCCCGGTTTCGCGGTCGCGACGGCGTTCACATCCACACTGAGTTTTCGTTTTTCTTTGTTCGCGGTGAACGGCACGACGCCATAACTCAGCGGGCTGGCGAAGATCTCTTTCGAATCGAGCGCGCGGACGAACGCAACGTTGACGTATCCGCTGCCTTCGAAGTTTTCCGGAACGCGAATGTGTTGAACGCTGCTCGCGGTCGTCGCCTGGAACCATTGTTGCGCGTAAACGCGATCGCGTTCGATCGTGATCAAGCCGTTGCCGGCGTAAGGCGCGGTGATGCTGATCGCAATGTCGTCGCCGCTGTTGTATTGCGCGCGGTCGATCTTCACCTGGAGCTCGGAATTTTTTTCGAGCGATCGCGAAACGGCGCCCTGACCAACAACCGAGAACTGAACTTTGGCGAGACGGCGTTCCTGATCGTCACGCAACTCGAAGATGTAATTCCCGGGCTCGTTCGTCGGCAGGTTGTATTTGGAACCATTTGCGGCCACGGAAATCTTTTCCGATTTCACCGGCCGCTCTTTCAGGACCGACTCATAAGCGAACTTGCCGCTCTCCTGTTTTGTCAGAACCGAAACGTATTCCTGCGCGATGATGTTCGCGGTCACATTGCCGAGCGCGATCCGGTTGAGCTGCGGATCGAGCGCGACAAGATCGACAACTCGCGGGTTGTTGGTGTCGATGTAGCGCAAATCGCCGTCCGCTTTGCAGCCAATCACGTAAGGCAGTGCCGAAATCAGCGTGCTCGTGGTTGTTGTGACACTGCGTCCGCCTTCCGCTTCAAACCCTTCCGCGATGAAACGCATTGAGTAA
This sequence comes from Chthoniobacterales bacterium, assembly GCA_035257485.1. Classification (GTDB taxonomy): domain Bacteria; phylum Verrucomicrobiota; class Verrucomicrobiia; order Chthoniobacterales; family UBA10450; genus AV40. The sequence goes on from DATEWZ010000119.1 coordinate 6,159, forward strand.
GTCGCGTCCGCGAAACGCTCGAGCTGTAAGTCGAACTGGGTCTGCCCGGCGCCGTCGGTTTTGTTTTCGCCAAGCTCGATCGTTTGTTCGGTGCGCTCTTTCTTTGGATCGTAAAGCGGATCGAAGAATGTGTAATCCTTGAACTCGGGAAACGAGAACGCCGTCGGCATCAGCTCGATCTTCGAAACGATGCGCCGCTCGGTCGCGGGCGTGCCGTAAAGATTCGCCAGCGAGACGGTCGCGGTCATTTGTTTTGGCTGGACCCAGCCCTTTGGCGACGTTTGCGACAGGCGACTGTCGATCTTCATCCGGTCAGGCTGGAATTCTTTCACCTGCGCCGTGGTCGAGCCGAGCATGGTCGAGCGCTTGCTGTTTTTAACGAGGAAGACGTTGAAGGTGTAGAGGCCGGTCGGCGATTCGTTCGCGGTTTGATAGGTCAGCTCGGTGAACGCGGAATCGGGCAAAGTGATTTTTCGCGTCTGTACACTGTGACCACGCGCATCCATCACTTCGGTCTCGAGCGGGAGCCCTTTGAGATTTCCCTGCCAGTTCCGCTGTTTAACCGAAAGCCCGATGTGAACTTCGTCACCCGGCCGATAAACGCCGCGCTCGGTGAAAACGAACGCGTCGAGATTTTCCGGAAGCACATTGTCCACGCCGTCGATGTCGAAGCGCGAAAAATTCAGTTGTCGATCTTCACGCATGTAAGGAATGAACGAAACGTCGTCTCCGTTGCGGGCGACGAACGCGACCGGCAATTTCTCGCGCGTCGATTTTTCAACTGAGGTGAACGGGCAATGCCCGTTCGCGTCCGTCTTCGCGCTCTGGAGCGGGATGCCGTTCTTGCCGAGAAGGTCGACCGTCACGTTCGCGAGCGGTTTGCCCGCTTTGATCGACATCAGAAAAACCTCGTGGCTCGCATCTGCGTTTTTCTTGGTCAAAATCCCGATGTCGGTGACAAGGATGAAACGCGAATCCTTGACCTCGATCAGTTTCTTTTTCTCCGGGTCCCAACCTTGCGCGCTCAGGAAAAACAAACCGCGCTCGCTTCCGCCGTCGGCCGGTTTTTGCAAATGCTTGCTGAAATCGAAGGCCGAGTAATTCGCCTTCCATTTGTTTTCCATCGCGATGTTCTGCCGCTCGGTCGCGATCCGTGAAATGTTTTCCTTGTCGAAGTAATCCGAGTTTTGGAAGACCGGATTTTCGAATTGTCCGCTAGTCTGGCTAACCAGGTGATTGATCTGGCTCGTGCCGACGCGGCTGATTTCGAATTCGATCACGCTCAGGGCGCGCGAACGGATCGACAATTTCTTTTCGCCATTCAACGCCAGCACGCCGCCTTCGCCCTGGATCTGGACCTCGCGCGGCAACGACGGCACTTCGACGACCGCGTTGTAATCTTCGCTCAGCGGATAATCGCCCAGTGCGCGGACGCCTTTCTTGATGCGCACATAAAGCTCGCCGTCCGTTTCGACGCGAACGCGAAACGCGTGTTGTCGATCCTGCGCCTTCTCGGTTGGCAGCGCACTGATCGCGACCGATTTCGCCTCGTCCAAAACATCATCCGGAACAGCGTCGGCGCTTTGCCAGAGCTCGGCTTCTTTGAGTTGCGAGCCAACTTCTTCGTCGTTCGATTCGCCGTCACTGCTCGAAGGCGAAGGCGTCGGGGATGATTCGTCGCTCTCGTCGGAGCTGTCGACCTCGGCCTCCTTTTCTTCCTCCGTGGGTTTTCGTTTTGGCAATAATTTTACTTCCAGTGCCTTGGCCAAGTCGCGCGTGGCGATGTCTGCGGTGGTGGTGAGCACGATCAACTGTTCCGGCTCGCCGTTCTTGTTTTTCGCGATCGTCGTTTGGATCGAATCGATCTTGAACATCGACGCGATCGACGGGACCTGGACTTTTTGTTCGCCGCCGTCCTTCGTTTGCGCGCCGCCTTGCGACGTGCGCACGCCTTTGCTCAAGATAAGCTTCGCGAAATCGTCATTTGGCGGGAGGACAATGGGCGAGCTCTGCACATAGGCGACGCGCTGATGCAGGCCGTAAGTGACTTTGAAGTGCGGCGCAGGATCGTTGGGCGCGAAGAGGTTCGAACCGGAAACGGTTTCAAATTGAATATGTCGATCCAACTCTCCGGGCTCGACCGCGTGCGTGAGCTCGAGCGTGGCGGTGATGGTGCGTTGGGTCGGCGCTGTCGGATCCTGATAGAGCTCGACCTTCTTAATCGCGATCGCGAACGGCGGTGTCTGCGTTTCATAACTCAAGCTCTCCATCCGGACGTGGTCCGGAAAAAATTTCTTGTCGAAAACAACCCGGAATTTTTGGTCGGCCGGCCAATCTTCGGTTGGTTCAAAAACCAAAATGTCGTCTTTGATCCAATGCCAGGTGCCGTTGAGATGAGGCTGGAGTTCGACGCCCTGCACGGTCGGCTTTTTCACGTCCTCCAGCCGCGCCGCGGATTCGCTGAAGTAAACTGTTAGTCGCGGGAATTTGAGATCTTTTTCGAGTTTTGTGACTTCCGGCGCGGTGATCTTGACCGTGACGCGATGCGGTTTTGGAAGATGCGAATACCAATTCCAAGTCCAGGCGCCTGCGCACGCGACGGCGAAAATGGCAAGGACGACAGGCGCGATCCGGCGTGGATAGGCGCTTTCAAGTCGGGCCCAACGTTCATGAGATCGACTCGCCCAGCCGGGCGGTTGCCAGGAGACATTGCCGAAGATTTGCCCAGGAGTTCGCCGCAGAAATGCCCCGGCGGCGGTGAGCCCTTCAATCGCTTTGGAGAGAGGCGCGGGAGTTTTCATAGGTTGGATACGCCCCGCCATCAAAAATCTTTCAGAAGACTTTTCCTAGCCAATTTCTTGGGCTAAAACGCTCGCGGTGAGGAGTCCCGGATTAGCAACAACGCGCCGCAGTTTGGTCGATCGGCTGGTGAATTGGGACGATCAAAAACGCTGGCAGGAATTCTTCGACACGTACTGGAAACTGATTTACTCGACCGCGCGCAAATCGGGACTGACCGACGCCGAAGCGCAGGAAGTTGTGCAGGAAACGGTGATCACCGTCGCGAAGAAGATCGACAAGTTGAAGTACGATCCGGCGATCGGCTCCTTCAAGGGCTGGCTTCTTCAAATCACGCGTTGGCGCATCGTCGATCAGTTTCGTAAACGCCGACCGGGTGACGCGAAGCGCGCGCGCGACCTGGACGATCGCATGACCGCGACGATTGAGCGCATTCCGGATTCGCGCATCGCCGATCTCGACGAAGTTTGGGAGAAAGAGTGGAAAGACAATTTGTTCGAGGCCGCGATCGCGCGCGCGAAGAAGAAAGTCGATCCCAAGCAGTTTCAGATTTTCGATTGCTACGTGCGCAAAGAATGGCCTGCGCAAAAAGTTGCCGCCCAACTGCGCGTCAGCGTCGGGCAGGTCTATCTCGCGCGGCATCGGGTCGGTGCGGTCCTGAAAAAAGAGATCAAAGCGCTGGAAAAGTCAGGGCGCTAAGGCCTTAGCCGACGCCGTGGACAATTGCCTCGCGCTCGAGGCTTATGTAGAATCGCCGCCATCGAAGTATCGGCCCAAATTCCGATCATCCCCGATCACGAACTGCTGCGCGTGATCGGACGCGGCGCTTATGGTGAAATCTGGCTGGCGCGGACGGTGACCGGGGCGTTGCGCGCGGTGAAGATCGTTTACCGCAGCACCTTCGAGAGCGAGCGCGCCTTTCTCCGCGAATTCGAAGGGATGTCGGCCTTCGAGCCGATTTCGCGGGGACACGCCGGCTTCATCGACATCCTGCACGTCGGCCGAACGAGCGAGTATCTTTATTACAGCATGGAGCTGGCGGACGATCACGTCGCCGGGCGCAAGATCGACATCGCGCATTACGAACCGCGCACGTTGAAAAGCGATCTCGCTCGGCATCAACGATTGTCGGCAGACGATTCAATCCGCCTTGGCTCGTCATTGACTGAAGCGCTCGAAGCGTTGCACGCGCACGGCCTTACCCACCGCGATATCAAACCGTCGAACATTATTTTTACCGATGGTGTGCCGAAACTAGCCGACATCGGATTGGTCGCGGTGAGTGGACAACAATCCTTTGTCGGAACTGAGGGATACGTGCCGCCGGAAGGTCCGGGAACGCCGCAGGCCGACATTTACAGTCTCGGAAAACTTCTTTACGAAACCTGCACCGGGAAAGACCGGCTCGATTTTCCGGAAATCGATTCGCAATTGAGTCAGCGGCCGGACCGCGAGCAGTTGCTTCAGCTCAACGGCGTTCTGATCAAAGCCTGCGCGAACGATCCGAAGAAGCGTTACGAATCGGCCGGGGAAATGAATCACGATCTCCGCGCGCTCGAACGCGGTGAGCAACCGAAGAGACCGCGCTCGAAATTTCTTCTCGTGGCATTGTCGATCTTCGTTGTCGCCGCGGCGGGCGTTTGGTTTTGGTTGCCACGCCAACCGGCAAGTCCCGGTCTGCATTTGGAAACGACCATCCGCACTGAACCGGTCGGTGCGCTTGTTGTGTTGGGCGACCACGCCTCAAAGAGTCCGGCCACGTTTCAGGACCTCGAACCGCGGAAATACAATCTTCGGATCATGGCGCCGGGTTACGATCCGATGGAAACGGTGGTCGATTTCAGTCCGCGGCACTCGCTGACCCTGCCGGCGTTTCGATTGGTCCGCAGCAAAGGATCGATCGAGATCCAATCGGAACCTCCCGGCGCGCGGTTTTCGATTCGAAGCGAGGACGGTCAGATTTCGCGCGAAGGCGTAACGCCGCAATCGATCATCGATCTTCCAACTGGAAAATATTCGGTCGTTGCGCATCGCGGCGATTGGGAAATGCGCGATGAAGTGGAAGTCCCGCGCGGAGCAAAGGCGAGCAAATCGTTCCCGTTTGTCAGCGCAAAGGTCAACGTCACGAGTGAACCGGCCGGTGCCGAGATTTTGGTGGACGGAAAAGCGCGCGGCAAAGCGCCCTTGCAGCTGGAGCTGCCGGCGCGTTCGCACGAATTAACGGCCCATCTTGGCGGTTGGCCGAGCGAGCTGCAAAAGATCGAGGTCGATCCGAAACGTGAAAACGTCGCCCATTTTGTTTTTGCCAACGGCAGCGTGAAGATCACCAGCGCGCCCGGTGGCGCGACCGTGACGGCCAGCGGAAAGGAACTCGGCCAAACACCGCTCGTGATCGAGGAAGTAAAACCGGGCGACGTGACCTACGAGTTGCAACTTGGCGGTTACAAGCCGAGCTCGATCAGCGGCAAAGTTGAGCCGCAGCAGCAAACATTTCTCGCCGCGCGGCTGGAAAAGAGCGTGGGACCCGCGCCGGGGCAGCCGTTCACCAATTCGCTAGGCATGAAATTCGTGCCGCTTGGCGAAATCCGGATTTCAGTTTGGGAAACGCGTGTGCAGGATTACGCCGCGTTTTTGCAGGCGACCGGCCGCCGTTACGAACCGACCGATTTCCAACAAGCGCCGACTCATCCGATCGTGAAAGTGAATTGGTTTGACGCGGTCGCGTTTTGCAAATGGCTGACGGACAAGGAACGTGACGAGAACCTGGTCGAAGATCGACAATCGTACCGGTTGCCGACCGACAAGGAATGGAGTCAGGCGGTTGGCTTGCAGAATGAAATCGGTGGGACGCCGCAAGCGCGCGACGGAAAAATCAAAAACGAATTTCCGTGGGGCAAGCAATGGCCGCCGCCGACCGGCTCGGGAAGTTATTCCGTCCCGCAAAAGCGCAGCGGAACAACACCGGTCGGAAGCTTTAAGGCGAACTCGTTAGGTGTTTGCGATCTCGGCGGCAACGTTTGGGAATGGTGCGCCGATACTTACAAAGGCGGTACGAGTGGGGCGGCGCGCGATTGGGGAGTGCTGCGCGGAGGTTCGTGGGCCACAAGCAACAAGGGCGAAATGCAATCGTCCTATCGGAACGTGATCGACCGGAACGATCGGGATGTAATTTACGGATTTCGCTGCGTTCTCGCTCCGGAAGCGAGCGAGAACCGTTGAATCGCGGGTGAAACGAAATCGATTTGTCGCAACACTCATCGTCATTTGCGTTGTCGTTTGGGTGATCACCGCGATCGCGCCGTCGGAACGACAAGCGTGGGTGCTGGAAAACATCCTGGTCATCCTGGTTACCTTGTTGCTGGCGCTGACGCATCGGCGCCTTCAGTTATCGAACGCGGCCTGGTTTTGCCTCGCCCTCTTCCTTTTGCTGCACATGATCGGCGCGCATTACACCTATGCGAAAATGCCGCTCGGTTTGTGGGCGAAAGATTATTTTGGATTTTCGCGGAATCATTTCGATCGGGTGGCCCATTTCGGATTCGGTTTTTTTCTTGCCTATCCGGTCCGTGAATTGTTGCGGCGGTTCAGCGGAATCTCGCGAGGCTGGAGCTTCTGGATCGCGGCCGGAATTATTCTCGCGGTCAGTGGTTTCTTTGAAATTCTGGAAGGCATTGTCGCGGAAATTGTCGCGCCGGGTCAGGGCGTGAATTGGCTCGGTGGTCAGGGCGATGAATGGGACGCGCAAAACGACATGCTTGCCGCGATGCTCGGCGCACTCTTCATGATGGTAATCGTTGCGATCGCGACGCGGAAGAAAGAGCACCCGCCTTCGCACAAGGCTTCGGCGTGGCAAGTGAGCAAGAGCAGGAATTCTTTCTTGCCGATTGCCGTCGGGATTTACCTGATTCTCTGGATCGCTCTGGCGATTCGTCCGCACGACCGCGGCGACTGGTTTCTCGAAAACTTGTTGATCTTCATCAGCGTGGCAGTGCTCGCCCTCACTTACCGACGGTTTCAATTTTCGAACGCGTCGTATGTGTTGATCCTGATCTTTCTGGCGTTTCACACGATTGGCGCACATTACACTTATGCCAAAGTGCCGGCGGGATTTTGGATTCAGCATTGGCTGCATTTGAGCCGGAACCATTATGATCGGGTGATTCATTTCGCGTTCGGATTCTTGCTCGTTTATCCGATGACCGAAGTTTTGGTGCGCTCAGCTCGGGTGAAAGAAAGGTGGGCGCCGTGGCTAACGGCGACGGCGCTTTGGGCGCTGAGCAGCTTCTTCGAAATTATCGAAGCGGTGATCGCGATGATCGTTCGTCCGGATCTCGGCGCGGCCTATCTCGGCACGCAAGGCGACATTTGGGATGCGCAAAAGGATATGACCTGCGCGTTTGTAGGATCGGCCATCGTCGCGGCGTGGCTGACAATTCGTCGAGCGATCCGGTCCGGGTAAGTCAGTGCCGGAGCGCTTCGCGTAGCCGATCGAAGAACGGCAGTTGCGCGGGATTGATTTTGCGACGCGCGATTTCTTCCACGAAAAATTCCGCACGATCGATCTCGGGAAATTCTTTGAACTTGCCGGAGCGCGGCGGGAACTCGATCTCGAACGTGTTCGATTTTAGTTGGAAATTCTGCGGCAGATCGCCCTGAAACGCCCAGGCGTGAACGGTCTTCCCACCTTTTTGTTGGATCGAGCCGAGCGGAATGAAATCGCCGTCCGGTTTGAATCCTAATTCTTCTTCGAATTCAATTTTCGCGCGCGCGAGCAGGTCTTCATCCGGCTGCGCTTCTCCTTTTGGGATCGACCACGCGCCGTCGTCTTTGTTTTTCCAAAACGGACCGCCAGGATGCACGAGCAAGAATTCCACCGAATTATTCTCGCGCCGAAACATCAACAATCCTGCGCTGACGTTGCTGCGTTTTTGTCTTTTCGGCTCGGACGAATTCTCCACGCCGAAATTTCAACGCCGAAAGCGCGCAGTTGCAACTAATGAACGATGCCAAGCGATCCGAGCGTAGCGGGATCGACGCCGTATGTGATCGGCAGGCGATGGTCGCGTTGATACCGCGCGATCGCCTCCTTGGTCATGGGCCCCATCTGACCATCGATCGCATACTGGTAGTAGCCCTGCTGTTGCAAGGCGATCTGGACGCTGGCGACAATTTGTTCCGGAGAAAGATCGCCGTAACCATAGACCGGATCGTTGTATCCATAATAAGAGTAGGGATCGTAGCCCCACGCCGGATACCACCAACCGTCCCACCAACCCCACCAGCCCCAGTCCCAGAAGATGAAAGCGACGCAGTGGTTGTGCCACCAATCGTGATTGTGATGATGGTGGCAATTGTTCCAATGGTTCTGTTGCGCTTGCGCGGTTGAGGAAACATTCCCGTGCCAATTCCGTAAACGCGCCGATGTTTGCGGATCGATTCGATTCCCCTTCTTCGATGCGATGTTCATCGCCGCCGCATGTTGAGAATTTCCGCCGGCGCGCGAATTGCCGAGGCGTTGAGAGTTTGCCGATGTGGTGCGCAAATTTCCGCTGCCGCGTTGAAAATTTCCGCTACTGCGTTGTAAATTGGCCGAGCGCGTTTGGAGATTTGCGTTGCTGTGTCTCATCGCACGCGCGTTATTTACGTTGCTTAAGTTCGAAGGGGTCGAACGATACACGGTTGAGCCTTGGACCGCCGGATAGTTCAACGTTTTGGTTCCATTGCGATAAGTGACGGTCGGCCGGTAGGGCATTTGCCCCGAGCGCGCATAATGCGGCATCGCTCCGCCGCTGAGTCGCGGACCGGCCGAGGAAATTGCTGCGGGGGCGGACGAACCGCTATGTCCTCCGGATGTGGCCGGGGCCGAGGAGCCGCCGCTGTTTCCTCGTGCCCAAGCGCTGCTCGCAGCCAGGTTCACGGCCACCGCGGTCAGGACTGTCAGGAAACTTTTCATAAACACAAGCCTCACCAATAAAACCATTCTACCCTCTTTTGGTTGCGGTGTTCTATCGTCATTTTAGACCACCACACCCGAGCGCTGAACTGTTTCAATGAGCTTGCGCCGTGTCGCTTGAAGCCGGTGCGCCATGACTTTGCAGATGCGCTGGGAAAGATCATGCCCAAGGGTGATGTCTTCGTTGTAATGCTGGCGCAACTGGTCGCTATCGAAAAAAATCGCCGTAGTCGGTTCCATCGCGCGCGCATCAAAGTGCCAGCGATAGGGCGGAAAAAGCCATGACCAACCGAGCGGTTCGCCCGCGTGCACCGTGTCGGTGGCGATTTGTCCGTGTTCCATGACCGAGCCCTCGAGCGCGACTGTGCCGGTTTGAATCAAATAGAAACCGTGAGCGGGCTCGCCGGCGCGGAAAATTATTTCGCCCGGTGCGAAGTTCTTTCTTGTCGCGTAGCGGCTGAGCAACTCGAGATGGTGTGGGTTCATTCCGGCGAGAAAGGGATGGGCCGCGATTTCTTTCCAAAGCTCCTTCTTTTCCGCGAGCATGCTGGGTTGAGACACGGTTTTCATATTTCGAAGATGATTCGCAATCGCGACGCTCGCTCCTCGCCTGTTGCCGAATAGTGTGCGTTTCTTGTCATCGATAGCTCATTCTTCGCAAAAAATGGCCAATAAATGGCAATTAAGGGGAAGCAGCGCTTCGGCGCGTCCGGTAAATTGCACCCATGAAGATGCCAAACATTTCTGTTGCGATGTTGGGCAACGGCTCAACCCCGGCGAAAACTCATCGTGCTGCAACTAGGACAACAACGAAAAAAACAAAGCCCCGTGTGCGCGATCATGCATTCACGCTCGGAATCGAGGAGGAATTTCAGATCATCGATCCGGAAACACGCGAGCTGCGTTCGCATATTCAACAAATTCTCGCCGACGGCAAAGTGTTGTTGAAGGAGCACGTGAAAGCGGAAATGCATCAGTCGGTGGTCGAACTCGGGACGCCGATTTGCCAAGACATTCACGACGCGCGCCGGCAGGTGATCGCGCTTCGCAGCGAGTTGGCCGGGATCGCGGAAATAGAAGGATTGAAAATCGCGTCCGCTGGGACGCATCCATTTTCGCATTGGATGGACCAACTCATCAGCCCGGACGAACGCTACGCGACAATCTTGAACGATATGCAGCAAATCGCGCGCGCGAATTTGATTTGGGGCTTGCACGTCCACGTCGGCATTCCCGATCGCGAGGAAGCGATCGATGTGATGAATCAAGCGCGTTATTTTCTGCCGCATCTTTACGCGCTCTCGGTCAATTCGCCCTTCTGGCTCGGACAAAACACCGGACTGAAAGCGTATCGGCAAATGATCTTCGAGCGTTTTCCGCGAACCGGCATTCCGGACGCCTTCGAAAGTTTGTCGGAATACGACGATTATCTGAAGCTGCTGGTTGCGACCGGTTGCATCGACAACGCGAAAAAGATTTGGTGGGACATTCGGCTCCATCCGTTCTTCAACACGATCGAATTTCGGATTTGCGACGCTCAATCGCGCGTCGACGACACGATTGCGCTCGCGGCACTAATGCAGGCCATCGTGGTGAAGTTGCACAAGCTGCGCGCGCAGAACGTTACCTTTCGCAGTTATCCGCGGCGGTTAATCGATGAGAACCGTTGGCGGGCGGCGCGTTACGGCCTCGACGGAAAGCTGATTGATTTTGGACGGTGCTGCGAAGTCGATGAACGCGATCTGCTCCACGAAATGATCGCGTTCATTGCGACCGAGGTGGACGAGCTCGGCCTGCATCGCGAAATTGCGCACGTCGACAAAATTCTGCGCGAAGGCACCGGCGCGGATCGACAACTACGTGCCTGGGAAGAAAACAGCCATGATCTCAAGGCCGTGGTCGATCATATCGTGGGCGAAACCTACGAAGGTTTAACGGTCGGCTGCAAGGTGCCGGACCGCGGAACCGTCGCCGCTTGAGCGGCGGAGCGAGAAGAATTGCATTAGAGAATAGGCGAGTGCGACGCACAGAGCGGAACCGGCGAAAAGTAAGAGCGAGTAGAGCAATTGAGCGTGTTGACCGATCCAGTCGCTCTCGCCGCCGGCAACTCGCAATGCAAGATCGACATCCCGGCCCGAATACGCCGTTCCGTAAATCCATTTCGCGATCCGCAATTTCGAATCGAGAAAAACGAGAATGTTCGGGTGCGTAAATTCAGTCCCGGCCCTGCCCACCTGGATGCCGATGGATTCCAGAAACGCGTCGATCTCGTTTTGAGAAGTGGCGCCGATCGACCAGCTGAGCGGAATATTTTCGCGCTCGCGGTATTTCGCCAAGGTTGCGGCGTTGTCAGATGGATCGAAGGAAAACAAGAGAACGCGAAACTGCCGCGGGTTGCTCGAAGAATCGGCGAGCGCGGACTTCAATCGATCGACGGTTTGGAGACAAGGACCCGGGCAGCGGGTGTAAATTGGAAGCAGAATTAGCGGGTATCCGGAGAATTCGGACAAGTTTCGCGCGCGTCCGAATTCATCAGTCCAATTGATCAATTGCACCGCCCGCCCGCGCTCCGGCGCAAGATCGACAACGTTCGCGTGCAAAGTGACGGCGCAAATTAGAAAAAGCGCAAAGATTCGTTTCACGGGTTTGAAGTATTGATCGGCGTCGGTCGGTCCGGAGTGTAAGGCGGCGCGCCGGGAAAATTGCTGCGCAATGTCTGTACAATCGGCGGGGTATAGGCGATGACGAGCAACAATGCGGCGCCGACAAGCCAGGGCGTGAAGCTTTGCACCGCGCGAACGTTTTCATCGTGATATGGCTCTGAAACAACCAACTCGAGCGCGCCCTGCCTCGTCGATCTTGCAAACAAAGTGGCGAAGAAAACGATGAAGAACATAAGCGCGGCAATCGTCATGATTGTTCCGCCAAGAACGCCAAGCATTCGCGGCGTCTGCCAGTCGGCGTGATAGAGCGGTGAATCCGGATTTGCATAAGTGAGTCCCATGTTTGTCCGTCGCGGTTCGCCGCTGGCGCCGCTGATGAAAAGTCCGGTCGAGAAGATCATGATCCCAAGCGTCCAGATGTACGGAACCCAAACATTCATGCGCGGGAGTTTGATTTCTTTGCCGGTCAATCTCGCGACCAGGAACAAGGTCATGCCGATGTAAGAGAGGAACACCGGACCAGCGACAGTCTGATGAAAATGCGCCGGCAACCAGGACGTGTTGTGGACGACGATGTCGAGATTGTAGGAAGCGTTGATGATCCCGGTTACGCCGCCGAAAATAAAAATGAAAAGCCCACAGAAGAAATAACCGAAGAGCCAGCGCTGGGTGTCGAGATAAGGAAGTTTTTTCCACCAACCCATCAGGCCGTTACCGCCGCGCTCACGTGCGCCCAATTCCATCGAAGCGGCCATGACAAACGCGGTCGCAAAACTCGGCACCGCCACGAGCATCGTGAAAAAGGCGTGGACGAATTTCCAGGTGCTGCTGATCCCCGGCTCGGTGAATTGGTGATGAATGCCGACCGGCGCGGAATAGAGAATCAGCCACATGAAGGTGAGCCGGCCGGCGAAATCGGAGAACAGTTTTCCGCCCGAAACTTTCGGCAACATCGTGTAGTACATCACGTAGGTCGGCAGCAGCCAGAAATAGACGAGTGGATGACCGAAGAACCAAAAGAGCATCCGCGCGAGCGGCACGTTCACGGTTGCGACCCAACCGAACGACCACGGGATGAGCATGAAAATAATTTCGATCGCGACCGGGATCGTTGCGATCAACCAGACAATGAACGCGGCAAATATTCCGACGACCGCGAGCGGAACCTTTTCGCCGGGATGCTCGCGCTTCCAGGAAAAGTAAACCGGCAGCCAATTGAAGAATGCAATCCACGACCCGACCACGACCAGTGTGAGCCCGATGTAAAACGCGGGATGTGCGCGGAGCGGGGGATAAAACGTGTAGAGCACGCTTGATGTGCCGGACAGAATCGCGCCGGCCGCAAGCAATGTGCCGACGATCATTAGCGTGAACGAAAGCCACGCGATCTTCATGTTGACGCGGCCGAGATAAAAACGGATCACCGCGTAACCGAACGCGACCGCAAAGAAGGTTGTGAAGACAATCGCGTTTACGACGCCATGGAGCGTCAGGCCTTGGTAATATTCCAATCCCAAAACTTTCCGGGTGTGGATGTGTCCGGCGCGATAAAGCACCTGCATTAATCCGTGATAAATCCCGATAACAAGCAACGCCGTCGGCAGAACCAGCTCGATCAGGATCATTCGTTTCAAGCCTGGCTCGATCTCGATCTTCCGCTCGTTAAGGAGTTCCATTTCTATTTCAGATTCTTGAGGTACTCGATCAATGCGTTCACTTCTTCGTCGGTTATTTCCGGTTTCGGCATCACGTCATCGAAGCCGTCAACAATCGTCTTGCTCGGATCCAGAATCGCTTCGCGCAGATATTTTTCGTCCGCGGTGATGGTCGATCCGCCTTTGAGCTTCGTTTTGCGCCCAAACATTCCTTTGAAAGTCGGCCCAATTCCGTCCGAACCGTCGACGGAGTGACAGGTGAGGCAATCTTTTGCTTCGAGAAGTTTGACCATCGCGTCGCCTTGCTCGACTGGCGCCGGAGTCGCGGCTGATTTCGCGGCGGCGAAAGTTGCTGCATCCACCACGCGGAGATTCGCGGCCATTCGTTCGTGGCCCGTCCCGCAATATTCATGACAAAGCAATTGGTAGTTGCGCGCTTGATCCAACTTCACCCGCGCGTAATTCACCACGCCAGGAACGACCATCAGATTCAAATTCGTTCCCAACAAGATCAGTCCGTGCGTCACGTCGGGCGTGCTTACGTAAATGTCGATTGTCGATCCGGCGGGCACGGTCACTTCTTTCGGCTCGAAATCCCACATCTTCGCCACGTAGCGCAGTTCATAGTGCGTCGGCGAATGCGCGATAAGTTCGCCCTTCTGGAACGGTTTGATGTCAGTCAAACAAGTGGGCAGTCCGACATGAAATAGATTGATCGCCATTGCGGCCAATCCGAAAAGCACGAGAACGAACGCGGTCGCAATGATGACGATGCGCCGTTCGAGCTTGAGCGCGGGAGTCATATTAACTGCGCGCGATCATGAGCCAGTAGATCACCAGCCAGAGCGCGGCGTAGAAAATTAGCAGCAGCGCAAAAAAGAAAATCGCACCGCTTGGGAAAAACTTCTTCTCGGATTCAGTATTCATCACTCTTTCTCGAGTTGCCGAAGTTTGAGGTAAATCGTCAACATCAGAAGGCCGATCACCGCGATGGCGGCGCGGAGTCCCCAGCGCCGGTACTCGAATTCCTGGCGCGCCGCATTGGTCAGCTCGTCAGTCTTGATGATCGCAGCCAGCCCCGGCGCGGCGGCTTGTTGAAAGCTGGCTTGGCTGAATGAATGCACGTAAGTACGCGATTTCTTCAGAGCGTCGGTCAATTCAGTGAGCTGGTTCGTGATCGGTTCGACATCCAGGCCGCGGGACGCAAGTTTTTCCGACTCCTCGCTCAAACGTTTCCGCGCATCATCCATTTCCGCGATCGTTTTGTGGAAATAATCTGCGCTTTGAATGCAATCCGGATTGTTCTTCGAATATTGATGGTGGCAATCACCGCACAGTCCGCCAACGGCGGTCGAAAGCATTTGGTCGTTCGTTTTGGCGATGTTGTGATTGCCATGGCATTGGCCGCATTCCGGCCACTTATGTTGATCGAACGCCTGTTTATGTTTGCTGCCGTCGAACAAACTGGCGTTGGCTGAGTGGCAGATGCTGCAGCTTTTGCTCACCTGCGCAACACCGGGCGGGCTCGCCGCGTGATTGCCATGACAAGTATTGCATCGCGGCGCGCCGAGATCACCGCGCTCAAGAAGGGCGTGACCGTGAACACTGGTCTTGTATTCGGCCAGTTGATTTGTCGGCATGGGCGAGCCATCGGCGCGAGTGATGCCGGCCATGGTCGCGGCGTTCGCGTGACAGGCACCGCACGTTTCGGGAACGCGTTGCGCGTAAACTTTCGATTGCGGATCCTTCGCCGGCCGGATCCCGTGGACGCCATGGCAACTCACGCAGGACGGCGCGCGATCGTCGTGAAGATCGAGCAGTCGATGGCCGTGCGGGCTGGTTTTGAATTTCGCGAGCTGATCGGTCGGCAGCGCCGGATTGAAATCGTGCATTTTCGCCGGATCGGAATGACAACGGGCGCAAAACGCCACGACCCACGCGCGATTCTTATCCCGGTCCTTCTCCGGCCATTCCTTGACGTGATTGTGACCCAGGTCAGCGCTGGGATCGCCGCCGTGGCAACCAGCGCAGGAAAGGCCGCGACGAAAATGAACATCCTCGACCACCCCCTTCAGATTCATGTGCGATGCTTGTGCTTCTGGACCGGTTATGACCGCGAAAAGCGTGTCGGGCGTGTGGTTCGCCGGATCGCTGTGACAAAGAATGCAATTGTTCTGGAGCAACAGCTCCATCTTTTGCGAGCTCAGCTGCAATCCGAGCAGGATCGAGAGGTGCTCCGCGCGTGAGATCGTTTCCTTTTCCACGGCGTGATTGAGCAGCTCTTTGAGGTTGTCATTGAGTCCGTCGAAATAAGTGCGCTGCTCCGGAGTGATAATCGGTTTGCCCTGTTCGTCTTTGGCGTCGAACATCGTCGCCAGTTTCGGTGATGCCGCGGTCCCCGGTTGATCCGCGGGAAAAGCGACCGCCGAAAACAACACCAGTCCGGCGAAGATCGACATCGTCTTCACGCCGCGGCGCTCCGATTGATCCGACTTAGAAAAAATGTCGCGATGATTACAACGCCGGCGGCAATCACCGAAATCAACGCGGCGAGCAGGTAAGAAAAACCGAGCAGGCCATGAAGCGTGATGTGCAATAGCGCCGCGCCGGTCAAAATGAACCATCGATGTTCAAATCGCCAGGCACGAACGATAACGACAACAGCGCCGGCGGCCAAAGTCCACCATGCGCAAACCTGCGCGATTTTTTGCAGCGATGCGGGATCATCAATCCCGCTTTTCGCGCCGATGTCCCAACCCTTTAGCGTCAGATACGTCAGAAACAAAATCGCAGCCCAGCCGAAATCGCTGAACGCCGGCGAATGCATGTTGCGATAGGCCCGCCGATCCAGCCAGGGAATGATCGCCCAAATGCCGAGCAGAATCGCGATCACGAACAAACAGACCTGCGGTCCTTCGAGTCCGAAAAGATGCGGCGGAAATTCCTTAAGGAGTTGATACTCCCACAAAAAATACCATTCCGGTTTGATTCCCGGATACGCCGGCGCGAACGGGTCCGCTTTTTCGCCGAGTTCCCAATCCATTCCCGGAATTCCCGGCCCGTAAGGAAGAAACACGGCCAGTATCGCCAGCAACATCAGGCACGCGAACCAGAGCAACAGATCCCGCAACGCGAAGCTTGGGAAAAATTTCATGCCGCGCGGGGCGGAGCTCGTCCCGACCGGTGGGGCCATTCCCTGCCGTTGAATCAGCAAGAGGTGCAATCCGATCAAACCGACGAAGGCGAGCGGCAGAATCACCACATGACCGGCGAAAAACCGGTAGAGCGTGTTGATGGTCACGTCGTGTCCGCCGCGCATCACTTGGAGCAGCCAGTCACCCAGGAACGGCACCGATTGGACAATGTTGGTGCCTACCGTGGTCGCAAAATAAGCGAGCTTATTCCACGGCAAAAGATATCCGGAGAAACCGAAGCCGAGGGTAAGCAAAAATAACAGGTATCCGGAGACCCACGTGATCTCGCGTGGCGGGCGGTAGGCCTTCAGCATCATCGTGCTGAACATGTGAAGGCAGAGCGAAATGATCATCAGATGCGCGCTCCAGCTGTGAATCGATCGAATCAGCCAACCGAACGGCACCTTGGTGGTGAGGAACCGGATGCTTTCGTAGGAGGTCGCTTCTCCCGGTTGATAGTACATCAACAGCAGCACGCCGGTAATGACTTGAACGATGAAGAAAAACATCGTTACGCCGCCGAGATAGTACCAGCCCATCCAGTGCGAGCCGATTGGCACTTCCTTGTGCCGAAGAAATTCAAACAGCGGCGTTATTTGATAGCGCCGATCCAGCCACCCTCTTAACCCTCCGCGATTTCCGGAGGTCTCTATATCATGTCCTTTCTTCCGAAATCACGATCCCGCCGTCGGGCTGGCGTTGCGCGATGTACTTTGTCAAAGGTTTCGGCGGCGGCCCCGACAAAACGCGGCCGTTCAGGTCGAACCGGCCGTCGTGACATGGGCACCAGATCACTGATTGGCCCGGCAAATAGGTCACGGTGCAACCTTCATGAGTGCATTTCGCGGTGAAGGCGACGAGTTGATCCGGTGCCTGCAGGACGATCACTCGCTGGCCACTCACCGGCACGATCACGAATTTGTTTTGCTCGAGCTTGGAGGCTTCATCGCGCGTCAAATGGGTCGGCCCGGTCGGCCCGGTTTGCGGCAACGGCTTGAGATAACGGATGATCGGATAGGCCACGCTCACTATCCACCCGAGCGCGCTGGCGCCGAGAAGAAGATCGAGAAAGTGGCGGCGCGAAGTTTTCGAATTGGAAGCTGCTGTTTGCTCCATTTTCCAAAAAAATTCTATCGGACGGCAAGCATCTGATCAAGCAGCACTTGGGGCTGGCAATTCTTCATCGGGAGACTGTGCCGTTGAACTGAAACTCCGCCAGTTTTCCAAGGGCATGCTCGCAATCGTGATTAACGCGAGCTGACTAATCATGAACCCGAGCAGCCACGGAAACGCTTTCTGCATGAACCCGTACGAGTGCAAACCGACACCGAGCATGTTGACGCCGAACCACGAGAAACTGGTCACGATGTTGCCGAAGATCGCCATCATCATCAGTCCGCGCTGCCGAATGAATCCACCCCAGCGCGCGTGCAAGGTGATCGCACACCAGAGAACAATCAGGACCGCGCCGTTTTCTTTCGGGTCCCAGCCCCAGAACCGCCCCCATGATTGATCGGCCCAGATTCCGCCGAGCACCGTGCCGACAAAACTAAACAGGGTGGCGAAACAAACCACGCCGTAAGTCATGCGCGCGAGCGAATCGGCGGTTTGCTTTTTCAGCGAGCGCGTGAACACCCCGCGCACGACGTAAATAATTGCGAGCATGCCGGCAAGAAACATGGCCGAGTAACCGGTCGTGATACAAACGACATGCGTCGCGAGCCAGATGTTGGTGTCGAGAACGGCCTGCAGCATTTCCAGCGTGTCGCCGCTGCCGGCGAGATGGTGCGCGATGATCAGTGTGACAAAACCGATCGCGCCTGCGCAGGCGGCGCCGATTCCGTCCCGATAAATCCGTTCAAGAATGAGCGAAACGATGACTGCGCCCCAGCCGATGAAAATCGCCGATGAATAAAGGTTCGTTACCGGCGGGCGTTCCTGCAGATACATCCGCGAAAAAAGTCCGAAGGTGTGAATCGTGAGCGCGAGCAGCAAAAGATAGAACGCGGAACGGTTTAAGGTTCGATTCCAACCCAGCCACGATGCGCAGGCGAGAAGAAATGCGAGAACATAGATCGCCATGCTCTGACTGAACGGTTGCAGGCGATTGAATAGAAATTCGAACGACGCGCGCTTCACCGCGTTCGGTTGTTCTTTGGCGAACCAACTCGTCGCAAGATCGACATGTTGATCGAACGCCGTGCGATCTTTGCCGCGATACGCGTCGCTAATCTGCGCGTATTCGACGACAATGGGGTGA
Organism: Chthoniobacterales bacterium; assembly: GCA_035257485.1. GTDB lineage: Bacteria > Verrucomicrobiota > Verrucomicrobiia > Chthoniobacterales > UBA10450 > AV40. Next base: position 24,683 of record DATEWZ010000119.1, read on the forward strand.
AGCACACCGGTGCTGACCGAGTGCAATAAACTGTCGCCGATTGAATGCCAGTCGCTGCCATGATCCAGCGGGGGGACGGCGAGGATGTAGGCCATCTCGGAAATCTTTTCGTATTTCTGAATCAGCTCGGCGACGTCGTTCAATTTGCCGCGGTCGAAATTTTCGCCGTGTTGGGCTTGGACGGCCGCTTTGGCCGCACCGGGCACTGAAGCGATGTAGGTTTTCAGTTCGTCACTGAAATTTTGCGTTCCCTCCAATTGCGCGCTGCTCTTCAGCCGTTGATAAAGAACGAGACCGTTCCGCAAATTCAGGATCGCGCTTTGATAAGCCGAGCGTTGGACCGCTTCAAGCTTGTCGGCTTGATCGCCTTGTTCCTCGATCTGTTTCAAGAACGGCGAAAATTCGGTGAAGCTGAAATCCTTTCGCTGACTCTGTTGCCAGCCGAACAAGCCGAGCACTTCGTCATTTTGGACAACAAAGACCGGATACTGATCAGCCGCCGGCGCATTGAAAAGAACATCGGTCAGCCATTGAATCGCGCTGAGAGTGCGGCCGCCTTCAAGTCGAAGCTCCTGTTTACCATGTATGATGAGCAGTGAATTGCGCGCGACGGTGTCGAACGGTTTTACGCGCCCGCCGACCAGCACCGGAAGTTTTCCAAACGTCGCAAGGTCGATAGCGTCCCTTGCTTTTTTCGGTGGCATCCAGTTTCCGCCGATCCAGCCGGCCATCACGAGCAAGACAATCCACGGAACGAAACGTTTCATGCCGTTCCTCTCTTCCGTTTTTTGGCGAAACCGACCAGATGAATTCCGAATTGCACGAGCAAGCCGGCCGCGACGATCACGCACGCGACATAGGGCGCGAGAAAACTCGGGTTATGCACGACTTGAAGAATCGTCGCGCGATCATCCTGTTGAAAACCCGCCTGATAAAAAGTTTCGCCGCGATAACGCAGCGGATGATTCATGTAGATCAGCACGTCGCGACTCACCGATCGCTCGGGATCGATCAACGTCACTTTGCTCGCGAAATTTTTTGGGATTTCCGTGCCGGCATATTTTTCGTGAGTGAATTTTTGCAGCGTGACGCTGTAGGGTTTGTAGTAGCGTGCCGTCCGCATCGCGATCTTCCAGGTCCGGCCGCCGCAGGAAAAACCTTGGGGGGCGCCGAGGGCATCGCTCACCAGCCAGGTCCCTAACGAGCCGCCGTCCTTCGGCTGAATTTCAATCGCTGTGGCCGGGACGTCGCGCTCGTCCTGCGCGGTGGTGCGCGGAACCGGTTCGACTGCGATCATCGCGCCCGGTCCCTGGTTTGCGATCGGGCGAACGTTGCTGTTTCCCTCGCTCAACATTTTGTGCCGCGAATTTTCAAAATAATTTCGGACCACGATCCGAAACGGCAAACTCCAGTGATCAATCGTGCGGTTCTGCCTCAATACTGATTCCGGAATCGCTGTGACTTGGTCGAGATCGTTGTCGGTCGTGTCGATTACCGCCAGCTCCATGTGGCGTTGGTCCTCGGAATAATTTTTCGTGTCGCCGCGCTCGAGGCGCAGATGACTTTCGACTGCGAACAGATCAGTAAAGAGTCCGCCGGCGAGCATGATGATCAGCCCGGCGTGAGTGAGATGAATTCCGAGCTTGCGCCAGCTCCAATGAAAACGTTTCGCGTGTGCCGCGATCAAATTAATCAGGAGCACTGCGCCGATCAGATGGCCGCCGGGAAAAATGGGAACCCGAAACCCGCGCCCTTCGGCCGGCCACCAAACCAGCCAGCTTTGAAAATATCGCTGCTGCGCTTCGTGAATTCCGAGATGCACTTGCGCGAGCGTCCCGGCGAAAATGAGCGCCATCCCCGCCGCCAGACAAACAATTGTCAGTTTCAGCGAAGTGAACAGATCGACAATCTTGCGCGCCATAGTCTTAAAATCGAATAGATTCGATAAATTTCACGAACTTCGGTTTTTCTTTTTCAACTGCGCTGCTTGGCCCGGTGGCTTTGAAAAACCAAACGTGATCACCGCGCCGCGTCCAAGCCGCGAGCGTGCGGGCGTTCGCGCCCGCGATGTCCACGCTTGAGAAATTTCCTTCCGGAGTCTTCAACGGCGCGACCTGGGTTGCAATCGCTGCCGGACTCATTGGAGGCAGCCCCATTTGCTGACGCCAGCGATTCACATTGTCCGCGTCATTGCCGCCTTCGCCCGGGAAAGTCACGATTGAAATGTCGACTTTGTCGTTGTTCGCCCCGGCGCTGAAGCTGGCGTAACGCATCGCGGACGGCGCGAGCTCGCTCCAACCGGAAGGCGTTTGCCATTTGATCTGCGGATTCCCAGAATCTGGTGCCGGCATGGTGGTCGCGGTTTGCGGCGACTTCGCTCCGCCTTGTGAATTACAAACCGCCGCGACCCATTTAATGAAGTCGCTCTTTTGCGATTCGGTTAGCGCGGCATGGCCGCGAATTTTGAAAAACAGGGTCGAGCTTCCGCTTGTTGTCATCGCGGCGATGATCCGACCGTCTTTTTTCGGGTCGGCGTCTGCCGGCAGCCCTTCAAGATCGACAACGGTCACTTCACCGATCTGGGTCGTGAGTCGTTGCGCGATTTGATTCAGCTTTTGTTCGTCGATCGCCGGCTGACCAATTTGCGAGAGCCAGCGATTTACATTCTCGAGCACGTTGCCGGCGGATGCGCCCAAACTAACAAAAGAGATGTCGGCGGTTGCGCCGTTGTCGCCTTTGACGAGAAAACTCG